>SHWN01000115.1 GCA_009693795.1 Acetobacteraceae bacterium
ATCTTTCCGATTGGCTCCAGCAGCTGGCGATGGTTGAACCAGTCCACCCATTCCAGGGTTGCCAATTCGACGGCATCGAAGCTCTTCCAAGGCCCACGCCGATGGATGACCTCGGCCTTTTAGAGCCCGTTGATGGTCTCCGCGAGCGCGTTGTCGTAGCTGTCTCCGACACTACCGACCGAGGGCTCGATGCCCGCTTCCGCCAGGCGCTCCGTGTAACGACCCGACGCTCCGTCTAGCGACCCGACGCTCCGTGCAGCAAATCTGGCTGCAATCAACAGGATTGTCGCCCATCAGGTCGCGTGCTCGGCCGCGTGATCCAGCACCATTCGCACAGCCCAGTCTTGAACCTCAGGCTAAAACTTGTTCGTCGGCTTGCTTGGCATCGATCCAGACTCTCAGGGGTTGGAGCCTCCAACAAACCCCGGCCGGTTCAGGGCACCCGAAAGCCTGGTGTCCATCTGGCGGTCTCGGGGTCAAGGATACGGAACGATGAGCATGGATAAAATCAGCGAACATCTCGAAGATACCGTGGTCCAAGATGGTACCAGCGCCGTCCAGCGCTATACGCGCCGCCTGTCGGACAAAATTTTGATCGCATTACACCATGCCTGTGACCAGGCTGTTTTCGAGGTCGCGGAGCGGTTGCTGCAGGCGTTGGAATTGATGGTCACCCGCCGTCTGATGACCCCTGATGGCACGCGCCGGCGCAATATGGAAAGCTTGGTCGCCGCGCATGAGCGGTTGTGGCATTTGCGTCACCCGCTCACTGAACCGGCCTTATTCGGCGTTTGCAGGATTGCTGCCACCTGAACCGTTCCGGTTCCGGTGGGTGCGTGCGGCCGGGTGCAAATGTGCTAGCCAATTTTCATCCCTGATTGTCGAGTGGCAACGCCGCGGCGTCGCGCAGGATCGCCTGTGCCGCCGGGGTGAAGCCGTGCGCATCATGCAGGATTAGCCCAGGTAGAAGCTGAAACACGCCGCGTCCGCCACGCACCGCGCGCAGCAGGACCAGTTTGGCCACGCGCCCGGCGCGTGGCCAGAGCGGCAGCAGTATCACCGAACCACAGCGCGCTGCTCTGAACGCCTCCAGACAGGCTGGGACGGCGGCGGCGGGCACGATCAGGCTAAGTGTGCCCCGTGGGCGGAGCCGGCTGGCCAGGGCCACGATCCACGCCGCGAATAATCCCGCCGCCGCGAGCTTGGCTTGCGCGCGGGCCGGCAGGGGCGACGGCGTGCTGCCTGACGTGTGATAGGGCGGGTTGGCGCAGGCATGGTGGAACAGACCAATCTCGGGCCCAGCAGTGATGTCACCGGCGATGAAATGCAGATCGGCCAGGGGGCTGATGGCGCCATTGCTGGTGGCCAGGGCGACGAGATCGGGGTTGATCTCGATGCCCAAAGCTGTGATACCCGGGACGCGCGCGGCGAGACAGAGCAGGGTTGCGCCGGCACCGCTGCCGGCTTCCAACACCCGCTCCCCCGCGCGCGCTGGGATGGTGGCGGCGAGGAATATGGGCTCGATACCGCTGCGAAATCCTAGCCTAGGTTGGCGGTAGCGCAGGCGGCCGTTCAGTAACGTATTTTCGGTGATTTCCACCCGGGTGATCAGATTTCGTTGGCTTCGGCAAGGATGCGTCTGGCCTGGGCGGCTTCCCCGTCGGCCACCATTATCCGGCGCGGCAGGGCGCCGATGGAGCCGTCCATTACGGAGGCGTGCATATCCAGGACGATGGCCGCGATCCCGGCATCGGCGAGAAGGGCCGTGAGGAAACTCATCCGCACCGGGTTGTTCGTTGTCGCTATAACTTGCATCTACTTTACCTATCCTAGAGTCTACCTTTCTTTGCGAAGATCGGCCGCAGCCGGCAACAAATCTACGCGAATCACACTCTCGGCTTGACCCTGTTTGAAACCGGCCGATATGGTGCCCATTCATAAAGCTTTGCAAGTCAGGAGTTGTTTTTGGTCGGTCTTGCCAGTCTGTCCCTGTCTGAGGGAGTGTCCGAGCAGGCTGACAAGGCGGGTCGTGGCGATGCGCTGAGTGCGCTGGCCAGTCTGCTTGAAGCCGATATGCAGGCCTGTGACCACGCCATCATCGCGCGTATGGACAGCCCTGTGGCGCTGATCCCGCAGCTGGCAGCGCATATCGTCGCCGCCGGGGGTAAACGGTTGCGTCCGTTGCTAACATTGGCGACCGCGCGGCTATGCGGCTATGCGGGCGGAGAGCGTCATGTGGATTTGGCGGCCTGCGTGGAGTTTATTCATACCGCGACTTTACTGCATGACGATGTGGTGGATGAAAGCCATCTGCGTCGAGGGCTGGCAAGCGCCAATGTGGTCTTTGGCAATCAGGCGTCTGTCCTAGTGGGGGATTTTCTGTTTGCGCGCGCCTTTCAGCTGATGGTGGCGGATGGTTCGCTGCCGGTGCTGAAGATCCTCTCCCGCGCCGCCGCGACGATCGCCGAGGGCGAGGTGTTGCAGCTTGCCACTCAGAATGATCTGTCCACCGATGAGGCGCGCTACCTGGAAGTGATCCGGTGCAAGACCGGCGCCCTGTTTGCTGCCGCCTGTCAGGTGGGGGCGATCATCGCCGAGCGGCCGGCGTCCGAGGGTCAGGCGCTGGCGGAGTATGGCATGGCGCTGGGGACCGCGTTTCAACTGGTGGACGATGCGCTGGACTATGCGGCGGATGAGGCGGTGCTGGGTAAGACCGTCGGCGATGATTTTCGCGAGGGCAAGGTGACCTTGCCGGTGCTTGCAGCCTATCACGCCGGGGACGCGGAGGAACGCGCCTTCTGGCAACGCACCATCGAGGCGTCCGAACAGACCGAGGCGGATTTGCAGCGTGCTCTACATTTGGTGGCCTCGTGCGGAGCCATTCAGGCCACGCTGGATCGCGCGGCCAAGTTTGCTGCCGATGCCAATCGCGCTTTGGCAATCTTTCCCGACAGCGCATTGCGCCAGGGGTTGATGGCGGTGGCCGATTATACCGTCAGTCGGCTGCGATGACGCGGCTTTCGGTGAATTTGAATAAGGTCGCGCTGCTGCGCAATTCTCGCCATACCGGGGTGCCAGACCCTGCGCGGTTCGCCGGGATTGTGTATGTGGCGGGGGCGGCGGGGGTGACCTTGCATCCGCGCCCCGATGAACGCCATATCAGGCGGACGGATGTGGATGTGATTGCCGCGGCCATTGCCGCGTGGCGACCGAAGTTCGAATTGAATCTCGAGGGTTATCCGGACGAGCGCTTCCTAGCTGTCGTGCGGGCGGCACGGCCGGAGCAGATTACCTTGGTGCCGGACAAGCCGGAGGCGTTTACTTCGGACTCAGGCTGGAAGCTGGATGCGGCGGAGCGGGCGGTGGTGGAGAAATTCCTCACGGCTGTGCGGCCGCTCGGTGCTCGGGTGATTTTGTTTTGCGATCCGGACGGCGACGCGGCCATGCGGATTGCCGATACTGGGGCGCAGGGGCTTGAAATTTATACCGGTGAATATGCGCATGCGCATGGCATTGGCCGTGCGGCGGCGGCTCTGACCGGGTGCGCAGCGGCGGCTGAGGCAGGGCGCGCGCGCGGGCTGGTGGTGAATGCGGGGCATGATCTGAATACTCAGAACCTGCCGGCGCTGGTAAAACGGGTGCCGTGGCTGCATGAGGTTTCCATCGGTCATGAATTGACGGCGGATGCATTGGAGTTCGGCATGGCGGCGACGATCGGGGCCTATAGGGATGCACTAAAACCGGTTTTAGCACCGGCATAGTTCCTTCTCTGTCCAGCGGTGATCATGCGCCCTATTCACCACAGGCTATGGGGATTCATGTAGGATCGGCGTAAGGGACCGGCGTTCGACCGTGCCAGTGATGGTCAATTTATGCGGTGCGTTGGCGGGTACGATGATGGGTGCACTGCCCGGGCGCCTGAGGAATTTTCCTGCCGGTGTTTCCATGCACTCCTCGCCGGCCAGGGTGTAGAGCGTCTCTGGTCCGGCGTTCCGACGGCTTGCGGTCTCCGCGTCAGGTAATAAGATGGCTTCCATATGGGCGGCGGTATAGGCCTTTCCGGCATTGATCTGTAACGGGTCCAGTTCCGCAGCGCGCTCTTCGCTGGCCGGGTGCTAGCCCGCTTCCCCAATCGTTAGTAACCAGATTTTACCCAATGATTCTATCACGCTGCTGCGGTGTGTTTTTGCCGCTTCGGCGGCCGTGCGTGTGGGGATGCCAGGGATAATCCAAAACAATGTTGTGGTGGATAACACCCCCAGATCCTGGGGCACGATAGTGTAGCAGTCACGTTCCATCTACCGGTCGGCGACCGGCATGCAGCCTGGTGGCCCGCGTCGTGGGTCGAGTTGACCTTGTGTTGCGCCATTCGTGTTGAAGCTAACGCTGAATAGAGTGGTGATCAGTCCAGGGATCACGAGCCGGCGGCAAGCATGGATCAGTGTGGTCGTCGTAATCCTCCGAGGCCAAGCCGCGTCCGCATCTATCCATGAAATAAGCACCTCGGCAACGGCCGCGGTAACTTGGGCATGCTATGGATAGGAGGCCAGTCATGTTATTTTTAATGGTTGGTTGGTATTAGTGCCCAGCGAACTGCCCGAGGCGGCGTAGCACCGTCAGCCCGAGCAAGGTCACGAGGGCGAGATGACCGAAGCCAAGGCCCCAGCCCAGCGCGGCGTTGTCACCCGCAAGATCCAGAAAAATTCCGACGCCGAGCGGGCCGAGGAAGCCGCCGGTATAGCCGCACATGGAATGCAGCCCCATCGTGGCGCCGCGCAAGTCCTTGTCGGCGGCCTGCACGGTACCGGCGGTTAGCGCGGAGCTGTCGATATAGGTGCAGGCATTCCAGATCAGCACGAGGGCGGTAGCTAGCAGGATCGGCAGCCCGATTGCCCAGCCTGTGATCAGCGAAAATAGCGCGGCGCTGGACATCGCCAGGGTGACAACGCGCGCGCGGCCGAGACGCTGCGCGATTTCGTTTCCGGTGACGGAGACCCCGATGCAGATCAGGCCGATCATTGTCATCAGCACGGTTGGTGCCGGCAGCCAAGCAGGTGCGCCGCCGCGCGCGGCGGTGGCGGTGAGGAAGGTGACGCCCCAGGCGCGCAAGGCGGCTAGTTCCCAAGTATGCACGGTGTAGCCAGCGATCCAGGCCATGGCGCGGCGATTGCGGAACACGGGGCGGAAATCCAGCAAGCCACGCGGCATTTTGGTGCGGGCATGGATGGGGCTGGCGCACGCCATGACGCAGAAGGCGACGATGCCGGAGCCGATGGCCGCGATGCCGCCAAACAAAAACGCCGCCTGGGGCCCGGCCTGCGCGTCCAGCGCGCCGGCAATGGCGAAGGAGGAGGCCCCGGCAATGCCCGATCCGGCCGCGTGCCAGGAGATGGCGCGGGATTGGGCGTCGCCCTCCAAGGTGTCGGCGATGGCTTTCAGGCCGGGCATGTAATTGCCCGCCCAACCGACGCCGCTGAGGACGCGGAAGGCCATGCCGGACCAGAAGCCGTCGGCGATGAAGGCGAAGCCGAGTTGCCCGATGGCCGCGCAGGCGGCGCCGAAGATATAGACGTTGCGCGCGGGAAGCCGGTCCGTCAGTGAAACCAACACCGGCACGGCGGCGACATAGCCCACGAAGAACACGCCGACCAGCCAGCCGGCCTCAGTCTTGGAGAGCGACCATGCCGAGATGACGCCGGGGAGCAGGGCGGGTAAAGCCTGGGCGCCGAGTTGCGCTAGGACTTGAGCTGTTACCACCCAGGCGATGAAGCGCGGGCCGTTCATCGAGGGGCGGTGATTAGCTCACCACGTCGATCTTCTCGCGTCGCAATTGCACGGTTAGGGCATCGAGGGCCTTCCCGGTGCGGTCGATCAGTTCGTCGATTTCGGCGCGGGTAATGATCAGAGGTGGGGAAAAGGTAAGCGAATCATTCATCACCGCGCGGCCAATGACGCCGTGCTCCTGCATCTGCGCCACGGCGCGCGGGCCGATTTTGGCGGTGGGTGGGAAGTTGCCGTGCGTTGCTTTGTCGGCGACTAGTTCGACCGCGGCCATCAGGCCAACGCCGCGGACCTCGCCGACCAAAGGATGACTAGAGAAGCACTGGCGGAGGGCGGACTGGAAGTAAGGGCCGACATCGCAGACATGCGCACCCATGTCCATTTCATCATAGATTTTTAGGGTTTCAATGGCGACAGCGGCGGCGACGGGGTGGCCGGAATACGTAAAACCGTGGCCGAAGGTGCCGATTTCATGACTCTGTTTTGCGATGCCCTGGAAGACGCGGTCGTTGACCATGACGCCGGAGATCGGCAGGTACGAGGCAGACAGCGCCTTGGCACAGGTAATGATATCAGGCTGCATGTCAAGGGTCTGGCTGCCCCAGTAATTGCCGGTGCGCCAAAAGCCGCAGATTACTTCGTCGGCGACGAACAGGACGTCGTATTTTCGCAAGACGGCCTGGATTTTTTTATAATAGCCATGCGGCGGCACGATCACGCCGCCGGCTCCGAGTACGGGTTCGGCCCACATCGCGGCGACGGTATCGGGGTCCTCGGCAAGAATAAGTTTTTCCAGTTCGTCGGCGCAGCGTGTGGCGAACGCTTCCTCGGTCTCGCCCAGTATGCCGCTGTGATAAAGATGCGGCGTGATGGTATGAAAAAATCCGGGTAAGGGTACATCAAAGGCGCGGTGATTGGCCGGTAGGCCGGTGATGGACGCGGCGGCAAGAGTAATGCCGTGATAGCCCTTTAACCGTCCGATGATTTTCTTCTTCGCCGGGCGGCCGATGGCATTGTTAAAATACCAGATCATCTTGACGACGCTGTCATTCGCTTCGGAGCCGGAATTGGCGAAGAAGGCCTTGCTCATTGGCAGTGGCGCGCGGGCGAGCAGCATTCCCGCCAGTTCGATCATCGGTTCGTGCGATTTGGCGTTGAAGCCGTGATAGAAGGGCAGCTTGCGCATCTGGTTCGCCGCCGCCTGCACCAGGCGTTCATTGTCGAAGCCGAGCGAGGCGCACCATAGGCCGGCGACGCTTTCGATATAATCCTTGCCGCTATCGTCCCAGACGCGGACGCCCTTGCCCTTGGTGATAATCTGCGGGCCAACCTCCTGATGCGTCACCAGATCGGTGTAGGGATGCAGCACGGCAGCGATGTCGCGCGCGGCGTTGGAATTGGCACCGAAAGTCGGGGGCGGAGGGGTCATGGGAGCCTCTCAGGTTGAGGGTTTCGCCGATCAGCATAAACCGACGACATCCTATTCTCCAGGCCTCCCCGCCACTGGCGTTACGGAAGCCGGGGACGCCGCCTTTAATCTGTATCACGCTACGCGGGCGAAAGCCGAAGAAGTCTGTCACGCCGCAGGAATGGGCGATGCTTTCCGTTTCCTCGCGCCCGCGTTGAGCGTAGCGGGCGGCTTTGCCGGTGGAATCGAGCCCGTTGGCGAGGTGGGGGTCCGAGGCGGTGACGCCGGTGGGGCAATGGCTGGAGCCGTATACCGTGGAGACAAAATTGGCGCCCAAGCGGAGCGCCCAGGTGACTTTCTCCGGCGTGATCAGTTTTCCCGACGCGATGATGCGGATGCGTTCGCCGAGGCCTTGGCGGCAATCGGTGGGGCCTGGGTGATTGGCAGGCCGATATATTCAGCGAGTAGTGCCGGGGGGCGCTGGTGCCGCCTTCGCCGCCATCGACTTGGATGTAATCGGGGCAGGTTTCCGGATTGGCGTGGATGGCGGAGAACCAGTCATCGAGGGCTTTTCAAACGGTCTCTTACACTTCTCCGACGGCTGCGATCATCGACAGCCAGAGCGTTAAGAGCCCTGAAAAAGCGGGCATTCAACTGATCCACACGGTTATGATGCCGGCAAGAAGACCAAAGGCAAGAAGCGCCATCTTCTCTTAGACACGCAAGGTCTGCTGCTGC
>SHWN01000116.1 GCA_009693795.1 Acetobacteraceae bacterium
GCGATTCCGCCGTCGATTGGGCACTCGCGCTGAAGGATATTGCCCGCGTTTCCGTCATCCACCGCCGGCCAAAATTCCGCGCAGCCCCGGAAACCACCGCACTACTGGGCGCAGCCGCCGCGCGCGGCGAGATCGAAATGGTCATTCCCTACCAGCTGCACGGCCTGCACGGCGCGGGCGGCGTACTGAGCGGAGTGGAGGTCGTCACATTGCAAGGCGAGACGCGCGTGCTCCCCGCCGATATTCTTCTCCCCTTCTTCGGCCTGTCGATGGATCTCGGCCCGATCGCTGCCTGGGGTCTTGCGCTCGAACGCAATCACCTAACTATCGACCCCGCCACCTGCCAGACCAGCATCCCGGGGATCTTCGCCATCGGCGATGTCGTCACCTATCCGGGCAAACTGAAACTCATCCTACAAGGATTTTCCGAAGCCGCCGTCGCCGCGCACGCCATCCACCCGATCGTCCATCCGGGCGAAGCCCTGCATTTTGAGTATTCGACGACCAAGGGTGTGCCTAACTCATAATCAAACCGGAGAAACATAATGAAAACCGAACTCATCCTGCTCGCCTGCGCGGCGGCCCTCGCTTTTACGCAGATCCTCATCGCCGTGCTGCTCGCCATCCCGCAGGCTGGACTGCCCACCCTAATGGGCAACCGGGAGGACATGCCTGCGCTCACCGGCGCCGCTGACCGCGCCCAGCGCGCCTACCGCAACATGCTGGAAAGTTTTGTGCTGTTCGCGGCCTTGGTCCTGATCGCCACCACGGCGGGGCGCAGCAACGCCACCACCGTGCTCGGCGCGCAACTCTTCCTCTGGGCGCGGCTTGCCTATGCAATCCTCTACGTCATCGGCATTCCGGTCCTGCGCACCTTATCCTGGCTCATCGCCGCAATCGGAATGATTCTCATCTTCTGGCAAGTGATCTGAGGCGCTCTGGCAGGGCGGGACAAATCGCCCTAGGTTCCGCCCATGCGCTACATCTCCACCCGCGGTCAGGCCAGCGCGCCTGACTTCGCCGCTGTACTCCTCGCTGGCCTCGCCGAGGATGGCGGGTTGTTTATGCCCGAATCCTGGCCTCATTTTTCGCCCGCCGATTTTCGCGCGATGCGCGGCCTGCCCTACGCCGAGGTGGCCGCGCGGGTGATGCACCCCTTCATCGGAGCCGTCATCCCGTTCGAGACCCTACGCAGCCTCTGCCAAGAATCCTACGCCGGTTTTGGCCATCCCGCCGTCGCGCCGCTGGTGCAGCTGGATACCAATCTCTGGGTGCAGGAGCTTTTCCACGGTCCCACCCTCGCCTTCAAAGATATGGCGATGCAACTTCTGGGTCGACTGTTCGACCATGTGCTGGCCGCGCGCGGCGAACAGGTCACCATCGTCGGCGCGACATCGGGCGATACCGGGCCGGCCGCCATCGAGGCCTGCGCCAACCGCGACCGCATTAACATCGTCATCCTGCATCCGCACAACCGCACATCCGAAGTGCAACGTCGGCAGATGACCACGGTCAACGCACCCAACGTCGCCAATATCGCCATCGCGGGAAATTTCGACGACTGCCAGGATCTGGTGAAGACGATGTTCGCCGACGCGCCGTTTCGCCAGGAGATGCATCTCTCGGCGGTGAATTCCATCAACTGGGCGCGCATCACGGCGCAGATTCCCTATTATGTCGCCGCCGCGCTGGCGTTGGGCGCGCCGGACCGGGAAATGACATTCAGTGTACCAACCGGCAATTTTGGTAATGTGCTGGCCGCCTGGGCAGCACGGCGGATCGGGCTGCCCGTCGCGGGCCTAATCGTCGGCGCCAACCGCAACGATATTCTGGCGCGTTTCCTCGACGCCAACGATATGTCGATGCGTCCGGTGGAACCCAGCCTTTCTCCCAGCATGGATATCCAAGTCAGTTCGAATTTCGAGCGGTTGTTATTCGAATTTTTGCACCGCAACCCCGCTGCCACCGCCACCGCGATGCAGACCTTTCGTGCCACCGGAAAAATGCCTGTTCCCGACGCGACGTGGCAAAATGCTCGCGCCTTGTTCCATGGCTTTCGCCTCGACGACGACAGCACATTGACCGAAATCCGCGCCCTGCATGGCCGCACCGGCTATCTGGCTGACCCACACAGTATCATCGGAATCGCCGCCGCGCGCGCCCATGGCGGGGCACCGGAAATTCCCATCATCGCGATGGCCACCGCGCATGCGGCAAAATTTCCTGACGCCATGCGCCAGGCCATCGGCATCGCCCCCGCATTGCCACCGCGTCTGGCAGACTTATATCAACGCGACGAACACTACACCGTCTTGCCCAACAATCTGGCCGCGGTGCAATCCCACACCCGCACTTTTGCGCGAAGGAACACCGCATGAGCGACAACACCGCCATCCAACTCACCACCCTACCGTCGGGCCTACACGTGGTTACCGAGCGCATGGACCGCGTCGAGACCGTCTCCATCGGCGCCTATGTCGCCACCGGCACGCGACATGAGACCGAGGTCGAAAACGGCGCCTCGCATTTTCTCGAACACATGGCCTTCAAGGGTACCGAACGGCGCAACTCTACGCAGATCGCCGAGGAAGTGGAGGCCGTGGGCGGACATATCAACGCCTATACTGCGCGCGAACAGACAGCTTATTATGTTAAGTTGTTAAAGGATGACCTCGCCCTCGGCGCCGACATTATCGGCGACATTCTAACCCATTCCACTTTCGAGCCCGAGGAGATGGAACGCGAACGCGGCGTGATCCTGCAAGAAATCGGCCAGGCCAATGACACCCCCGACGATATTATTTTCGACCGCTTCCAGGAAGTCGCCTTTCCAAATCAGCCGATGGGCCGCCCAGTGCTCGGCACGGAAGAAAACATCCGCGAAATGCCGCGCAGCATCCTGATGAACTATATGCGCAGCCGTTACGCCCCCACCAATACCGTTTTGGCGGCTGCCGGCAATCTGCGTCACGACGACGTCGTCGCCCTGGCGCACAAGCATTTTGGCGATCTACCCAACGCCGCGCCGCCTTCCCCCGTGCCCAGTCTTTATCAAGGCGGCGAATTCCGCGAGGCGCGCGATCTCGACCAGGTGCATATCGTGCTGGGCTTTCCCGGCATCGGCTTCACCGATCCGGATTATTATCCAACCCTGTTGCTGTCCACCCTGTTCGGTGGCGGCATGTCCTCGCGCCTGTTCCAGGAAGTGCGAGAACGCCGCGGCCTTGTCTACTCGGTTTATTCCTTCGCCCAGCCCTATACCGATACTGGAATCTTTGGCATCTATGCTGGCACTGGCGAAAGCGAAGTGGAAGAATTGATTCCCGTCACTTTGGAAGAAATCCGCAAGGTACAGGGCGTCGTGGGCGAGGAAGAGCTTGCCCGCGCCCGCGCGCAAGTAAAGGCATCGATCCTCATGTCGCTGGAGAGCACCGGCTCGCGCTGTGAGCAATTGGCACGGCAGGTGCAGCTTTTCGGCCGCGTCATCCCCGCTGCCGAAACCGTGGCGAAAATTACTGCCGTGACGTTGGAAGATATTTCCCGCGCGGCGCGGCGAATTTTCCGCGCTACCCCAACATTGGCAGCCCTCGGTCCGGCCGAACGCGTACCCAGTGTTGGCGCCATCGCCGACACATTGGCGGCATGAGGGAGAAAATGGACGGCCTGAACTTACTGCAAGACCTCATCATCCATGCCCGCAAGGCCGGGGCGGACGCGGCGGACGCAATGTTGGTAGGCGGCGCCACGCTTTCCGTGCAGCGTCGGCTGGGCAAGACGGAGCATGTGGAACGATCCGAGGCCCGCGATCTCGGCCTACGCGTGTTTGTAGGCCAGCGGATTGCCACGGTCTCCGCCACCACCGTCGATCAAGCCGGCTTCGCGGAACTCGCCGCACGCGCCGTCGCGATGGCCCGCGTGGTACCGGAAGATCCTTTCTCCAGCCTCGCCGATCCACAAGCCCCCGACGATGCGAGCCCGCTTGATCTGCAAGACCCCACCGAGCCCGGCGCCGCCACACTCGTTGACCGTGCCGCAACGGCTGAGGATTCGATGCGCGCCATGCCAGGCATCACCAATTCCGAAGGTGCCGAGGCCGGCTATGGCCGCAGCGAGGTCACCCTCGTCACCTCCGCCGGTTTTGCGGGGCGGGCAATTCGAACCAGCCATTCGATCTCCGCCGTCGCCCTGGCCGGCGCGGGCACCAGCATGCAGCGCGACTACGACTACCATTCCGCCGTGCATCTAGCCGATCTGGACGATCCGGCCGCGATCGGCCGCCAAGCCGGAGAGCGCGCCCTGCGCCGGCTGAACCCGGCGCGGCCGAAAACCGCAAAAATGCCCGTGCTTTACGATCCGCGTATTTCCGGCGGGCTGCTCGGCCATCTGGTCGGCGCCATCAACGGGGCCGCCATCGCACGCGGCACCAGCTTCCTGAAGGACAAGCTCCACACACGCATCTTCGCCCCTAGCATTATGGTACGCGACGATCCCCGTCGGCATCGTGGCCTGCGTTCGCGCGTATTCGATGGCGAGGGCGTGCCAACCCGCGCAATGACCCTAATCGAGAATGGGGTGCTGACGACCTGGCTGCTCGATCTGCGCTCCGCCCGACAGCTTGGCCTGCGTTCCACCGGCCATGCCGGGCGCGGCACCTCCGGCCCCCCCTCGCCCGGATCGACCAATCTCTATCTCGCCGCCGGCGCGATCAGCCCGGCCGCGCTGATGGCCGATATCAGGGAAGGCCTCTACATCACCGAACTGATCGGCTCGGCGGTGAACGGCTTAACCGGAGATTATAGCCGCGGCGCCGCGGGTTTCATGATCCGCGACGGCCGGCTGGCGGAGCCGGTAGCGGAAATCACCGTCGCAGGGAATTTGTTGGAGATGTTCCTTCACATGACCCCCGCCAATGACCTGACGTTTCGCCGGGGCACCGACGCGCCTACCGTGCGGATCGAAGGCATGACCCTGGCGGGCGCCTAATTTGACCGGCTTGTCGCAACTCGGCTAGCCTACAACCATACGAAAACTTGGTGAGTTTGCGCCGCTTTCGGGTGCCCCGCACGATCCCTCTATAAATCACGCCACGGTTCGACTATATAATCCACTAACGACAAACCTATTGGAGGATCTTCAATGCGCCGGTCTGGATTGTTCCTAGCTGTGGCGGCCGTTACGGCGCTGGCCCTGGTGCCTGCCGTCGCGGATGCGCGCGCGGGCAAGGGCGACTCGTCGGGCAGCCGTGGCAGCCATACCTACTCCGCGCCGCCCACCACCAAAACCGCGCCCGGCGGCGCGCAGCAGATGCAGCGCTCCGCCACCCCCGCGCCCGCCGCTGCCACGACCGCGGCGGCCCCGAGCCGAGGTGGGTTCATGAGCGGCCTCGCCGGCGGCCTGCTGATGGGCGGTCTGTTCGGCCTAATGCTGGGCGGATCCATGTTCGGCGCCGGTTTCGCCGGCCTCCTCGGCGTGCTGCTGCAAGTCGCCCTGATTGGCGGTCTGATCTATCTGGCCATGCGCCTGTTCCGCCGCTCGCGTCTGGCCACCCCCAGCGGCCCGGCGATGTTCACTGGCGATGCCCAGGCGATGGGCGCGCCAGTGCCGGCGCCGCTAAACCGCGGCGGCGGCAGCGCGCCCGCTGGCCCGCCGGTGCAGATCACCCCGGCCGATTTCTCGTCGTTCGACCAATCGCTGAAAGCCATCCAGGCCGCCTACAGCACGCAAAGCCTGCCTGAAATGCAACGCCTCGCTACCTTGGAAATGCTCACCTATTTCGAGAGCGAATTCGCCCAGCAAGCCAGCCGGGGCGTGCGCAACTCGGTCTCCGACGTGAAACTCCTGCAAGGCGATCTGGCGGAATCCTGGTCGGAACCGGGGCGCGAATACGCCACCGTGGCCATGCGTTTCAGCTTGGTCGACGTCACGCGCGACATGACCGGGCGCGTGGTGGAGGGCGATCCGGCGCAGCCGATGGAAGCGACAGAGCTCTGGACCTTCGTCCGCACCCCCGGCGCCAACTGGATGCTCTCGGCGATCCAACAGGCGCAGTAAACGGATCTAACTCGCGCCCACGATTAGGAATAGATCGGTGTCGCCTGGGTCATGGCCACACGCCGTCAGCGCGGCGTGTGCCTGCCCGCGGTGATGGGTCTGGTGATTGAAGAAATGCACCATCAGCATCTGCCGCGGCGCCACCATGTCGCGCCCGGCGGCGCCTGAATACCAGTTTTGGTCCCGCCCCAGCCAGGCATCTGACACCTGCGCCGCCCAGTCGGTGAGGCGCCGGTCCATCGCCTCCCGCGCAGAGCGTAGCGCCGAGAAATCATCGAACAGGGCAGCGCTCTGCTTGCCGCCGACGGCCGGTTTCTCCCAATCAGCGAAACGCGACATCCATTGCGTATCGCCCCAGATCAGATGATTGAGCGTGCCGTGCAGGGATTTCCAGAACAGTCCCCGATCCTGCTTACGCTGTTCGTCGGTCATCAGCGCAGCGGCGGCGTAGATGCGGCGATTCATCTCCATGCCGTATGCGGTCATCATGCAGATATAGGCTGGGGTAATCATCAGGGTGATCTCCTTCCTTGCTGCGCACGCATGGTGCGGCGCCCATCGAGCCGGATCACGCCGGACAGATCAAGTCGGGTAGGGGAGCGGGCCAGTGCCGTCTTGTACTAAGTCTCGCTGGGCGCGACCTGCGGGCAGGAGGATTGGGGGCTTTGCCCTAAACTCGGCTAGAGCGTGATCACGTCTGATTGAATCGCGGGGGCTTCCGGCACGCCTGGAGGACTGCTGGCGCGGGTCGCGGCCGCACCTAACCTGGCCGAGCGCGCATTACCCGCTAAGTTGATCGGGCACGGCACTGAAGTCAGCTATGGCGGCATGTGAGATTTCCTCGCGGCGGAGGGGATCGCCTATAACAAAAGCCCTGCACGCCACCGAGCAGGAACGACCCGACGCGGCGCGAAAGCACGCGCGATGGAAGCGTCACCAGGGCCGCGTTGATCCCAGTCGCCCAGTTTTCATCGATGAGACATGGGCCAGGACCAACATGATCCGCACGCATGGTCGAGCGCCGTGGGGGCAGCGTCTGCTTGTTCGCGTTCCACGCGGCCGGGGTCATGATATCCTTCCTGGTCGCGTTGCGTGCCGAAGGCATCACCGCACCTTGTATCATCGACGGACCACTCAACGGTGCCGCCTTACGGCCTCAACCTGAACCCAATCGACCAAGTCTTCGCCAAACTGAAAACACTGCTTCAAAAAGCCGGCGAATAATCCATCGCAGCCGTCTGGCAGCGCGCTGGATCATTGCTCAACCAGTTCACCTCAACCGAGTGTGTTACCTAACTTCGCCACGCCAAATACAGTTCACGTAGATACAATCAAATTCTAAAGCCCTTTCCGTGCTGATAGAAGCACAGAAAGGGCTTTATCTCTTTGTTTGAGCGAGAAGCTTTATCCGTTCGAATGATCCTATTCGAAAGGATACTACTCTAAACCTTCTGGTGCACGGGGACTTCGATGTTGAAGAACTTCGCCGCATTCAGGCCAAGCACCTTGGCGCGGTTAGCATCGTCCAGCCTCGGCATAGTGCGTTCAATCGCCTCCGCCGAATGTGGCCAGGTGCCTTCATGATGCGGATAATCGTTCGCCCACATGAAGTTGTTGGTCAGCCCGTACTGCGCCATCAAGGTCAGGCCGGACGGATCCTCCTGGAAGGTGGCATGGCCATGCGCACGGTAATAATCGCTCGGTAGCCCCTGTAGCTTCGGACGCGCCCACATGTGGTGCTTCTTGTAGCCTTCATCCATCGCATCCAGCAGCCAGGGCACCCAGCCAATGCCGGCCTCTATGGTAGCAAAGCGCAACCCCTTGAAACGTTCCAGTACGCCGGAGGCGCACATATTTGC
>SHWN01000117.1 GCA_009693795.1 Acetobacteraceae bacterium
CGGTGCCCAATGATTTATCTGCCCGGTCGCATAGTCGGCGCTCATGGTTGAGCCATAATAGGATAGCCCAGACCTGCCGCAACTTCGATGCGTGCTTGGCAGCGACCACGCCGCCGCGGCCAGTTGGACAGTTTTTCTTAAAGATAATAAACGGGCCGCAAGGAAGATTTGGATCCACGCATCCTCGCTCGGGTCGATCCCCGCGTGGGCGTGTTCTTTCCCCAGAGCAGGATTACCCTCAGCCAGCGACATCGAAAAGGGAACGCATCCATGACCGACGCGCCATTGCAGCAGAACGGATCATTGGCCATCGTCACGGGCGCCGCGCGCGGCATCGGCGCGGCTATCGCGGGGCGCTTCTCTGACGCGGGATACGCCGTCGCCCTATGGGACTTCAATGGCGAGGGTGCGGCGGAGGAAGCGGCACGGCTCCGTGCTGGAGGCCGCAAGGCAATCTCAGCCAAGGTTGATGTCGCGGACGAGGCGATGGTGGACGCTGCCGCCAGAGCCGCGGAATCGGCCTTCGGTATGCCGGCCGTGCTCGTCAACAACGCCGCCATCCGCCACCGGGCGCCGCTTGAGGCGTTGTCGCGGGCCGCCTGGGACCGTGAGATTGCGACCAACCTGACTGGTGTCTTCGTATGCACGCAGATCGTCGGGCGGCGCATGCTCGCCATCGGCAAGGGTACAATCGTGAACATCGCCTCCATGGCGGGCACTTACGGACAGGCGATGCGTGGTGCCTACACGCCGGCCAAGGCGGGGGTTATCGGGCTCACGAGCCTGACGGCCGTTGAATGGGGTGGACGCGGTATCCGTTGCAACGCCATTAGCCCCGGCATGATCTCGACCCCGGCCCATGCCGAGGCCTATGGCGATATTACCCTGAGAGAAGCCCGCGAAGCGATGGTCCCGCTGGCGCGCATCGGCAGTGGTGAGGATATTGCCGACGTCGCCGTCTTCCTGGCATCGGACGCCTCCCGTTACATCAATGGGGCGAATATTCCCGTCGACGGGGGCGTCACGAAAGCCCTGATCGGGCTCATGCCGATGCCGGCGGGTAACGGCGAGATAAAGACGACGCTCGAGCAGCTTAGATTGCGTTGAAAAACGTCTTACGTGGCCGCGCGGGCGACAGGGGAGATCGGCTCGGAGGAGTGACCCCGCATCGGTAGGGGGCAGTCGAACCTCCAGGTCACCTTTGCTGGTTCGGCACTCTCTGAAGGCAGACCGCGAGCGGAATAGACACAGCAGCTAATATCGCCATCATATAGAAGGCGTTGATGTAGCCGATCATCGCAGCCTGACGCAGGATTTCGTTTGAAAGTCGCATCAGACCGCTGGTCGTTTCCAGATTCCACGATGCGGGCAGACCGGGGAATGTCAGGGTCTTGTTATAGGGAGTGATGAACTCAGAAATTCCCGCATAGTTCACGTTGGTGGAGCGCACTAGCACAAGAATGACAAGGGAAATAAACAGGCTCCCGCCGAAGTTACGCATCATCGTAAATACCGCTGCGCCTTCGGTGATCTTATTCGGTGCCAATGTCGAGAACGTCATGACTGCCATTGGCGTGTAAGCTACGCTATTGCCGAGACCCATGAGATAGTGGCTCCAGAATATGTCCGCCTGCGTGACATTGATATCGAATTGGGACATCCAAAAACTTCCGGCTGCCTGGATTGCCAGCCCAGTTCCGATCGCAAATCGTGGCGCCAGCCGCGTTAGTTGGGTGATAAAGAGAAAGGCGGTCCAGTTCCCTAGCCCACGAGCGGAGATGAGTAGGCTGATAGCGTCTTCCGGATAGCCGCGGAGATCGTGCAGAAGGGTGGGGAACAGAACCAGGGTGGGGAAGCTCAGCATGCCCATCACAAACGCAATCAGGGTTCCGATCGAGAAATTCCGATCCAGAAAAATCCGCGGGTCAAGGAAGGGTTGCGACGATGTGAGGCAATGGCTAACGAAAACCCAGGCCGCAAGCACGCCCAGAAATGTGTAGGCAACGATCTCGGGAGAATCAAACCAATCCATTCTCTGACCACGATCGAAGACGAGCTGCGCGCAGGTGAGAACAATTGCGAGAGCCAGAAACCCGGTCCAATCGAAGCGCAGAGCGGCAGTGGATGTGTGATCGCGCAGGGCAAACCAGATGCAGATCAGCGTTCCGATGCCGGGAGGCACGATCATGAAAAACGCCGCCTGCCAATTCCACGCCTCTGTCGCCATGGCGCCAAGAATTGGGCCGACAACCGGGCCAAACACCGCCCCCACACCCCACATAACGAGTGCGAAGGGTTGAAGGTGTCGAGGAAACGTGGCCAATAGAATGGCTTGGCCGAGAGGGGCGATCGGCGCTCCGAATGCACCCTGCAGAACGCGTGCAAGGATGAGCGTCTCCAGGCTGTTTGCCAACCCGCACAGAAACGACGCAAAGGTGAACCCGCCGACGGCCCAGAGCATCATCTTTCGCCAGCCAAGCCGGCTGGCCAGCCAAGCCGTCACAGGTGTGGCTATGGCGGTTGCGACTAAATTGAGCGTGATCACCCAGGAGATCTCGTCCTGTGTCGCGGATAGTGCTCCCCGCACCTGCGGAAGCACGAGGTTCGCTAGAGTGATCGTCATGTTGAAGAGCATGTTGGCCAGCCCGACCATTCCCAGGATCAGCCATTGCCGGCCGGTAAGGCTTAGGATGCCTCCCCTGCGAAATTCAGCCCCATCAACGGTATCGCTCAAAAGGAATCTCCGATTGTCTCTCCGGTGCCGTCAAGCTAGCTGGGCTCGGCTGCAAAACCTACAAGCATGGCGCGGATGGCTCGGCCGGGGTACGCAGCAGCCAATGAGTGATGCCCCCGCGACATCTGTTACTCCCTAGCGCTATCCACCCCCACAGCTAGGGTCCGGGACCCTTGGCCTATCCCCCCTTCCGTGCCAGCATCGAATACGGCATTGCCGTGACGGGGATTAATGAGGCCAGGGGACATGCTAGATCTAGCGACTGCAGTAGACACGGCAAAGGTCGCCGCTGTCCGTTCTTACGACGCGATTATCATAGGCGCCGGCATCGCCGGTATCTACCAGCTGCACCGGCTGCGCCAGCTTGGCATGAATGTGCGGGTGCTTGAGACGGGCACTGATGTAGGCGGCACCTGGTACTGGAACCGCTATCCCGGCGCGCGCTTTGATTCCGAAAGCTACACCTACGGCTACGCTTTCTCCCCCGAATTGCTGGAGGAGTGGGACTGGAGCGAGCATTTCGCCGGCCAGCCGGAAACGCTGCGCTATATCAACCACGTCGTGGACCGTTTCGACTTGCGCAAGGACATTCGTTTCAATAGCCGCGTCCGCGCCGCGGCTTTCGATGAGGCACGTTGCGAATGGGCCATCAGCCTGGATGATGGCAGCACGCATACCGCGCGCTTTCTCATCACCGCCATGGGCCCGTTGTCGGCCGATACGCTGCCGCGCATCCCGGGCGTTGACAGCTTCCAGGGCCAATCCTTCCACACTTATCGCTGGCCGCATTATCCCGTGGACTTCGCCGGCAAGCGCGTTGCCGTCATTGGCACCGGCGCCACCGGCGTGCAGGTTATCCAAACCATCGCACCCCTGGTCGGCCAGCTTACCGTCTTCCAGCGCACACCCAACTGGTGCACGCCCCTGCACAACCGCGCCATCACGGAAGCAGAACAGTGCAAGATCAAGGCCGGCTATCCTGCGATGTTCGAACTGCTGCGCCAGACCCCAGGCTGCTATATCCACAACACCGATCCGCGCGGCACGTTCGAGGTGACGGCGGGGGAACGCGAGAGGTTTTGGGAAAAACTCTATGCCGAACCTGGATTCAGCATCTGGATGGCGAATTTCCGCGACATGATGACAGACCCGAAGGCAAATGCGCTGTTCAGCGCGTTCGTCGCCCGCAAGATCTACCAGCGCGTGAAGGACCCGGTGGTAGCGGATAGGCTGATCCCCAAGAACCATGGCTTCGGCACCCGCCGCGTGCCGCAAGAAACTGGCTACTACGAAGCCTATAACCTGCCGCATGTGAAATTGGTCAGCGTGCTGGAAACCCCGATCGAACGGGTAACTGAAAAAGGCATCAGGACCAGCGACGGCGAATACGTATTCGATATCATCATCTATGCCACCGGCTTCGATGGCGTCACCGGTGCCTTCGATCGCGTCGAATTCCAGGGCACCAACGGCGTCAGCCTGAAGGACTACTGGGCGGATGGGCCGAAGACCTTTCTCGGCCTGATGTGTGTCGGTTTTCCCAACCTGCTCACCATCGTCGGCCCGCACAACGCCTCCACTCGCTGCAACGTTCCGCGCTGCATCGAACAGAACGTGGACTGGATCACCGACCTGATGCGCCATGCGCGCGAACGCGGTATGGCGCGCATCGAATCAACACCCGAAGCCGAGGCGGACTGGACGCAGCATGTGGAAGAAGTCGCTTCCGGCCTCCTCTACGCACAGGTGGATTCCTGGCTCACTGGGATCAACACCAATGTGGAGGGCAAGAACGTCCGCCGCATCCTGCAATACCAGGGCGGTGCCCCGGCCTACCGGGAACACTGCGACAAGATCGCGGCGGCAGGGTACACGGGGATGGTGCTGCAATAGGTGCCGACCTCTGTCTCCCCGTCGGGGACTACGAGACAGGCAGGATGTGTTAAAGTTGGCCTTGATGTGCGTTCCGGTCGATCGTGATCGCTGATTCTGTCAAGTTTAATAATGTTTCAAAATTGAAGGCGTGCTGCACGCTAACTCAATATTTTATAGGAATTCCTATTTTCCCGTCACTCACCTCATTTAGTTTGAGGGTGGATCGCAGACATCGACGCGCAGCCTTGTCAGTTGTCAGAATATTTAGCCCGACCGGCAGCTGAAATTAGCAGAGTGCGGGCCCCGACCTAGGTTCGAACCAGGGACCTGTGGATTAACAGTCTGTTTCACGAAAACATCTACGGTCCTGGCTATTCGCACGGTTTTAGACGCATACCGGAAAGCGGGGAAAGCCGGCAATATGAGTGGCTGGGGCGGGAGGGATCGAACCTCCGAATGGCGGAATCAAAATCCGCTGCCTTACCGCTTGGCTACGCCCCAATAGATGCGATGGGCTGCCGGATTTTGGGTGGAGCCATCGACCGTGGTGACCCTGTTCGGGGCCATCCCGGTGACCGGCTGGCCGGCACGGGCAAGCAGGTAACGCAATTTGGCGCCGTTCTCAAGGGCCGAAACCGGGGTACGGGCGAACTCTACGGGGCGGCGCAGGCGAGGGCCAGAGCGCGCACATCGGCCAGGCTGTCGAAGCGCTGGACCAAAGCGACGATGTCGCGGGCGCGCGCGGCGCCCAGGATGGGGTCGACCAACGCGTGGAATTTCTGTTCTAGCCGACGGCCTTGCTCCATCACATCCTCGGCGGGCACGCCGGCGTCATAGGTTGCGCTCATTCGCGCGCCGTCGGTTGTCTCGATTTCCATTTCCGCTTTCGTGTGCGGCCAGCCGGACTGGAATTCGATGGCAACTTTGTCGCGCAGGCCGTTCAGCACCGGATCGGCGGCGTTGGCTTCGCTGTAGCTATCCAGCCTGCCGGTTTCGACGCCAGCCAGAGCCATGGCCGTAGTCATGCGGAGCGAAAATTTGGTTTCAAGACCCGTGGTGGGGGCGGCGATGTTGCACACACGATCCGTCGCGCCATCGACCCTCAGGCGGATTACGCCGACGCGGTCCGGCGTTAAGTTATGGTTCAGCCGCAACACGCGCGCCGCCTCGATCGGGCCATGCGTCAGGTAACAGGCAGCGTGATATTTGAAAAGATTATTGCGGAGGTGATAGCCACCGGTCGGCGTTTCAAATGCGCGAGCCGGGTGAAAATCGGGACTGTGGGTGCGGGCAAACCCCTGGGCGCATTCCAGCACATCCATCCGGCTGTCGAAGTCGCGCTTGGCCAGCCGTGCGGCCAGCAGGCCGTGATAGGCAGCCTTACCGGCATGCAGCGGTTTACACATCGTGCCGAACATCGATTTCAGCCCGGCCGCTTGCGTGCCTGCGATGCCCAGCGCGGTAGCCGATCGCGCCGCGTCCAGGCCCAGTAGATGCGCGCAGGAAGCCGCCGCGCCGAAACTTCCTACCGTCGCGGTGGCATGAAAGCCCAGCCCGTCATAATGGCCTGGCGCGATCACGCGGCCGACCCGGCATTGCAATTCATAACCCGCGACGAACGCAGTAAGCACCGCAGCACCGGAGGCACCGTTCGCCTCGGCCATGGCGAGCAAGGCCGGCAGCAGCGCGACAGAGGGGTGGCCGGGCATCGCCAGATTGACATCATCGTAATCGAGCGCGTGCGCCGCGCTGCCATTGACCAGCGCCGCGGAGAGCACTGGCAGGCGTGCGGCATGGCCCACCACGGTGGCTTCTCCCGCGCCGCCCTGTTCGGCCATTTCTGCCAGCATAATTTTGGTGAGCGGTTCACTGGCGCCGGCGATGGTGCAGGCGAGGTAATCGAGCACGCATTGGCGCGCGAGTTCTCGGGCTTCGGCGCTGAGCGCCTCATAACGCAGCGTGCGTGCCTGATCGGATAATTTGCGCGTCAGATTCTGCCCCGCGCTGATGGCATCAAGGTCGGTGATTACGTTCATGATGCTTTCCTCGGTTACCGGACGGATGCTAATCCGTGGGTGGGTTCAGTGCAACGCGTGGTAGTGGGTCAGTAAGTCCGGGACCGGCCCGCATCCCCATCCGGCCACCCATCGAGCGTACATTAGCTGTTGGTGCCCGAGGGGAGATGGGGTGTAGGTGCGGGCCGGTGCCGGATTTAAACTGACTCACGACCCAATACGTTCAGCACCCGCGCCACTGTCCGTCGTCAGAACATTTGGCGCAGATCTCGGTGTAAATTAGCGGAGCGTTGGCCTCGTCTCGGGGTTGTTCTCCGCTCGTTCGCAATTACCGTAAAAGAGGGGTCAGAGGCAAAACCCCCGAACTTCCTTCCGACGGGCCATGCTTATCAGGTTTTGTTATCGCGTTGCAGGATTGCGGCGATGCGTTGCTTGTCGACCTTGATTTTCGGAATGCCGGCGCGCTCCGGCGCCAGCAGCATGGAAACCCGACTGTCGCGATGGCCCCAGCCGCGATTGAGCGCTTCCTGCATGTCCTGCATGGCCAGCGCCACCATGCGCATCGGCGCGCCGACATCGCGGCCAAGCTCGGCGGCAAGCGAGACATCCTTATGGAGTAGGCGAAACGCGAAGTCCGGCGGGTCGTATTCGCCGGGCAGAAAATGGTCCGCTAGGCCGTCGAAGGTGCGCCGCCGCCCACCGGCGCCCTGGCGCACGGCTTCCCATAGCGCTAGCGGCTCCACCCCGGCCTTCACGCCCATGGCGAACAATTCCGCCAGCACGATGTTCATCACGCCGCTGGTGGCATTGTGTACCATCTTGGCGATGGTGCCGGCGCCGGAGGGGCCGATGTAAAGGATCTGGTCCGCGAAAGCCTCCATCACCGGCTTGACGCGGTTATAGGCAGCCTCGTCGCCGCCTACCCAGATCGCCAGCCGGCCGGAATTCGCGCCGCGTGGCCCACCGGAAACGGGGCCATCTAGCATGAATTTTCCTGCCGCGGTGAAGACCGCGTTCAGCGCGCGCACCACTTTGACCGAATTGGTGGAAAGATCGAGATAGGCGCCGTCTTTTGGTAGGCCCGCGATGATGCCGTTCTCCCCCAGCGCCACTTTTTCCACATCCGCCGGCACGGGCAGGGAGGTGAAGACAATATCTGACGCGGCCGCCACCTCGCGCGGGGTTTCGGCCCAGACCGCGCCATTGGCGATGTGGCGCTCCGCTGCTT
>SHWN01000118.1 GCA_009693795.1 Acetobacteraceae bacterium
TTGCCATAGCTTATCACGCTGAGCCGGCCGGAATTCACCCCGCGCGCCACCAGATAATCGCGCGCCGCGCTGGCCCGGCGCTGGCCGAGGGCGAGGTTGTATTCGGTGGTGCCGCGCTCGTCGCAATTGCCGGCCATCTGTACCTGTACTTTCGGATATTTAGCCAGCCATGCGGCCTGCTTGTCCAACGTTGTGCGGGCGGCCGGCGACAGGGTGGAGGCGGCCAATTCAAAGAACACGCGATCGCCGGCGGTTTGCGCCAGATCTGCCTGGCTGCCCGGCGTGGCGGCACCGCCGCCGGCACTACTCGTATTGGCCACGTCGTCGGATTTCGAACAGGCGGTGAGGAGGGACAGGGCAAGCAGGCCGCTGAGTAGGGTTTTCCACATGTTGATTTGGTATCCTTGCTAGGGTGGGGGCTTAGCGCATAATTCGTACTAGCGTGGGCGCATAGCGTGTGGTTCGTATTGAGGTCAAGACTTTGAAGCTCGGCACTTTCCCGCACCCCCACCCTATCTCCCTTTGGCCACCTGCGGAAGTATACTCTCATGGGTGGCCGGCTGGGGAGTGGGAGGATGCGGTACTTGTTGACATGTTATTAAGCTATCAGGCGGCGAGTGGCGACCAGGCCGGATCGGATGCATCGGTCGGCGTGGTCACAGGACGTTCGTTAAAACCGGTAATATCGATGGAAACCAGACGCGACGAAAAACCGTTACCGCGCGAATCCCGGGCTGGGCTTTCGCGCCAGAACATCAGCACCCGCCCATTCGGCGCGAAGGTCGGGCCCTCGACGGCGAAACTCTCGGACAGGATGCGCTCGCCGGAACCATCCGGGCGCATGACGCCGATGGCAAAACCGCTGCGGCCCAGTCGGGTGAAGGCGATCAGATCGCCGCGTGGTGACCAGACCGGCGTGGCATAGCGTCCGCTACCAAAACTTATCCTCCGGGCCCCGCCACCGCCAGCATCCATGACATAAAGCTGCTGGTCGCCACCGCGATCCGAATTGAACACGATCTGGGTGCCCTCCGGATTGTAACAGGGCGACGTGTCGATGGAGCCAGAACTGGTCAGGCGCCGTTCGCGGCGGCTGCCGAGATGGACGGCGACGATATCGGACCCACCGCCGTGCGTGACCGACATGATCACGTTGTCGCCATCGGGGGCGAAGCGGGGGGCGAAGGTCATGCCGTCGAATTCGCCCAGCACCTGCTGGCGGCTGGAGCCAAGATCAAAGGCAAACACGCGCGGGCGGTTATTAGTGTAGGACATGAAGGCGATCTGGTCACGCGTCGGGTGAAAACGCGGCGTCAGTGCGGCCCAGGAACCATCGGTCAGGAAGCGGTTGTTTTCCGAATCCTGATCCATGATCGCGAGGCGCTTGACGCGGCGGTCGCGTGGGCCGGTGCCGGCGATATAGACGATGCGGGTGTCGAAATAGCCCTTCTCGCCGAGCAGACGTTCATAGATCATGTCTGAAATAATATGCGCGATGCGGCGCCAGTTGCCGACGCCGGTGGTGTAGGCGGTACCCTGGATCTGCTGCGCCGGCAGCACGTCCCAAAGGCGGAATTCGACGCGCACCTGTCCGCTACCAGCGACATCGACTTTCCCCGTCACTAGCGCCTGCGCGCCGATGGCGCGCCAGTCCTGGAAGTTTGGCGTGTCGCCCACCGGGCCGGATTGAAGGAAGGCCGACGGACTGACCGGGCGGAACAGGCCGGAGCGCGCCAGATTGTTATTAATCACCTGGGCGATGTTGCTCGCCAGCCGGCTGTTTTCCCCGCCCGCCGCGGCAAAATCCAGCACGGCGACGGGGATTGGATCGGTGCGGGCGCGGTTGACGTCGATCACCGCGCTACGCCCGCCGGTTGGGCCGCCGCCGGGAGCTTGCGAGCGGGCGGAGAACGGCGTCGCCAACAAGGTCGCGCTGCCGGTGAGGCCGGCGGCGATCAGGCCGCGGCGACTTAGAACGAGGGAGGATTCGGACATGCCAGGTTCTCTCGATGGGTCTGTTGGCGGAGCAATAGGTTCAGGGGCTGAAGCGGAATTTAAGGGTGCGCTGCTGGCCCAGCATGTTACGCGGCAGCGGCAGATTGGCGCATTGTGGCGATAGTACCGCGCGCTGGGCGCGTTCGAAAAAGGCGCGGAAGACTGGGTTACTTAATTTGCCGGCGTCCTCGGTGGCGATCTTTACTAGCCGGGCGGTGCCCGATTCGTCGGTGGTGACTTCGAGCATCACGCGCATCTGATCGGCGTCGCGCGCGCCGGCATCCCAGGTCCAGCAACGGCGCACCGCGTCGCCGATCGAGCGCATCTGATCCGCTGAGAGCAGCGATGTGTCTTCGCCTAGCGGATTGCCACTGGCATTGGGCGCACCGCCGGGCGTCGGGTTGGCTTGTGCGATGGACGGGCGTTGTTGGCGTTGCAACGCGCGGAGGCGTTCCAGCGTGTTGTTGACTTCCTGGCTCGCCGGCGCCGGGTTGGTGGTTGGGTTGGGCTGGCTGTTCGGGCTGGGCGGCGGCGGGGCAGGGGGTGGCGGCACCGGCAACGGCGGCTGCGTCGTGGGCGGTGGTGGGTTCGGATTGGGCGGCGGAGGTGGCGCCGGTGGGGGGGGCAGAATCGGCGGTGCTGGCTCCGTGCTGGGCTCGGGCGGCGGCGGCGGAGCAGGGGGGGGCGGCGGCGGGGGCGGCGGTGGTGGTGGCTCGGGCGGGGCGGGTTTCGGCTGTTCCAGCGCCGGTGGCTCGGGGTGAGTTTCGGCCGTGATCTGGGCGGGGGCCTCGCTCTTGCGCATGGTGGGGGCGGTGCCATCGAACATCATCGAAATCGTCTGTTCTTCCGGCGGCTCCGGCGGGGTTGCGCGGATAAAGCCGATCAGCATGGCCAGCACGATGCTGAGATGCAGCACGACGGATGCCACTGCACCCCGGCGCATGGGCCGGCTGGCTCGGCGCCAGATTCTGTGTGCCGCGTCGAGAATGAGCATGCGCGCGGATCACACTCAACCGCGGCCCGGCGGGCGCTGGGCGCCAGGGGGGGCAGCCGGCTGCCCGGGAGTGGGGCGTTCGGCCGGGCGCGGTGCGGCGGCCGGCCGCCGCGGCGCGGCCGTCGGAGCCACGGCACTTGGCTGCTCGGCCAGTAAGGCAACCTTGGTAAAGCCGCCCTGCGCAATCTTGCCCATCACCTCCATGATCCGGCCATAGGCGATGCTGCGATCGCCACGCACGAAAATGCGCCGGTCGGGCTTGTTCTCCGCGATGGCCAGGAGTTTTGGCACCAAATCGCCGAGTTGCAACTCCGCGTCCTGCAGATAAATTTTTCCTTCTGCATTGATCGAGACGGTCAGCGGTTCGACATCGGTGTTCACCGGGCGCGCATTGGCCTTCGGCAGATCGACCGGCACGGCGGAGGTCATCAAGGGCGCGGTGACCATGAAGATGATCAGCAACACCAGCATCACGTCCACCATCGGCGTGACATTGATTTCCGCCAGCGGGCGGTAGCGCGATTTTCCGTTCGAACGGCCTTGCAAGGCAGCGGCCATGGTTCAGGCCTTTTCCTCGCTTTGACGCGACAATATGGCGGCGAACTCCACCCCGAACCCCTCCAGCCGCGCGGCAAAGCGGGCGAGGTCAGAGCTGATCTTGTTATAGGCGAGCACCGCAGGAATGGCGGCAACCAGGCCGATGGCGGTGGCAAACAAGGCCTCCGCGATGCCGGGCGCTACTACGGCGAGCGAGGTGTTCTGCATCGTCGCGATGGCGGAGAAGGAATGCATGATGCCCCAAACGGTGCCAAACAGTCCGATAAAGGGCGCGGTGGAGCCGACCGAGGCCAAAAACACCATCCAGCGTTCTAGCCGGTCCATTTCGCGCTGCACGGTCAGGGTGACAGTACGATCGACACGGGCACTGACGGAAGACCGCGCGACATCGGTGCCCGCCGCGCGCGTGCTGCGCCGCCATTCGCCCATCGTAGCGCCGAACACGGCGGCCATCGGATGCGCGGGTTTGGCGCCGTCCTGTTCGTAAAGATCCTCCAGACTGCCACCGGACCAGAATTTGTCCTCGAACGCGTCCGCCTCGCGGTTAGCGCGGCGCAGGCTTTGCCATTTCTCGAACACAATGGCCCAGACCCAGATGCTGGCGAGGGTCAGCAGGATCATCACCAGCTTGACGACGATATCAGCCTGGGCGAACAGGCCCCAGAGCGAGAGATCATTGGCCCTGGCGGCGAGATTGGCCGCGTCCACTACCCGATCGTTCACAGGCGGCTCCGTATCTGTTCGTAGTGTGCCATGCGCAGCGATTGCAGCTTTGCGCGCCAGGGCGGCGGGATGCGCTGCGCCGCACCAGTATCCACCGCAACGCAGGCGATTCGCACCCGTGCCGCGGCCAGTTGCGGGCCATCGTCCGCCTGCACATCCTGGCGCAGGATCAGCGAGGCGCCGCCAATCTCCTCCGCCGATGTGGCAACAATGAGCAAATCGTCGACCCGGGCCGGGCGTAGATAGTTCATCTCTAGACGCCGCACCACGAACATCCGCGCGAATTGCGCCACCAGTTGCGCATGGGGGATGCCCAGCGCGCGCAAGGCTTCGGTGCGCGCGCGTTCAATGAAGCGGAGATAGTTCGCGTAATAGACAATGCCGCCGGCATCGGTGTCCTCATAGTAAACACGCATCGTATAAAGGTGCGGACCCTCTCGCGCGGTGGACGGAAAATTGCCATTCATTCACTTATGCCCGCATTTGGTATGTCCGCATCGGGGGGACCCTGCCGCAGCAGATCGAGCTGCGCGGCAATGCTGGCCGGCGGTGTCAGGCCGAGATGGCGCCAACCCGGCTCCCCCATCATACGCCCGCGCGAGGTGCGCAGGATAAGGCCTTCCTGCAACAGATAGGGTTCGATCACGTCTTCCAGCGTATCCCGTGCTTCCGCCAAGGCGGCGGCAAGGGTTTCGACGCCAACCGGCCCGCCCGCGTAATGCTCGGCGATGCGCGAGAGGTATCGCCGGTCCATCGCATCAAGGCCGAGGCGATCCACTTCCAGGCGCGTGAGGGCCGCATCGGCGGCGGCGCGGTCCACCGGAGAATGGCCGGCGACAGCGGCGAAATCGCGCACACGGCGCAGCAGACGCCCGGCAATGCGCGGGGTGCCCCGCGAACGCCGGGCGATTTCCTCCGCTCCTTCGTGGGTGAGCGAAAAACCCAGTTTTTCTGCGCCGCGCGCGACGATGAGCAGAAGTTCTTCCGGGGTGTAGAAGATCAGCCGCAGCGGAATGCCAAAGCGGTCGCGTAAAGGTGTGGCCAGCAGCCCGGCGCGGGTAGTGGCGCCGACCAAAGTAAATGGCGACAGATCGATGCGCACGGAGCGCGCTGCGGGACCTTCGCCGATGATCAGATCGAGTTGAAAATCCTCCATGGCCGGGTAGAGGATTTCTTCGATCGCAGGCTGCAGCCGGTGGATTTCATCGATGAACAACACATCACGTGGTTGCAAATTGGTCAGGATGGCCGCCAGATCCCCGGCGCGCTGGATGACGGGGCCGGAGGTGGCGCGGAAACCCACCCCCAATTCGCGGGCAACGATTTGCGCCAAGGTGGTTTTGCCAAGGCCGGGCGGGCCATGCAGCAGAACATGATCCAACGCCTCACCGCGCCCACGCGCTGCCTGGATAAAAATAAACAAATTCTCCCGCGTTGTCCGCTGGCCGACAAATTCCGCCAGGGTTTGCGGGCGTAAGGAAGCTTCGCCGGCATCTTCATCCATGCGTTGCGGGGAAATGGCCCGATCGTCACTCATCTAAAGAAGGCCACTGCCAAGAAGACCCCAGCCAAAAAGCCCGCGACGACCAAGGCCCCGGCAAAGAAAGCCACTAGGTCATCACTCACGAGTTCTTTCATCGCGCGAGTTCTTTCAGGCTATCGCGGATCACGTGATCCAAGCTGGCGCCATCGCCCAGACGTTCAATTACCCGCGCCACGGCGGGCTGCGCTTCCGGGCGTCGATAGCCGAGATTGAGCAGTGCTGAGAGTGCTTCCTCCGCCGTGCCGGTCGGCATGCGCGGGGTGGTGGCGAAGGAGGCGCCAGTCGGCATGGCCCCGGCTTTTTCGCGCAGTTCGGTTAGGATGCGGATTGCCAGCTTGGCGCCGACGCCGGGGGTGCGCGTCACACTGGAGCGATCCCCCCCCGCAATCGCGCCGACCAGATCGGCGGGTGTGAGGGTGGACAGGATCGCCAGCGCCACCTTTGCGCCGACGCCCTGCACGGTGGTCAGCAGACGGAACCAGTCGCGCTCCGCGCTGTCCGCGAAGCCATAGAGAAGGAACGCATCTTCGCGGATTTGGGTTTCGATCAGAATTTTTACCAGCGCGGGCGCGGCAGGCAGGGCGGCGAGGGTGCGGGTGGTGGCCTGCACGAGATAACCGACGCCGTTCACATCGATGATACAGGAGCCATCTGTCAAGGCCTCGATCCGGCCCGTTAGTTGCGCGATCATGCGCGCCGCTCCGCCGCCGCCCAGACGGATTTGGAGGCGCGGTGATGCGCATGGCAAATCGCCACCGCCAGGGCATCGGCGGCGTCGGCGCGTTTGATCGTTGCCCCCGGCAGCAGCCGGCGGACCATCATTTCTACCTGTGTCTTATCGGCATTGCCGTTGCCGACGACCGCCGATTTCACCGCTTTGGCGCCATATTCCACCACTTTGATCCCTGCCAAAGCCGGGGCCAGCAGCGCCACGCCGCGGGCATAGCCGAGCTTCAACGTCGCCGCGCCGTTGCGGTTGACATAGGTTTCCTCCACCGCCGCCTCGTCCGGCTGATGGACGGCGAACAGGGCTTGTAGGGCGTCGTGCAGTGCTTTCAGCCGTTCGGCCACCGACATGTCACTGTCGGTGGCGATGACGCCATCGGCGATGTGGCGCAGGCGGTTGCCGTCTGCTTCAATGATGCCCCAGCCGGTAAAGCGCAGACCAGGGTCGATGCCCAGGAGTTTGATCATGTCTCCTGATTGTGTGCCATGGATGGCCGATTCGGGTGCCCTTGCGCGTGGTTACGTAGGGCAATCGGGTGAAGATATCTGTGACAAAAGGCTGAAGTGCTAAATCTGTTGTCCTTCACTGGGCCTCAGATGGAGGGCGATGATGGGTTCGAAGGGGACCCGGTTTGCAGAGATTTCTGAGACGACGAGTTTTCTTCACTATTTCATTTGGGTGCCAGATCACCATTGGGCTGGCAAGGCGGATTATCCGCTCCCGGAAGCAATCAACCGGTACAACTGGTGCAACGGAACAATTGCGTCCATCTCAGTCAGAAACCGCTGACGGCGAGGCGGCTTGCCATGGATTTTAAAACCCCAATTCGAACAAGTCTGCTGCCGCAGGGCTGTCTCCCTGCGAACACTGAATCAGGATGATACATACTAGGAAAATAATTAAATCAGAGGGTGCTAATTCGTCCTGTCGAAACAGGTCGAAGGTTGTTGACGTGCGAATGGGACACGTGCGGTCAGAGAGATTTGGATCAAGATTATAAATGCGGCTTATATTCCGATAATTTCGCCATTACGGCCTCGGAAATTTCGAAGTTGGCGGTGACGTTTTGTACGTCGTCGCTTTCATCCAGCGTATCTAGCAGTTTGAGCAATTGCCGGGCCTTGTCTTCGTCCAGCGCCACGGTGGTGGTGGGGCGCCAATCGATTTTAGCGTCATCTGGGGCGCCGAATTTTTCTTCTAGCGTATCGCGTACGGCGAAGAAATTTTCCGGCGCGCAGGTGATTTCATGGCTATCTGCGTCCGACACTAC
>SHWN01000119.1 GCA_009693795.1 Acetobacteraceae bacterium
ACCACCCGCACCAATGCCGAATGGGTAGCGTTGCTGAAAAACGCCAATGTCCCGCACGGCCCAGTGAATTCTCTGGAAGACCTCCTCACGGAAGAACAGCTCGTCGCCACCGGCTTCTGGAAGGAAGTGGACCACCCGACCGAGGGTAAACTCCGTATGCCCGACATCCCGCCGCGCTTCAGCCGCACCGCACCCGAAATCCGCCGCCTGCAACCCCGCCTCGGCGAACACAGCCTCGAAGTCCTGCGCGAATCAGGCTTCAGCGAAGACCGCATCGCCACCATGCTCGCCACCGGCGCGACACGCGACGGCAACGCACAAACGTAAGCAAGGCCAGGGGGCTTTGCCCCCAGGCCTTGCCTTGCTTCACACCGAAGCCGCACCGCCGGCGCGGCGGGACTGCCAGAGTGCCACAAAATCCAGCGGCTGCAGGAACACGGGCGGGAAGCCGCCATCGCGGGTGATATCGGCCAGGATATTGCGTGCAAAGGGGAACAGAAGGCGCGGCGCTTCCACCAGAAGCAGCGGCTCGACGGTATTTTCCGGCACGGCGCCGAGGGTGAACACGCCGGCAAATGTCAGTTCCGCGACGAACAAGGTCGGTGCGGACTCGTCAACTGGCGCCGGCGCCTGGCCGTTCGGGCCAGGGGGAGCAGTCTGTTTCGCCTCTGCACGGATCACTAGAGAAACTTCATAGATTTGCTGGTTCGGATCCAACCGGCTTGCCTGCACATCCAGGTTCAGGTTCACCTGCGGCTGGCCTTGCGGCTGCATATAGACGCCGGGCGCACCGGGCACCTCGAAAGACACATCCTTCGCATACTGAATATTGATCGTCAGCGGGATGGCACCAGCGGGAGGGGCGCCTGGCTGGGTGGTTACGGACATCTGGGTCTCCTTGACTGCGATAGAAGTCGCATGGGGAAGGGGGAAGCCGGGCGGTACCACGGGCAGCCCGACGCGCCAACCTTGATCTGCCGAACGAACAGCGCGCCGTTGCCGTGCGAGGCCGCGCATGGCACCGTCACACTCAGCAAAGCCCCACCTCACATGAGCACCGCACCGTGACCCTGATCATTGCCAGCCGCCCGAATGTTTATTCGTCTTCTCCTTTGGACCGCATCGCCACCAAACGCGAGGACCAGGCCTGGATCAACGAACAGCTAGAAAACCCCGAATCCCTGTTCGTGCCGGTCTGGCGCAACCGCAACCTGCTGCATGGCGTGGCTGAAGGCCAACCGGAAGCAATCTATATCTCCGGCGCTGCCGCCAGAACCTTGCGCATGGCTGGTAGCCCGTGGGCATTTCTCGGCCTAATGGAAGGCAAGGCGGTGTTTACGGTCGATCTCTCCGCCGCCGACGATCCGGTGCCGCTGCTTTCAGACAGCCTTGGCACATTTGTCGATCTGCGTTCGGTCGGCTGGGGGGTAGCGAAGCCGGAAGCCTCGGTCCTCGCCCATGCGCGGGGATTGATGCATTGGCAGTCTCGCCACGGGTATTGCGGCGTGTGCGGCGGCGCCTGCGAAACCCGCACCTCCGGCCATATGATGAAATGCAACGCCTGCGGGGCGGAACATTATCCGCGTACCGATTCGGCAGTGATCATGCTGGTCACGCGCGGCGACCATTGTCTGCTTGGCCATTCGCAGCGTTTTCCGCGCGCCAATATGTATTCCACCCTCGCGGGCTTCCTGGAACCGGGCGAGACCCTCGAAGAAGCCGTCCGCCGCGAAGTATTTGAGGAATCGGGCATCGAGGTCGGCGCTGTGCACTACCATTCTAGCCAGCCCTGGCCCTTCCCCGGCAACATCATGCTGGGCTTTTACGCCGAGGGGCTGAGCGAAAAAATCACTATCGACCCGACCGAACTGATCGACGCCCGCTGGTTCTCCCGCGATCAGTGCAAGAACCCGGAAGCGCATGATTTTTTCCTCCCCCGCGCCGACAGCATCGCCCGACGTTTGGTCGAGGACTGGATGGCGGCCGGATGATCCGCGCCCTTTTTCTAGTCTTATTACTAGCCGGCTGCGGCCCGGCCGGTAACACGCCGGATGCGATCTGTGAGCGCGACGCCAATGACGATCCGGCAGTGAAATTTATCATCATGCGCCAAGCCGGCACTCCCGCGCTCCGCAGCGATGATTCGGGCGCATTGGCCCTCGCGCGCGCGAATGCCAAACGCGCCTGCCTGCGCCGGCTGGGCATGATGCCAGCGGGTAGCGGCGGCGTGGAGCCGGTGCGTCAGCCCAATTCATCCTTTCGCGGCCTGCAGTGAGCATCTGACGGTGACCAGCCATGAATTGCTGACGATCGGCTATAAAGGCACCACCCTTCCCCATGTGCTCCCGGTATTGCAGGCGGCCTGGACCGAATTGCTGATCGACGTGCGCGCCGCGACATCCTCGCGCAAACCAGGATTTTCCAAAAACCTGCTGGCCGGTTCCATGGCGGAGGCGAGTATCGGCTATCCGCATCTGCAAGCACCCGGCACTCCCAAGAAAGGCCGCATGGCAGTCCGCGCAGGCCATCCCGAACGTATGCACATTATTTTCAGTCCCACATGACCGGCTATCGCCCAAGCGCCGCACTCGCCCAGGTCATCGCCGCCGCGCGCGACCAACGCGTCTGCTTGCTGTGCTTCGAACGCGACCATCTGACCTGCCGCCGCTCTCTAGTGGCGGAGATGATCGGGGCGGAGACCAGCCCAACGGTCACCCATCTGGAAGCGGCATTGTAACATGCCCACCTCGGCAGGCATGAGCACCCGCATGGACGATGACGCCCTGTTGGCTTTGGCGATCGACCTCGCCGAACGCGCCGGTGCCGCCATCCTGGCGGTGCGCGCCCGTGGTTTCAATGTCATCCGCAAGTCGGACGCCTCGCCGGTTACCGAGGCCGATCACGCTGCGGAAGCCATCATCCTCGCCGGCCTGCGCGCTGCCGCCCCCGACATTCCGGTGATCGCCGAGGAAGAAATGGCCGCCGGACATGCCGGTGTCGCGAGTGACGAATTCTGGCTGGTCGATCCGCTGGACGGCACGCGCGAATTCACCGCCGGGCGCGATGAATTCACCGTCAATATCGCGCTGATCCGCAAGGCCCGACCCGTCCTCGGCGTCGTTGGCGTGCCCGTCACCGGCGAAATTTTTCTCGGTATCGTGGGACGCGGCGCGGCAAAACGCGATGGCACCGGCCGCCACGCCATCTTCGCCCGCAAACCCCTGCCGGAAGGCCTGACGGTCCTGGCCAGCCGCTCGCATTCCAATGAAGCCGGGCTGCAAGAATTCCTGCGCGGCCGCAACGTACAAAAAATAACCAATTACGGATCGTCATTAAAATTCTGCCGTATGGCAGAAGGGCTGGCAGATCTCTATCCGCGCCAGGGCCGCACCATGGAATGGGACACGGCGGCGGCACAGGCCGTGCTGGAATCCGCCGGTGGCGCGGTGCTGACGATGGACGGTTCGCCGCTCTGCTACGGCAAAGCCGGCTGGGAAAACCCACATTTTTATGCGACCGGCCAGATCGTCACCGTCGCGCCTTTACCCGGTGAAACCGGCGGCGCAAAAGGACCGGAACCGACTCGCTACGGCGACTGGGCGCATAAGGGCCGGGTCACCGATTTTTAATTTTCCCGATTCTCATTTTCTCGACGCGCCTCAGCCGCCACGACGGTGTTTTCCAACAAACACGCAATGGTCATCGGCCCCACCCCGCCAGGCACCGGGGTGATGGCGCCGGCCACAAGTGCTGCCTCGGCGAAGGCCACGTCACCCACCAGCCGCCCATCGGCTAACCGGTTGATGCCGACATCGATCACCGTCGCGCCCGGCGCGATCCAGCCCCCGCGCACCATTTCAGCGCGCCCCATGGCGGCGACCAAAATATCGGCGCGGCGACATTCGCCAGGCAGATCGCTTGTGCGCGAATGCGCAATGGTCACGGTGGCATTTGCCGCCAGCAGCAGCGCCGCCATCGGCCGCCCGACAATCGCCGAACGCCCCAGCACCACCGCGCGCGCGCCTTCCAACGTAATCCCAGTCGCGGCAAGCAATTTCATCACCCCCTGCGGCGTGCAGGGCACCAGCCCCACCTCGCCATTGGCCAGACGCGCCACATTGAGCGGATGGAACCCATCAACATCCTTCGTCGGGTGGATCGCGGCAATTACCGCCTGCGCCCGGATCTGCCCTGGCAGCGGCAATTGTACCAGAATACCGTCAATCGCCGGATCGGCGTTCAACGCCGCGATTTCCGCCAGCAACGCGGCCTCGCTGGTGTCCACCGGAAGATTTAGGCTATGCGCCGCGATCCCGACCTCCCGCGCCGCGCGATCCTTGCTACGGACATAAACGGAGGACGCCGGATCTTTGCCCACCAAGATCACCGCCAGGCCGGGCCGATACGCCAATCCCGCCACCCGCACGGACAATGCCGCCCGCAGCGAAGCCGCGATCGCCTTCCCGTCGATCCGGCGCGCCATTGTGCTCACAGAGCCGCCAGCCGCGCGGCCAGCAACCCCGGATCACCGGCGACATGCAACATTTTGCACCGGTTGGTGGCCCCACTGGCCACCGCGACCATGGACGGCGCCACATCCAGCGTCTCCTCCGGCACCACGCAGACTGCCCGATTAGCCCGGCCACCCTCCGTCGCCCTGCTCATACCGATCAGCAACCGCCCGCCATCGTGATCCGCCGCCACCCCACCCAGCCCAGGTCGGCGCGCGCGTGACGTCACTTTCACAGCCACCGCCACACCATCCGCGCGTTCACGTCAGAAAGCCGTGCCCACCGCCGGCATGCTCACAGCAGCAGCGGCGCCAAGCTGCCCAGCGCGATGGTCATTTGCAAGCGGAATAGGATCTGATCCACCAGCCACAGCGCGATGAACACGACCAGGGGCGAAAGATCCACCGGCCCCAGATTGGGCATATAGCGCCGAATCGGGCGCAACACCGGCTCCGTCACCCGAAACAGAAAATCGCCGATATTCCATACAATGCGATTGCGAGTGTCGAGAATATTGAAGGTAACCAACCAGCTGTAGATGATGTGCACGATCAGCACGATTTTCATCAAAGAGATCAGTAAATGCAGCAGGTCGAACAAAATGGTGATCATGCAAGGGTCTCCGCCAGCGCGGGCAAGCTACCCGTCGCATCGTACGACTGCAACACCCTGAAACCCGTCTTGACTTGGTCCGCCCTCATGCGCATGTTCCGCGCGCCCGCGGCACGGGGCTGTAGCTCAGTTGGGAGAGCGCGTCGTTCGCAATGACGAGGTCAGCGGTTCGATCCCGCTCAGCTCCACCACCGCTATCCTATTCCAGCGTAGGCAGGAACGCCCCAAGGGCCTCCAAAAAGCCCAGCGTGTTCTGGCCGTGCACGTTATGGCCACTTTTCGGCACCGTGATCAGCGTTCCGCGCGGCAGGGCATCGCGGAAACGTTCGGCGGCGTCGGCCGGTAAAATATTGGAATTCTCCCCACGAATCACCAGCGCCGGCAGATCGAAGCCACGCGCGTCGTTAAGCGTAATATTATCCAACAAGCTGCTATTCTGCGTCAGCCCCAGCCGACGTGGATTCGAGTCACATTTGCTGACGAATTTGCCATCGATCCGTTGCAGCATATTGTATTTCACCGTCCGCTCGATGTGCTCGCGTGGCCGGTAGGGGTCGTATTTGCGGACGTTTTCGACAAAATGTTCCAGATTATCAAATTCCTGATTGGCCCGTACAAAGGACGAAATCGCCTGCCGCCCTTCCGGCGAAACCTCTGGCCCAATATCGACCACGACCAGCGCGCGCAGCATCGCGGCATTGCGCTTGGTCAACAGCATGGAATTGCGCCCACCCATCGAATGGCCCATCAGGATCGGGCGTTGCTGGCCCATGGCGCTGATAAAGGCCTCGGCGTCGAGTGACATGGTGTGGTTGGAATAATCCAGATCGCGCGCCCACTCGCTGTCGCCATGGCCGCGCTGATCCAGCGCCAGAACCCGATATTTTTGTGCCAGATGCAGGCTGACCAGATCCCAGGAATGGCAGGATTGATGCCCGCCATGCAGCAGCACGATCGGCGGCGCGTCTGGGGCACCCCATTCCAGAAAATGAAACCTTTGCTGGCGCAGCACAATATGGCTGGACCGGTAGGCAATGCCGCGCACATGCGGGATGGATAACTCGGCTGCACTGGTCAGCAGGCTACGGAATTCATCCGTCTGCGTCATATCCAATGGCTGCGCGCTTTGCGCGAAGGTATTCAGATACATGCTAGCTCCCATCGCGGTAGCGCTGACGTGCGTCGTCAGGGAAACTAGTATAGAGCCTCGACTGAGGGGGGTCTATTGCCCCGACGCATAGGGAACGCCGCCGGATGAGTACGACAGCCGCCCAGGTTGGGCCAGCCCAGGGCGGCCTCTTCAGTATCAGTGGCCGGCAATGGCTCATCCTGCTGATGGTGCAGCTGGCCAATATGCTGTTTGGCATGACCATCACGCTGGCCAACCTGGTCTTGCCGCAGGTGCGCGGCACGCTATCGGCCACACAGGATGAAATCTCCTGGGTGATCACCCTGAATTTAGTGGCCACCGCCGTTGCCACGCCGATGACGGGCTGGCTCTCCAGCCGGCTGGGTTGGCGAACGGTGATGTTCACCACCGTGCTGGGTTTCACTGTTTCGTCGTTTTTATGCGGCATGGCGAACAGCCTGGAAGGCCTGATCCTGGCGCGCGTGCTACAAGGCGCCTTCGGTGCGCCGATCATGCCGATGGGCCAGGCGATTCTGCTGGGCACGTTTCCGCGCCATTTGCATGCTGCTGCGCTGGTGCTGTGGGGCGTGGGTGCCGTGTTCGGCCCCGTATTAGGCCCGATCCTCGGCAGCATCGCGACGGAGGCCTATAACTGGCGCGCCGCGTTTTTCATGATCGTGCCGCCAGGTATCTGCACGCTGATCTGCATTTGGTTCGCCCTGGCCGATCACACCAAGCGCAGCCCCATTCAATTCGATTGGATCGGGTTTCTCGCCCTCTCCACCGCCATCATTTCCGCGCAGCTGATCTTCGATCGCGGCCAGCGCATGGACTGGTTCGAATCCACGGAGATCACCCTCTGCGCCTTTATCGGCGTGCTAGCCTTTTGGGTGTTCGTCGCTCATTGCATGACGTCCGATCATCCCTTTCTCAATCCTGAATTGTTGTTAGATCGTAATTTTACCATTGGAATCACTCTAGCGTTCATCATGGGCATGATGAGTTTTACGACCCTGGTGCTGTTCCCCAGCCTGTTGCACGATCTGCGCGATTATCCAGATAGTGTGATCGGTACGCTGATCGCCGCCCGTGGCCTCGGCAATTGGACGGCGTTCATCTTCATCACCCAACTTACACGTTGGGCGCCCCGTTTCGCCATCGCTGCTGGCCTAGCCTTACAGGCCTTTTCGGCCTTCTGGATGGCCCAGCTCGACATCAATATGACTGAGTTCGATGTCTTCTGGAGCAATTACCTCCAAGGCCTTGGCCAAAGCGTCACCTTTACACCGATGACCGTGATGGCCTTTGCTACCCTGCCCCCGCATCACGTGACTGAAGGCTCGGCTGTCTTCACCCTGATGCGAAATTTCGGCTCCAGCCTGTATATTTCTCTCACCGTTCTGGTTCTGGTGCGCTCCACCAGCATGAACTATGCGCGTATTTCGGAATTCATCACCCCCTATAACAAAATTCTTACATTCCCCGGCCTACCAGCATCGTGGAATCTGGAAACAACCACGGGGTTGATGCGGCTTTCGAAC
>SHWN01000120.1 GCA_009693795.1 Acetobacteraceae bacterium
TTCCTTCCACGCCCAAACCTGCGGCGCGACGTAATGCACGCGCTTGATCCCTAGCGGCTGAATGCGCCGCAGCACGCGCAAAGTAAAACCAGGACTGTCGATCGTCACCACCAGCGCCGGTCGGCGGGCGGTGATGTCCGCCACCACTTGATCCAGTCGCGCGCGCAGTTGCAAAAGATTCGGCAGCACTTCCAGCAGCCCCATCAGCGCCAGTTCGCGCATGGAAAACAGGCTTTCAAGACCTTGTTCCGCCATCGCCGCACCACCGATGCCGGCAAAATGCAAATCCGAGCGACGGGCACGGAGGGAGGAAATGAACCGTGCGCCCAGCACGTCGCCGCTGGCCTCGCCGGCGATGATATAGACCAGACTCACGCGGTTTCGGCAGCGGCGTTGAAGGCGCGCAGGCCATCCTCGATTACGTCGCGCGGTAGATCCCTTGTGATGAACACAAGGCGGGAGGTACGCGGATCGCCCTCCGGCCAAGCCGCTAGTAACGTTGGCGGATGGAATAGATGCTGCACGCCGTGGATAGCAACAGGGCGTTCCTGGCCATGCAGATTCAGAATGCCCTTTACCCGCAACAGGCTCTCGCCACGCGTGGCAACCAGCATTTCCAGCCAGCTGCCGATCCCCTGCCAATGCAATGGCGCGTCAAAAGTTAAGCAGAAGGCCTGGATGTGATCATCGTGCCGATTGGGACCCGACGAGGCTGGGCGATCGGCATAGGTTTCCGCCGCTAGCCAGCCTCGTACATCCGGATTTTTTTCCGACATATCGAATAGGCCCACATGCAGCAGCGCATCGGCATCCATCGCGCCGTGATCGGCGGTGATCTGCCTTGCACCGGGATTGAGGTGAGCGATCCGTTCACGCAAGGTCACGACGGCATCGGGTGTGGCAAGGTCGGTCTTGCTCAGCACGATCCGGTCGGCGATCACGATTTGTCGCAGGGCTTCAGGGTGCGCATCCATCTGGCCTGCGCCATGAACCGCATCCACCACGGTGACGACGCCATCGAGACGAAATTTCGTCGCCGCCGTGACATCGGACATCAAGGTGGCCAGGATCGGCGCGGGATCGGCGAGGCCGGTGGTCTCGACCACTACGCGTTGGATTTCTCCGCCCTGGATGCGAGGCAGCAGATCCCGCAGGGCCTTGCTCAGATCGCCGCGCACAGAACAGCACAGGCAGCCGGAGTTCAGCAGAACGGTACTCTCATCCAATTTTTCCACCAGTAGGTGATCGAGGCCGATTTCGCCGAATTCGTTCACCAGCACGGCGGTGCCCGCCAATGCGGGCTGCTTCAGCAGATGGTTCAGCAAGGTGGTCTTGCCAGCACCGAGAAAGCCGGTGATGACCGTGATCGGCGTCTGTGCCACCGGTTTGGCCGCTCCGTACAGTTCATCCGGCGCGACCAGCGGGGCGGCGATTTCGACCCAGCCGCCATCGCGCGCAGCCAAATAGAAACAACTGCGTCGCCCAGTATGGCAGGCCACGCCGGCCTGATCGACCAGCAATAAAACCGTATCCCCGTCGCAATCGAGGCGGAAATCCTGCAAAATTTGCTGCTGGCCGGAGGTTTCGCCCTTGCGCCACAGCCGCCCCCGGCTGCGGGAAAAATAGCAGACCCGACCGGTGGCAAGCGTTTCCATCACCGCCTCGGCGTTCATCCAGGCCATCATCAGCACCTCGCCTGTATCGAACTGCTGGGCGATGGCGGGCACCAAGCCAGCCGCATCAAACTTGATGGCGGCGAGGATGGGATCGGGCGGGGTATCGGATTGGGACATGGATGCTATCTTGCGGCCATGGCGGCTGCGGGAAAAGGAGATATGGATGGGCAAGAGCAGTTTTCCAGCCGCGACCGAGGCCTTACTGGACCGTGCGGAGGCGATTTGTGCGGGGAAAAGTGGTCGGCTGACCCCGCTGCGGCGCGAGGTGCTCGGCCTGGTCCTAGATTCCACCGCGCCGACCGGGGCCTATGACCTGCTGGAAAAGCTTCGTCAGACTCGCCATCGTGCCGCTCCGCCCACGGTCTATCGGGCGCTAGACTTCCTGCTTGAGCACGGGCTGATCCACCGGCTGGAACGGCTTTCGGCCTTTATCGGCTGCGTCGCGCATGAACACGCGGAGGATGGGCATGTGCATGCCGCGCAGTTCCTGATCTGTCGCAACTGCCGCAAAGTGACAGAGATCGAGGACGGCGAACTGGCCCACGCGCTCGCCCACGTTGCCAGCCGGCTCGGCTTCACCGTGGCCGGAGCGACGATCGAGGCGGAAGGGCTGTGCGCCGCGTGCCAGCAGTCAGATTGAAGGGGCTGATTCACGGCTCTCGCGACCGCCTCCGCCGATCAAAGGCTAAAACAGCTTCCCTCCATTCGCCACCCTGACGTCGGGTTTGATCAGCACCACGGCGCCGTCATCATCGGGCATGCCGAGGGTCAAAACCTCGCTGATGAAGGGACCGATCTGGCGGGGTGGAAAATTCACCACGGCACAGACCTGCCGGCCGATCAACTGGCCCGGCTTGTAATGCACGGTCAGCTGTGCGGAGGATTTCCTCACGCCGATTTTTGACCCAAAATCGATGGTCAGCTTGATCGCCGGCTTGCGCGCCTCAGGGAAGAGTTGGGCATCGATGACGGTGCCGACGCGGATATCCACGCGCTCGAAATCGGCATAATCGATTTGTTCCGGCATGTCGGTTCCCCTGACGATATGCCCCCAGATTGCCAACCCGTGCGGCCCATGCGAAGCACGAAGCGAACATTAGAGTGGGAGCGCCCAATGCGCGATTACCATCTGCCGGGCCGCAGCCCGGTCTATGCCACCGGCGGCATGGCGGCGACTTCGATGCCCGCGGCTACCCTGACGGCGCTGGATGTGCTGCGCGTCGGGGGCAACGCCATGGATGCCGCCGTGGCCGCTGTCGCCGTGCTGGGCGTGATCGAGCCGCAATCGACGGGTATCGGGGGGGATTGTTTTTGCCTGTATGCACCGGCCGGAGCGTCGAAGGTGATTGCGCTAAACGGGTCAGGCAAGGCACCGGCGGCGGCCAATATCGATTGGTACGAAAGCCAGGGAATTTCCGAACTGGAAAACACCTCCGGCCATGCGGTGACGGTGCCGGGGGCGGTGAATGCGTGGGAGACGTTGCTGGCCGCGCATGGCACGAAGGGACTGGACGAGCTGCTGCAACCCGCTATCCGCTTCGCCGCGGAAGGCTGGCCGGTGGCGCCGAAAGTCGCTTGGGACTGGGCAGCGCTGGAGGGTAAATTGCGCAAGACCGGGGCGCATGCGTTTTTGCCTGGTGGCAAGGCTCCTGCGGCGGGGGACCGGTTCGTGCAGGCCAATTTGGCGGAAACCCTAAGGGCCATCGCCCGGAATGGCGCGAAAGCGTTCTACGAAGGGCCGATCGCGGAAGATATGGTGGTCAAGTTGCGCCAGCATGGCGGGCTGCACGCGGCGGAGGATTTTGCGGCCGGGTTGAACAACGCCGAATTTGTCGATCCGATCTCCATTCATTGGCGTGGTTATGACGTCTATCAATGCCCGCCGAATGGATCAGGTATGTTCGCACTGATGATCCTGGGTATGCTCCGCGGGCTAGAGAGCGCACCGGATGGGCCACTCGGCACAATCCGCTATCACCGTCATATCGAGGCGGCGCGGCTGGCCTATCGCGACCGCGATGCATTTCTGGCTGATCCGAGCCAGGCCGATGTGCCGGTGGCGCGGCTGACCGGCGAACAATATCTCTCTGGGCTGCGTCGGTTGATTTCCGATGAGCGGGCGATGAAGCACATGCCCGCGCCGGGCGAGACGATGCTGCCGGTGCATAAGGACACGGTGTATCTTTGCGTTGTCGACCGCGATGGCAATGCGTGCAGTTTTATTAATTCGCTCTTTCAGGGTTTTGGCAGTGGAATCCTAGAAGAGAAATCCGGCGTCATGCTACAAAATCGTGGCTTCGGTTTTCGTGTGCAGCGCGGCCACCCGAACTGCATCGCGCCGGGCAAGCGCCCGATGCATACGATCATTCCCGGCATGGTGATGAAAGATGGTCAGGCGGTAATGCCGTACGGCGTCATGGGCGGACATTTCCAGCCGATGGGGCAAACGCTGTTCCTGTCCAACATGCTAGAATACGGATTGGATATTCAGGAGGCGATCGATTTGCCAAGACTTTTTCCCTATCAGGGAAAACTGGAAATTGAACGTGGCATTCCGGCCGATGTGGTGGATCGGTTGGCGCGCATGGGGCATATACCGACGATGGTAGATCGCCCGCATGGTGGTGGGCAGGCAATATGGATCGACCGGGAACGCGGGTGCCTGGTGGGTGGGTCGGAGCCGCGCAAGGATGGCATGGCGTTGGGGTATTGAGGTGCAATGGAACCGATTAGAAATACAAACCGGCATTGCGAGCCCTTGCCCGGAACTGGAACTACTGTAACTGATCCCAGCACCGCCATACGCGGACGGAAAATTGATTTGCTGCACTAAGTCGATAGACGGGTGCGAATGCTCCACAAGGAAGGAGTCATGGATTGCACGCCATTCCGAACGCTTCCACACCCCTCGCCGGTCGAGGACAAAAAGGCACTGGACGTTCGAGTGGACGAGTTGGTGGCGGCGGCAGCCGTCTATACTCGCCCTCTCCGTCCCCGCCGCCAGCGAAAATTTACCACCTTCCAAGCTGGATGAGGACAGTCCGCGCTACGCCCGAACCGCTTTCATCCAGCGCGGAAGGTGGTAATTACACAGGGAACATTCCTGCTTTGCATTGACACCTATTTTTTGAGAGTTTTTGGACCATGACCCAGCCATGCGACCTCGACGCCACCGAAGCCCGCCAGCTCATCGGCCTGAAAAAACTTTCATCTGGCGAGTTGCTGGACAGCTGTATCGCGCGCATCGAGGCGGTGGATCACGCCGTCAACGCCATGGTCGCGCACGATTTCGACCGTGCCCGTGCGAGCGCCAGACTAGCTGATGAAGCCGTTGCGCGGGGAGAAAAACTTGGCCCGCTGCATGGCCTGCCCTTTGGCGTGAAAGACCTGGAAGATGTTGCCGGATTGCGCACCACCTATGGCAGTCCGATTTTTCGCGATCATGTGCCGGCGACGGACCAGGGCAATGTCGCGCGGGTGAAAGCGGCAGGCGGGATCGTTGTTGGTAAGACCAACACGCCGGAATTTGGCGCCGGGGCGAATACCCGCAATGCGGTTTATGGCGCGACGGGTAATCCGTTCGATCCTTCGAAATCGGCAGCGGGATCGTCGGGTGGCTCGGCGGTGGCACTGGCAACGGGGATGGCACCGATTTGCACGGGGTCGGACTTGGGCGGCAGCTTGCGTAATCCAGCGGCTTTCAATGGCATTGTCGGGTTTCGTCCGACGCCGGGGCTGGTGCCGAACGAAAAGCGCGGTCATGGCTGGAATCCACTCTCTGTCCTTGGCCCAATGGCGCGTACCGTGCCGGATCTTTGCATGCTGCTCTCCGCCATGACCGCCGACGACAACCGCGACGCCCTGGCCACGACCATTCACGGCAGGCAGGTGCGTCGTGCCGAGGATTTTTACCCGCCCACCGCGCTCGATCTCGCTTCGATTCGTGTCGCGCTAACGCCGGATTTTGGTTTCGCGCCGACAGAAAAAATCATCGCTAACGACTTCAGCGATAAGACCAGCCTGTTTCGCCACATCTTCGCCCGCGCGGACGATGCGTCACCTGATTGTGCTGGAACAGATGAATCGTTTGAGATTTTGCGCGCTGTCGGATTTCTCGCCAGCCATTTGGAAAAAGTAAAAACCCGGCCGCAGGATGTGGGGCCGAATGTGCGGGCCAATGTGGAACAGGGATTAGGGTATTCGGCGCAGGACGTGGCTCGGGCGTTAACCCTGCAAACGCAGATCTATCAGCGCTGGCAGAATTTTTTCCAGAAGTATGATATGATCATTACACCATCGATCACCATCTCACCGCGCGCCTGGACGGAGCTGTTTCCCGCCGAAATCGATGGCAAGGCGACGCGCACTTATTTTCATTGGCTGGCACTGGCCTATGCTGTGACATTGCCGGGGCACCCGGCGCTTTCTCTGCCGGTGGGGCTGGATGGCAATGGCATGCCGTTTGGCCTGCAAATCGTCGGCCCGCGCGGCGGCGACGCGCTAGTGCTGCGCGTGGCGGCGGAGCTGGAAAAGCTGCTGGCGAAAGATGCGCGCACCGCCCGCCCGGTGCCGGACATCGCCCGCCTGAAGGCCGCGCCGCCGATCTCCGCCAGCGCGAATTTTCTCGGCTTCAATTGAAAGTCCGTCTGAGAAATCCGGCGCCGGCCCGCCGGGCGTTTCCAATTCACCCCTCCCACGCCTAATCTCGCGCGATCAGGAATCGCCGGAGAGCAGAATGGACCGCGCCCCCAGCCGCAAACCCCGTACCACGTCCCGCCACGTGGGAGCCAGGATGGGTGGGCGCATCCTCGCCGACGCACTGGTAGCACAGGGCATCGACCATGTGTTCGAAGTGCCAGGCGAAAGCTATCTCGACGTGCTCGATGGCCTCTACGATGTCAGCCAGAAGCTGAAGCTCGTAACCTGCCGGTTCGAGGCCGGAGCGGTTCATATGGCGGAGGCGTATGGCAAGCTGACCGGCAAGCCGGCGGCAGCGTTTGTCACGCGTGGGCCGGGTGCCTGCCATGGTTCCATCGGCGTGCATGTGGCGCAGCAGGATTCGACGCCGGTGTTGCTGTTCGTCGGGCAAATCCCGTTGGGAGAAACCGACCGCGAAAGTTTTCAGGAAGTCGATTACCGGCGCATGTTCAGCCCGCTCGCCAAATGGGTAACGCAAATCGACCAGGTGGAGCGCATTCCGGAAATCGTGGCGCATGCGGTGGATATCGCCACCACTGGCCGGCCCGGCCCGGTGGTGATCGCACTGTCAGAGGAGATGCAGCGGATGAGCGCAGATGTGCCCGATATCGGGCGCTTTTATGCCTCAGTCGCGCATCCCGATCCGGCGGCGATGGCGGAGATGCACGGGATGCTGGCGCGCGCGAAGAAGCCGCTGGTGATCCTCGGCGGATCGCGATGGACCGAACAGGGACGGGCCGCCATCCGCAAATTCCTGGTGGGCAATAATCTGCCCGTGGCGGTCGGGTTTCGGCGCCAGGGGCTCTATGACGGCACGCTGGCGAATTCGGCAGGAGATCTGGGGGTCGGGTCAGATCCTTCCCTGGTGGCGAAAGTCAAGGACGCTGATCTAATCCTAGCCATCGGTGCACGACTGAGCGAAGCGGTGACACAGGGCTATAGCTTGCTGGGTATGGCCGGCGGTACACCGCTGATCCATGTGTATCCGGAAGGCGGGGAAATCGGGCGAGTATTCCGCCCGGCCTTGGGGATAGTCTCCGACCTCAATGCCTTCGCGCTGGCGGCGGCTCGGCTGGAACCGCTGGTGGTGGGCTGGGCCGGGTGGACGGCGGATCTGCGTTCGCTGCGCGAGGCGAATCGGGCGGTGCCGAATTATGAGGGCGCACTCAATCTCGGGAGGGTGATGCGCGATCTGGAAAAATTAATGACACCGGATGCGATCGTAACGACGGATGCGGGAAATTTTGCCGGCTGGGCCTCACGGTTTCTGAATTTTTCTGAGGAGCAGCGTTATATCGGGCCGCTGAATGGCGCCATGGGCTATTCGGTTCCCGCCGCGATCGGCGCCAAAATTATTTTCCCCGATCGCATGGTCATTTCATGCGTCGGCGAT
>SHWN01000121.1 GCA_009693795.1 Acetobacteraceae bacterium
CCCGGCGTATGCCCTTCATTACCTGCGCGGCAGGCTTCTTGGCGCTTGAGGATATAGGGCTCATCTTGGTTCCTGCGTCATGCCGACGAGACCAAAACTCTCCTTAAATCACAACCTCAAATCTGGGACATAGGTGCTGACGGGGAACAGCTTTGCATTTGTGCCAGCCCTATCACACCCGCCGGACACCCCACATATAGGCGGCGCCGCCAGATACCACGCCAGTGAGGTATTTCCGGTGCGCCGTGCGGATTTGGAACTGCCCGCATAGCACGTAGGGCACCATCTCAAACGCGCGGGCATGGATTTCTCCGGCAATGCGGGTTTGTTCCGCTGCCGTGGTTGCCATTATCCAGTCCTTGGTCAGGGCCTCCATTTTTTCGTCGCTATACCAGCCGGCCCAGCCTTTTTCGCCCAGGCCGCGCATGGCGAAATGTTCCACTGGTGTACCAAGGATGAGCGACGGCGCCCAGGTGTGGAAAATGGACCAGCCGCCCTTGTCCACTGCTTCCTTGATCGCGCGTTTGGAGGTGAGCGTGGCCCAGTCCACCGAAACCATTTCGACAGACATGCCGAGCTTCTTGAGCAGATCGAAAGTCACATCTCCCATCGGCGCGATGGTGGGGACATCGGCCGGGCTGATGATCACTACTTTCTCGTTATTGTAGCCGGCCGCCTTCAGCATGGCGCGCGCCCGGTCCAGGCTATTGCCCATCGCGCTCTGGCCAATCTCCTGCCCGTATGGCGTGCCGCAGGGGAACAGTGCTTTGCACAGGTTCAGGGCCGTGGGGTCATTGCCGGTGATGGATTCCATATAGTCCTGCTGGTTTACCGCCATCAGCACCGCGCGGCGGATCGCCACGTTATTGAAGGGCGCCTGCAGGTGGTTAAAGCGCATGATGCCATTGAAGCCGCCCGGATTGGCGGAGCCGACGGTGATATCGGGGTTCTTCTTCATCTGCGCCACGAGATCGGGCTGCACCTGCTCGTACCAATCCACCTCGCCCGCTTGCAGGGCGGCGGCGGCGGTCGCGGCATCGGGAATGGTTGGCCATTCCATGCGATCGAAATGCACCATTTTGCCGCCGCTGGTCCAGTCCGGCGCTTCCTGGCGGGGCACGTAGTCCGCGTAGCGCGTGAAGGCGGCGAAGGAGCCGGCGGTGAATTCGCTGGCGTTGAACTTCCATGGCCCGCTGCCGATGGATTCCGTGATCTGCTTGTAGGGGTCGGTCTTCGCCACGTGTTCCGGCATGATGAAGGGGATGGAGGCGGAGCCACGCGTGATCGCCTCCAGGAAGATAGGCACCGGGCGGGTCAGCTTGATGCGGATGGTCTTGTCATCCGCCACGCCCCAATCATCGACGAACTGCGCGACTGTTTGGCCGAAGGTTTCCCGCCCCGCCCAGCGCTTCAGGCTTTGCACGACATCCTGGGCGCGCACCGGTTCGCCATTATGGAATTTCAGGCCGTCGCGCAGCTTGATCGTGTAGGTGCGCTGGTCGTCGGAGAGCGTGTGGCCCTCCGCCATTTGTGGACTGATTTCCTTTTTCGCGTTCACACCGAACAGCGTGTCGTAGACCGCGAAGCCATAACTGGTAGTGACGAGCGATGTGTTGAACACCGTATCCAGGGAGAATAGGGAGGTTAGCGGCACGACCTTCAATGTCTTGGCGCGGTTGGCCTGGGCGCGAACATTGGCGGCGGGCAGCATGGCAGTGGCGGCGGCGGCGCCGAGGAACTGGCGACGTTTCATGTGATGTTTTTTCCCCAATCTTTATATCTATTAACGCTACCGGACCTTGAAGGCGGCGGCTTACATTTTTCCTTGAACGCTATGGCAGCTTCGCAGAAATCCTCCGTCAGATATAGCTTTAACGGTGCGACATGGAAATAATCTTCCCGCGTGGCCTGCTGTATCATCCAGCGCCGTGTGCGCACGCTGGCATGCACGCTCAGCGGCGGGTTGGCGGCGCCCGCCGTGTCCAACCGGGCTCTGCTTGATGACATCCGTCATGTTCATGCCGCCAGTCGCCGCCGCTACGGCAGTCCCCGCGTGCATGCCACCTTGCGCGCCGAGGGCAAGCACTTGGGGCGCAGCCGGATTGCCAGCCTGATGCACCGCCATAGCATTCAGGCGCGTCGTAAGCGGCACTTTCAATGCACGACCGACAGCCATCATGCCTTGCCGCTGGCCCCTAACCTGCTGGCATGGCAGTTCATGGCAACGGTACCCAACCGGATCTGGTTGGCCGATATCACCTACATTCCGACCGCTGAGGGCTGGCTGTATCCCGCCGTCGTGCCGGACATGTTCTCCCGCAAGGTGGTTGGCTGGGCCATGCGCGAGACCGTGCCATAGGAACTAACACTGGATGCGTTGCACATGGCGATCGCCAATCGCCGGCCAGGCCCGGAGCTGCTGCATCACTCCGATCGTGGCAGTCAGTATGCCTCCCATGAGTATCATCGGCTGCTGGACGCACACGGCATGCTCTGCTCCATGAGCCGCAAAGGGGATTGCTGGGACAATGCGCCCATGGAGAGCTTCTTCGGCAGCCCAAAGACCGAACTCGAGGATAATGGCGTATACGATACCCGCCAGGCAGCCAGAAACACCCTCTTCAGCTTCATCGAGGGTCGCTACAACCGAGAACGACTGCACTTCGCGATCGGATACCAAACGCCTGTGCAGATGCAACTACTCGCAGCCGCCGCGTAGCCCATAACCCGTGTCAACTATTCCAGGGAAGGTCAATTCTACCATCACCAAAAGTTCCGGCGCCAAGCTGCGCGAAACCGTCCTGCATGCGCGCGGTAGCCTGCAAGCCCCGCTCAGCAATGCCGATCTGGAAACCAAGTTGAGCGACTGTTCGCGCCAAGGCGGCCATCACTACAACCCAGACGCCTGATCGCGGCGATCTGGTCACTGGAGACCGCAGAAACGCTATCCCGCTGATGCGCTTGGCTACCAGCCGTTAACACGCGGCCAGATCGCGATCACATCATCGGATCCATCGACAACGTGATAGCGATCATGCGCGGCAACGGTCATGCAGGTATGGTTAGGCGCGATGCGCAGCTTACCACCGATCGGCAGATCTATCGGATGCGCCGGATCGCACATGATTACCCCATGCTCCTGATAGGCGCGATCCACAATCGCATGGCCGTAGCGAAATTGCCCTTGTAAATTTAGGGCAAGGCCAAACCCATAATCATTGGGCGTTGCTGCCGTACTGCGGTCTTTCGACAAAGCCAGCCCCCCGGCGTCGACGAGAATAGAACTTTCCCTCGGCCGCCGGCCAATCACGCTGGTCAGCACAGTCACGGCGATATCGTCCAGGCCATGCGTAAGAATTTGCACCTGGAACAGATCGCCAAACATATAAACGCCAGCACGCACCTCCGTCACGCCATCCAAATGCGTGGCATGCAACGCAGTGGGCGATGATCCCATGGAAACAATGGAAATTTTATATCCCGCCGCGCGTAAACGGCCAGCAGCAAGGGTAATGCCAGCACGTTCTGTCTCTGCAATGGCCGCCATCTCCGCGACGGAACGCCCAGAATAGCTGTGCCCAGCATGCGTCATCACGCCGGCCAAGGCTGGGCCGAGCCGCCCAGCAAGATCCATTAACTCCGGCCCTTCAGCCGAAATACCACCGCGATTCTCTCCCGTATCCACTTCAATCAAACAGCGCGGCGGCATATTCTGGGCAGCGATGATCGCGGCCATGTCGCGATCATCGGTAATCACGATCACATTGGCGCCGTGGCGGTTGAGGTTCACCACCCGCTCCAATTTTTGTGGTGTGATCCCTGCCGCGTATAGGATGTCATGGATGCGATAACCGACAAAATACTCGGCTTCGGCGAGGGTGGACACCGTGATAGCGCCTGTCTGCCCCGTAATTGCCATCCGGGCGACATCGATCGATTTCGCGGTCTTTAAATGCGGACGCAACGGTACCTTATGGCGCGCTAACGCACGTGCCATCGTATCCAGATTGCGTTGCAGTATCCCCCTGTCTAACACCAGGCACGGAGTGGGGAGATCATCGAGGGTCATGTCGCCTCCGGGGACCACGACGCGGTATCGTCGATGGGCAATACAGGACGCGGCATGTGCCGCCAGTTGAAGCGCGACAGAATGGGGCTGGTGAGACCCGGACAATCCACTTCCACCACCTGTTCATGGCGGAAGAATTCATCGAAGCCACCCCGGAAATGCCCCCGCGATTTTACCACCACCACGCGCGCGGCACCGATATCCAGGCCAAAACATTCGAGGAAGGCCGGGTCCGCGCATTGCACGCGTTCGGAAATCACTACGACAATGATACCATTGATCTCCAGCGCGGCCGATGTTTTTAGGTCGATGGTCCCACCCGCGAAAATCCCGCGCCGCGCCAAAACAGGGCCGGAATGCAAGGCGCGCACCCGCGCTGATGCAGCGAAAGGTTTGGAAAATTCATCGCCGCCCGCACGATTGAACTGCGCGGTCAGTGTCGCACCGACCCCGAGTGCCGTCGCCTCGGCGGCAAGATGCGGATCGAATATGACACCGACGAGCGCATCCTTCACCCCGGCCTTCAGGAAGGCTTCGAGTATCCACATCGTATTACCGCGGCCGCCACCGCCAGGATTATCGGCGACATCAGCAAAAATGAGTGCTGGTGTAGTCCGATCTTCCGTACTTTTTGCGCTCGCGACCGCCTCGTCAAGCGACGTTAATTTTGGTCGAAAACGTTCGCGTCGTTCCCATCCCGCCACCGCAATTTCGCGTGCCAGGGCACGCGCTGCATCGGCATCCGTGGCGGTGACGACAGCGGTCAAACCATTGAATGGCGTATCAGAAAACGCGAAGCCTCCGAGCACGGAAACATTCAGCACACGCCCTGCATAGGGCGGCTCCCGCATGCGCACCTGCCCCAGATCAATCAATTCGCCATAAGGCCGTACAGTCGCATCCTGCCCAGTCAGCATCGTGACCGTGGGCGGCACGATCGGCAAGCGGGCGCATGCTAAATAGGTTTTCGTCCCTGCCAATAACTGGCGTAAGATCCGCGCGGACTCGGCCCCGCACTCGCGCATATCCATATGCGGATTGGTACGGTATCCGATAAACGCATTCAACGGTGTCACATCGGCATCGGACACATTAGCATGTAAATCAAAGCTGGCGACCAGCGGAATTTGTGGCCCAACGATCGCACGGATCATGGCCAGAATCGTGCCTTCGGGATCATGATCTTCGGTTGTCAGGCCAGCGCCATGCAGCACGCAGTAAATGCCATCTAGTTTCCCGGCGGTGCGTAGACCAGATTCCCATTCGTCCATCATACGGCGGAAGAAAGCCTGATCCACTGGGCCGTTCGGCTCCGCCATGGCGAGCAGAAGGGGCACTGGATCCCAGACCCCGGCGGCATCCATATCCGCCACGAAACCAGGCATTTCGCCCAACATGCGCGGCGCGGCGGAGCGAGCTTCCGCTAGCATCTCTTTCCCGCTGATCAAGGTACGCGCAGAAAAATCCTTCTCCGTGGCAATGGGCGCAAAGCGATTGCACTCTATAGAAAAGCCCAGCAGGGCGATGCGAGGGGGTGCCATGAACAATCTAGGCTCAATCGCCCTTGAACACAGGCGTACGCTTTTCAAGGAAGGCATCCACCGCTTCCCGATGATCGGCGGTGGCATGACCCAACGCCTGCATCGCCGCCGACATCTCTAACAATGTGTCCATTCTCACATGCCGGCCTTCCATCAGAAGCCGTTTGGCCATGCGCACAGCATAGGGCGGGTTAACAGCGATTCTCTGCGCGAGTGCCTGCGCCGCGTCCATTAACTCCGCATCCGGTACCACACGGGAAACCAACCCGCAAGCCAGCGCCTCCTGCGCGGTTAATGTATCGCCGGTCAATGCCATTTCGCAGGCCTTGGAATAACCGACCACACGCGGCAACAACCACGCGCCGCCATCGCCTGGAATAATTCCTACCTTCACAAAACTTTCGGCGAAACGGGCACTTTCTCCGGCCACGCGCAAATCGCACATACACGCCAGATCCAACCCCGCGCCCATGGCGGGGCCATTGACGGCGGCGATGATCGGCACATCGACCCGTTCAAACGCGATGGGAATACGTTGGATCCCACCCTTATAATAGGCCGGCGTTCGGTACGGCCGATTTTTCCGCTCCTCTGTCGCTTCCTTCATCTTACGAATATCGCCACCCGAGGAAAATGCGCTACCCTTGCCCGTCAGAATGGCAACGCGGACGCTGTTATCTTCCTGGATGCGCTCCAGCCCGGCGATGATGGCGTCCACCATTTCCATTTCGGAAATCGGATTTCTTTTCTCCGCCAAATTGAGCGAGAGAGTGACAATGGGGCCGTCTTGCTCATAAAGCACATATTCAGTCATACGATTCTCCTTAACTTAACGTAGGCCAAGCCCACGGGTGATGATGCCGCGCAGGATTTCACGCGTGCCGCCGCGCAGGGAGAATGACGGCGCGTGCAGCATGGTATAGGCCAGCACGGCGGCAAAATTCTGCGTGCTGGCAAGATTGGGTTCAGTTGCTATTAGTCCACGGGCAATCTCCGGAATATCCTGCTCCAGCACCGCGCCAAGGTCTTTCACCAATGCCGCCTGCAAGGCCGAATTTTCGCCGGCCTGCAACATGCCTGCAACGGAGCGGGACAGGCGGCGAAGGGCAAGGATATGCGCCGATAGCCGCCCGACCGCGATTGCAGCATGCTCAGACGGATCGCCCCCGAGTGCACGCACCAGCTCCACCAGCAAGGTGAACGAGGAGAGAAACCGTTCCGGCCCGCTCCGTTCGAACGCCAGCTCACTGGTCACCTGGTGCCAGCCATCGCCTTGCTTGCCGAGCAACGCGCTTTCGGGAAGGAACACATCTTGGAAGAACACTTCGTTGAAATGGTGCTCACCGGACATCGCGTTCACCGGGCGGATTGTAATTCCCGGTGTTTTGAGATCCACCAGAAGCTGGGATACGCCTTCATGTCGATTATTCTGCCCCGCATCCCCAGTGCGGCAAAATAGAATCATATAATGCGACAGATGCGCGCCGGACGTCCAAAGCTTGGTTCCATTGACCAGAAATCCACCCTGTACCGGCTGCGCGCGTGTGCGCACGGAGACAAGATCGGACCCTGTATCAGGCTCGCTCATGCCAATGCAGAAAAAACATTCCCCGGCGGCGACACGGGGCAGAATATCGCGCTTCTGCGCCTCGGAACCGACACGCAGGATCAGGGGCGCTGATTGCCGGTCCGCGATCCAATGCGCGGACACAGGCGCGCCGGCGGCAAGCGTTTCTTCTAGCACCACATAGCGTTCCAGATTGGTGCGCTCATGCCCGCCATACTGCTTGGACCAGCACATGCCGATCCAGCCGCGCGCGCCGAGTTTGGCGCTGAATTTGGGGTCCCAGCCGGTCCAGCTTTCCGCCCGCGCCAGCGGCTGGCGGGCGGCCAGTTCCGTGCGCAGAAAATCGCGCACCTCCGCGCGCAAGGATTCGGCTTCCGGTGAGGGCGGTGGCGGGGTAAACGAAAATGCGGTCACAAGAATCCTGTTCTGTCGAGTACGCCAACATACCAGCCGCCCGGCCAGCGGCAACCTGAGCTCAGAGGCCGTTTGAAAAATTCGGCACTGGCCCTCACCCCATCCGGCCACCCCGGAAGCATACTCTCATGGG
>SHWN01000007.1 GCA_009693795.1 Acetobacteraceae bacterium
GACCAGTTCGATGGCCGCGCGATATCGGTGATGATGGCGTCCGGCCCGCTGGGTGGGGTGGACCGCGATATACTTTCAACGCCGTCCTCGTCCGAGCATGCGTTTATTCTGGGTGCCTTGCGCGTAGCATCCGGACATTACCGCACGCAGATGGTGGTGTCTTGGAGTCCGACGGAAGTTTCCTCTATGTCCGAGGCGCAGCGTTTGGGGGCGGATCCGTATTTTCATCGGGCTTTGCCATTGGACGAATTATCGGCACATGCCTTGCAGGCGGCGGCCTTGGAGCATGCGGTGCCGGGGGCGCGCGCGATGGCCCTGGCGGTGGCGGCGAAAAACCGCGCGCATGGCGATCATGCCCATCCCGGCGCGCGCGCAGCCACTGGTCAATTACGCTGGCCGCTAACGCCGGAGATGACGATGGCGCCGGTGACCGGCGCGGTGGCGTTAGTGCTGGCAACGGAAGATTTCATTGCCGAACGCAGCATGCGGAATGTCGCCTGGCTGCGCGGCATGGGCTGGGCAACGGAGGCGGCTTTTCTCGGTGATCGAAATCTCGCCAGTGCGCCGGCACTACACGCCGCCGCGCAACAGGCTTATGAGGCAGCATCGGTGACGGCGGCACAGATCGACGTCGCGGAAATGACCGATGCGACGCCGTACAGCGAATTGCTGGCATATGAAGCGCTCGGCTTCAGCGCACGCGCGCAATGGGCCGGCGATATCGCGTCCGGACGATTTGGCCGGGATGGCGGCATGCCAGTTAATTTGTCGGGCGGGGTAACGACACATAATCCCGTGTTCTGCACCGGGCTGATCCGCATCGCTGAAATCGCCAATCAGATGCGCGGCAGGGCAGGGGCGCATCAACGGGCCGGTGCGAAGCTGGGTCTGGCGCATGCGGGGAGCGGCCCGGCCATGCAATATCAGGCGGCGGTCATCCTTGGGAATGAACAGGGAGCGCGCACATGAATCAGGATCGCGTGGGCATTATCGGTATTGGCCAGTCGCCCTTTGCGGCGCGGCGGCCGGACGCCAATTATCCTGATCTGGTGCGTGAGGCCGTTGTCATCGCCATGGCGGATGCGAAACTCGATTTCGATGCGATCGAGGCGGTGGTTTACTCGCTGTCACCCGATGCGATGATCGGTATCGGCAATGCCGAACGCCTGGGCGTGGATGCGGTGGGCGGCCGCAATAAGCGATTTCTGCGTATCAATACGGGTGGCGCCACCGGTATTTCATCGGTTTCCGCCGCGTACTATCATGTTGCGTCCGGGGCTTGCGATGTCGTTCTCACGGCGGGGGCGGACAAGGTGGGCGAGTGTGGCGATTCGCAATCCGTGCTGAACAAGATCTGGGATCCGACTTACGAGCGGCAATTGCCTCTGGGCACTATCAATATGCTGGCGATGTCAGCCATTCGCTACATGAAGCTATATGGCATGACGGAGGAGGACATGGCGCGGGTTACGGTGAAAAATCGCCGCCATGCGTCGCTCAATCCGAATGCGCATCTGCGAAAGGAAGTGACGATCCAGGACGTGCTTGATTCGCGCTATATCTCGTGGCCGATCAAGCTGCTGGATTGCTGCCCGCAATCCACTGGCGGGGCGGCGTTGGTGCTCGCCTCGGAAAAATATATCCGCGATCATCACTTGGATGCGGTCTGGATTACCGGTCTGGCGCATTGCGCGGAAACCTATTGGATGGGTGATCGGATGGGTGCCAACCCGACGGCCGAGCATGCCGATGCCTACGCGCTCAGCCGGTCTTTTCAGCGTGCCTATAAGATGGCGGGGATCACCGATCCGGCGAAGCAGGTACATGTGGCGGAACTTTATGCGCCATTTAGCAACACGGAATTCCATTCCATCGATGCGGCGGGGCTAACAAAACCAGGTGAGTCCGTGCCCCGGCTGCGCGACGGTGAATTCGATCTAGGCGGGCGCCTGCCGGTCAATGCGTCGGGGGGGACACTCTGCACGAACGCCATTGCCGTGACGGCCATGGCGCGCGTGGCGGAAACCGCGCTCCAGGTCTGGGCGCGCGCCGGGGCGCGTCAGGCGAAGGGGGCGCGCGTCGGGATTGCCAGCGGCAATGGCGGCGACCATCAGATTTTCGGCACCATGGTTATTGAAGCTTAAGGATCACACAAATGGAACTGATGACCCGCACGGAAAGCTGGAACATCACCTACACCCATGCCTTGGGTGAAACGGCTAGCTGGTTCTTTGCGCAAATCCGCGACAACGCGAAAATATACGGCAAGCGCTGCGCCAAGACCAACCGCGTTCTGGTACCGCCACGCGCCTTTTCCGATGAAACCCTGCTGCCCACCACTGATTGGGTGGAGGTGGGGCCTGGCGGGCGGATCGAGGCGTTTACCTTTGTCTATGAGGAATTCAAGAACCTGCCGCCGCCGCCTTATGCCTTTGGCTATGTGCTGCTGGACGGGGCGGATACCGCCATTGGCGGCTATTTCAAGGGTGTGGAACTCACCGATCCGCACCAGGCGGCCGAATTCTTGGCCATCGGCACACGCGTGATCACGCGTTTTGCCGACCAGCGCACCGGCGACGTGTTGGATTTCTGGTTTGAGGTCGCGCCGCGTTAGTGCTCCCTTGCGGGGGCCCTGCCGGGCAGATAAGCCTGTACGGAACAGCGGCGCGCGGCATGATATGAGAATGATTCTTGGCTCTGCTGAGAACACGGCCGAGATGAGCAGAGAGCATCAGGCTGCCAGCGCCATCGCGGCCATCAGCCTGACCGCCACCTTGCGTTCGCGCCACTGGAACAGGAAATTCGGCATCTCCGCGCTGTCGCGCAGGGCGATCCGGCCTTGCTTTTCCACCGAAAACGGGCCGAGGCTGTTGGGCAGTTCGAGAGGCATTTTGGCGGCTTACTTCTCGCGATGAGGTGTTGCCGCGCAGCTTGCCGTATACACATGAAGCATCCATAAACGACCTTTCTCCATTCCGACATTCTTCGAGGCGCGCGCCGATGGCTTTGTCCCAGATGGTTCTGCTGAGCTTGGGTGGCGCATGGCGCTGACGCAATCGCTGCGTCTGGTGCTGGCGCCGCCACATCCGGCGGGGCGGCCGTTTATTGGCGGCGGCCTCGCGGTGCTGGTGGTTGGGCTGGTGCTGGGAATCTGGTCGGACGGCTGGCTGGTGAGCTGCCTGATCTGGCTTGGGCTGATTTTCACCCTGTTTTGCCTCTATTTCTTTCGCGATCCGGAGCGCGTGGCGCCCGGGCGGGCAGGCCTGGTGCTGGCGCCGGCGGATGGCAAGATCGTGCTGGTGGGCCAGGCGGTACCGCCGGTGGAGCTGGGATTGGGCGAGGAAGCGCGCTGGCGCGTCGCCATCTTCCTGTCCGTGCTGGATGTACATGTAAACCGGATGCCGGTGGATGGGACCGTCACGCGGATCGCCTATCGGCATGGAGCGTTTCTGAATGCCAGCCTCGATAAGGCTAGCGAGGAAAATGAGCGCAATGCGTTGGCGCTGCGCTTGCCGGATGGGCGGGAGATGGCGGTGGTGCAAATCGCCGGGCTGATCGCGCGGCGCATCCTTTGCGATGTGTATGAGGGCCAGGTGGTGCGCGCGGGAGCGCGGTTTGGTATAATCCGCTTTGGCAGCCGCACAGATATTTATTTACCTATCGGTGTGCAGCCTTTAGTCGCGGTAGGTCAGACCATGATCGGCGGCGAGAGTGTGGTTGCAGCGTTGGGTGATGCCTGAACAAATGCAGGGTATGAGGCTCCATGGATAATTCCGACGACCAAGACGCGCGGGTACGGATGTTTCCGATCCGGCGCCTACCGCGCCGGTTGCGCGTGCGGCCGCGCTTCCAGGGGCAATCCTTCAATCGCATCCTGCCTAATTTGCTGACCATGACCGGGCTCTGCGCAGGGCTGACCTCCATGCGGTTTGCGTTCGAGGGGCGGTTTGGCGCTGCCGCAGTGGCGATTGTGGTGGCGGCGATTATCGACGGGCTGGATGGGCGGCTGGCGCGGCTATTGAAGGCGACGTCGCGGTTCGGCGCAGAATTCGACAGTTTGAGCGATTTTCTATGCTTCGGAGTGGCGCCGGGGTTTACACTTTATTTATGGTCACTGCAGGCGTTGGGCGGTTTTGGCTACGTGCCTTGCGTGATCTTTGCCGTGTGCATGGCACTGCGGCTGGCGCGGTTCAACGCAGCGATCGAGGGCGGGCCACGCCCAGCCTATGCCTATAACTTCTTTGCCGGCGTGCCCGCACCGGCCGGCGCGGGGCTGGTGCTGTTTCCGCTGTTCGTGGGGCTAGAGGCGCAGTCGCTCGGCTGGGACTGGTTGCTCGGATTTTCCCGTCATCCTGCGCTCTGCGCGGTGGTGCTACTGGCGACGGCAATGTTGAGCGTTTCCACCCTGCCGGTGTGGAGTTTTAAGAACTTTAAGATTCCGACACCCTATATCCTGCCGTTGCTGATCGGCGTGGGGCTGTATCTGACGTTGCTGCTGGCCGATCCCTGGGCGGCGCTGGCGGCGGCGGGCGTGATCTATCTGGCGATGTTGCCGCTCAGTGTACGCAGCTATTTGCACCTGAAACGCGAGGCGGAGACCATGCGCCCGGAAATATTGGCCGAAGTCGCGTCAACGCCGGGTTCGACGCGCGTCGGAGATTAACTGAACCAGCGATCAACCGGACCGGCGATGACCTGGACCGGCGATTAACGGAAATTAATCAACTTACCCTGGGGAGCGCCTAAAATCTCGTCGTCCGCCATGACGTGGTTGCCACGGAGGATGACACCCACCGGCCAGCCAGTGATGTCCATGCCGGAAAACGGGGTCCAGCCGCTGGGGGAGACAATCCAGTTTTCCTCGATCCTTCTTTGGCGTTTCATGTCCACCAAAGTAAAATCAGCGTCGTAGCCAGCGGCGAGGCGACCCTTTCCGAGTGCGCCGTAGACGCGGGCCGGGCCGGTACACATCAAATCTGCCATGCGCGAGAGGGAAAGCCGGCCGGCATTGACGTGGTTCAGCATGACCGGGACCAAGGTTTGGACGCCGGTTAAACCCGACGCGCAGTTGGGCCAGGGCAGAAGTTTTTTGTCGCGGGCGTGAGGGGCATGGTCGGAGCCGATGGTGTCGATCAGCCCGTCATTCACGGCTTTCCAGGCAGCTTCCATGTGATGCTTGTCGCGGATCGGCGGGTTCATGACCGCAAAGCCGCCGAGGCGTTCATAGATATCGGGGCCGAATTGCGTGAGGTGATTGACCAGGATTTCGGCGGTGCAGATATCGCGGAAATCTTTGAGGTACTCGTATTCCTGCGCGGTGGAGACGTGCAGGATATGTGCGGGGCGGCCGGTTTTGCGGGCCAGCGCCATCAGGCGGCGGGTGCCTAGGAAGGCGCATTCCTCATCGCGCCAGAGCATGTGGCTGGCGTAGGGATCGCCTTCCTTGAACATGCCCTTGCGGGCTTGCAATCTATATTCGTCCTCGGAATGGTAAGAGATGCGGCGGGTGCCGGCGCGCATCACTTTCTCTAGGCTTTCATCGTCCTCGATCATCAGGTCTCCGGTGGAGGAGCCGGCGAACACTTTTATCCCGCACACACCGCAGCCGCATTCGAGGCCGGCGAGGGCCGAGATGTTGGAGCGGGCGGCGCCGACATAAAGCCCCATGTCGCACCAAGCGACTTTCTCTACGTAACCCTGTTTCCAGGCGAGCATTTTTTCATCGACGAGGCTGGGGGTAGTGTTGGGCATGTCGAACACGCAGGCGAGGCCGCCGAGCAGGGCGCCCTTGGTGCCGGTGGGGATGCTTTCCACCGTTGCATCGCCGGGGTCGCGCAGATGCACATGCGGGTCGATCAGGCCGGGCAGCACATGCAGCCCCTTGGCATCGATCACCTGCGCCGCGTCGCCTTGCGCGCCAAGCGCCACGATTTTCCCCGCCCGCACACCGACATTGGTCTGTTCCTGCCCCCAGGGCAGCACACAGGTGCCGTTGCGAATAACAAGATCGAATTTTTCTGCCATTTGAGCCTCCGGTCTAGAGGGGGCTTGATACGATGGCTGGATCAGCCGAACAATCGGGGATCGATCAGGGAGAGATTGTTATGCCCAAAGGCTATCTCGTCGGCGAACTGGAAGTGACCAATCCAGCTGGCTATCAGCAATATAGCAGCAAGGTTCCAGCCATTATTGCGCAATATGGGGGGCGGTATCTGGTGCGGGGCGGAGAAGCGAAATTGTTGGAGGGTGGCAGCGGGTCGGCGGGGCGCAATGTGGTGGTGGAATTCGACAGCCCAGAGCAATTGATGAAATTTTACAATTCGTCGGAATATCAGGCGATCCTGCCGCATCGGCTGAACAATTCGACTGGGCGAGTGAAATGCGTCGCCGGGTTTGAAGGCTGACATGCTCCGCCCACACACCGAACGCGATCTGATCGGTTACGCCGATACGCCGCCTGATCCGCAATGGCCGGGCGGGGCGCGGATCGCGTTGAATTTCGTGATGAATTACGAAGAAGGATCAGAACCGTCCTTCGGCGATGGCGATGGGCAGTCGGAGCGGGGCTTGACTGAAATGCCGTCACCCGATCCGGATATGGTGGGGCGGGATCTGGCCGCCGAGGGGATGTTCGGCTTTGGCAGCCGTGTGGGGTTCTGGCGGCTGATGCGGTTATTCGCCGAACGAGAGCTGCCAATGACAGTGTTCGGCTGTGCACTGGCGCTGGAGCGTAATCCGCGCGCGGCGGCGGCGATCCGTGATGCCGGGTATGATGTGTGCTGTCATGGCTGGCGGTGGATCAAACACTTCTCCCTAGACGAGGCAACTGAACGCGAACATATCCGGAAAGCGGTGGCGAGCCTGCGGGCGACGATGGGGGAGCGGCCCTTGGGCTGGTATTGCCGGTCCGCGCCTTCGGTGAATACGCGGCGGCTGATCGTCAAGGACGGCGGGTTTCTGTATGATTCCGATGCCTATGACGATGAACTGCCGTACTGGGTTTCCGTGGACGACAAGGCGCATCTGGTGGTGCCCTACACGCTGACCAACAACGATACGAAATTCCAGAATGCGAGCATCGGCACCGGCCAGGCGTTCTTCGAATATCTACGCGATGCGTTCGATTTTCTGTACCGTGAAGGGGCGCGCCAGCCGCGCATGATGTCGGTGGGGATGCATAACCGCATCCTCGGCCATCCGGCGCGGGCAGCGGGGCTGGAGCAGTTTCTGGACCACGTGGCGCGCCATCAACGGGTCTGGGTGACGCGGCGGCTGGATATCGCGCGCCATTGGGCAGCCACTCATCCCGCGCCAATTTGATCGATTCGCTCGATGATGCCGATGAAAACTGTTCATTGGCCAGCCTTGCCGCCACATGCCATATTCCCCTGTATGCTGGGCTCCTTACCGCTGAGGGGCGTTCGATGGATCGAGGGCAAAAAATCGATTTAACGGATACCGGCCGACGGGTAGTCTTGCTTGGTCAGGGTGAAAAATCCCAGTATAAAACCTGCAGTAAAAACCGCAGAATATGATGGAGATAGAAATGGACGAGAACAACGCTGCAACCGCGGGCAAGTGCCCTTTCATGCATACGCAGTCCACCCATGCGGTGTCGTCGAACCGCACCTGGTGGCCGAACCAGTTGAATCTCAGTATTCTCCATCAGAATTCCGCACTGTCCAATCCGATGGGGACGGGCTTCGACTATGCCAAGGAATTCAAGAAACTCGACCTGAGCGCCTTGAAGAAAGATCTCTATGCGCTGATGACGACCTCGCAGGATTGGTGGCCGGCTGATTACGGGCATTACGGGCCATTTTTTATCAGAATGACGTGGCACGCCGCAGGCACCTACCGCATCGCCGATGGCCGCGGTGGTGGCGGCACGGGCCAGCATCGCTTCGCGCCGCTCAATAGCTGGCCCGACAACGTGAACCTCGATAAGGCCCGCCGGTTGCTTTGGCCGGTTAAGCAGAAATACGGCAACAAGATCTCGTGGGCCGACCTGATGATCCTCGCCGGCAACTGCGCGCTGGAATCGATGGGCTTCAAGACCTTTGGCTTCGCCGGTGGGCGAGCGGATGTGTGGGAGCCGGAAGACGACGTCTACTGGGGTAGTGAAACGGAGTGGCTGGGCGATAAGCGTTATTCTGGTGACCGGAACCTCGAAGACCCCCTCGGCGCCGTGCAAATGGGCTTGATCTATGTGAACCCGCAAGGCCCGAACGGTAATCCGGATCCGGTGGCGTCTGGCCGCGACATTCGGGAGACGTTCCGGCGCATGGCCATGAACGACGAGGAGACCGTGGCTCTCGTCGCTGGCGGTCACACATTCGGCAAGGCCCATGGCGCCGCTGATCCCAACTTGTACGTCGGCCGTGAACCCGAGGCTGCGAGCATTGAGGAGCAAGGCTTCGGCTGGACCAGCACCTACGCCAGCGGCCATGGCGTCCACGCAATCAGCAGCGGGCTGGAAGGCGCCTGGAAGCCGAACCCGACGAAGTGGGATAATGGCTACTTCGACACCCTGTTCGGCTACGAGTGGGAGCTCACCAAAAGCCCCGCCGGCGCGCAGCAATGGACCCCTAAGGGTGGCGCGGGCGCAGGTACGGTTGTGGATGCGCACGACCCATCGAAGCGGCACGCGCCGATGATGTCCACCGCCGACCTTGCGCTGCGGATGGACCTGATCTACGAGCCGATTTCGCGGCGCTTCCACAAGAACCCGGCCGAGTTCGCCGATGCGTTCGCGCGGGCGTGGTTCAAGCTGCTGCATCGCGACATGGGTCCGCGTGTTCGTTATCTCGGCTCGGAGGTGCCCGCGGAGGTGCAGCTGTGGCAGGATCCCGTCCCCGATGTCGATCACAAACTGGTCGATGCGAACGATATCACCGCCCTTAAGGGCCAGATCCTTGCAGCGGGACTTTCGATCTCCGAACTGGTCTCGACCGCCTGGGCCTCAGCATCGACATATCGTGGCTCCGACAAGCGTGGTGGAGCGAACGGAGCGCGCGTTCGCCTGGCGCCGCAGAAGGATTGGGAGGTCAATCAGCCGGCCCAACTGAGCAAGGTGCTGGCGGCGCTGGAAGCTGTTCAAAAGGCGTTCAACGGCGCCCAGTCCGGCGGGAAGAAGGTTTCGCTCGCCGACCTGATTGTTCTGGGTGGCGGCGCGGCCATCGAGGCAGCGGCGAAGCAGGCCGGTCATACTGTGACAGTACCCTTCGCACCGGGGCGCACCGATGCCTCGCAGGCGCAGACCGATGTAGAGTCCTTCGCCGTGCTGGAGCCGGCCGCTGACGGCTTCCGCAATTACCAGAAGGCCAGCTGCACCATTTCGGCCGAAGAGATGCTAGTCGACCGGGCGCAATTGCTAACTTTGACAGCGCCGGAGATGACGGTCCTCGTTGGTGGCATGCGGGCGTTGAACGCAAATGCTGGCCAGTCCAAGCACGGCGTCTTCACGCAGCGTCCTGGGACGTTGACCAACGACTTCTTCGTGAATCTGCTCAACATGGGCACGGATTGGAAGCCGGTGTCGGATGCCAAGGACGTGTTTGAAGGGCGCGACAAGAAGACAGGGCAGGTGAAGTGGACCGGAACGCGTGCGGACCTCGTCTTCGGTTCGAACTCGCAGCTGCGGGCGGTTGCGGAAGTCTATGCAGCGGACGATTCGAAAGCGGCGTTCGTCAATGCGTTCGTGGCGGCGTGGACCAAGGTGATGAACGCGGATCGTTTCGATCTGGCGTAATTGATTGGGGGGAGGTCGGGGCTCTGCCCCGATCTCCGCTAAGGGGCGACGCCCCTTAGAACCCGTTCGTTGGTTCTTATGATGAAGGGGCCCGCTTGGTGGTTGTTACCACCTCGGCGGGCCCCTTTCACTATAATAACCACCTCACGCATCATTCGCTGGGCGGATTTTGACGCCGGCCCAGTCTTCGATGGCGCGGATGACGTTGGTGTTGGGGGCGGCGGCGCCGACCTCGTGGCTGATGCGCATGAGCATCTGGTGGAAGAGGTTCCCAATATAAAGGGTGACGTCGCTGGATTTGGCAGATTCACAGGCGATGGCGACATCCTTGATGAGCAGGGCGACGGCCATGCCGGTGCGCTCCGAAAAGTCGCCTTTCAGGACAAAATTCGGGATGCGGTATTCGCTGACCCAGCTGCGGCCAGAGCTGCCGTTGATGGCGACGGCAACTTTGGCGGGGTCGAGGCCGGATTTAACCGCGAGTGCGAGGGCCTCGGCGGCGGCAATCATGTTGGAGGCAAGGGGGAGGTTGTTCAGGGATTTCGTAATGTGCCCCGCGCCGACTGGGCCGATATGGACGATGGTTTTGCCGAGGATATCGAGGAAGGGCGTGGCTTGGGCGACATGATCGTCGATGCCGCCGATCATGATTCCGAGGGTGCCGGTTTGCGCAGGGGCGACACCACCGCTGATGCCGGCATCGATGTAGTGGATCCTTTTGCGAGCAAGATCGGGGCGCCACCCTGAGCTTAGCTTCCCCGCACGTCGCAGCGTCAGGCCCAGCGCAGCCGGCGAAGAGATAGGCCGCTTGCCAGGGGTGGTCTAGTCACGTCAGCATGGGGTGATGAGGACGATGAACATGCGGATTTGGTTGATTGGCGCGTTGGCTTTGCTGGTGCAAGGCTGTGGCGGGGGAGGCGGTGTGGCGGATCCGTCCACGTGCAAATTCCAGGGTGCCAAGTCAATGCTAGTGGCCGAACTCGCGTTCGGCCGGAACGTGAAGGGTGGCCCCGGTGTGTCCGATCAGGATTGGACCGAGTTCCAGCATGAGACATTGACCCCGCAATTTCCGGATGGGCTCACGGTGCTGGACGCGGTGGGTCAATGGTCCGACCCGCGGGCCAAGCGGATGGTCAATGAGCCCAGCAAATTCGTCATCCTCGCTGCGCCGGACACACAAGCCACGGCGCAGGCGCTGCGGATCGTAACCGATGCCTATAAACGCCGCTTCGGGCAGGACTCCGTGATGGTGATCGTCAATCAGCGCTGCGTCGCCTTCTGAGCACGAATGTTCAATTCATGAAACTCTGGTATCAAAGCATGACGCGTGAGGGCGACCATTGGGGCGCCTATCCGCAGGCATTGCGGCGCATTCTCGATAAAGTAAAAGACACCGGCACGGAGATCGAAGTGCATGGTATTACCGAAATCGGCGGCGCGGGCGATCAGTATCGCTATCTCGAATTCCTGGAAACCGGGGAAGTACTAAAGAACGTGCATACTGCGATGGAACGTGGGTTCGATGCGTTCCTAATAGGCAATATCGGCGATCCAGGGATAAGGGAAGCGCGGGAATTTTCTTCCATTCCGGTGCTGGGACTGTGCGAATCCTCGCTGCATCTGGCCTGCATCATGGGCGCCAGTTTTTCGCTGGTAACGATCAATGATAAATTCACCCCGCGTATTGTAGAGAATGTGGATCGCTATGGCCTGCGCGGGCGCATGGCGGCGGTAAACCGGATGCACGTCGAACGGCTGATGGATCTCGCCGCCGCGTATTCGGAAGAGGATGCGCGCGCCCGGGTGGTGGATCAGTTCAACACGGCCGCGCGCGCTAATGCGGAAGCTGGCGCGGAAGTGGTGATTGCGGCCGGTGGCGTGGTGATGGCGCTACTCGCCGATAACGATATCCACGAAACCCCCGACGGCATACCGATCCTGAATGGTATCACCGCTTTGATAAAAATGGGCGAAATGGCGGTGCGCATGGCCGCTTTGATGGGCGGGCGTTTCGCTAGCCGGGCGCGCAGCTACGCGCCCCCACCGCGCGATCAGATTACCGAACTACGCAAATTCTACGGCCCCGGCATTTATCCCGGGATTCCCGATACGCCATGATCGTCGCGCTCGCGGGGCATGTCGATCACGGCAAGACCGCCCTGATCCGCGCGCTAACCGGTGTGGAGACGGATCGCCTGGCGGAAGAACAACGCCGAGGCATGACGATCGACCTCGGCTTTGCTTACTTACATCAGCCGGATGGACCCAGCATTGGCTTTGTCGATGTGCCGGGCCATGAGCGATTCCTGCCCAACATGCTGGCCGGAGTGCTGGGGATCGATTCCATTCTCCTCGTCGTTGCCGCCGATGACGGGCCCATGCCACAGACCGTCGAACATTTATCCGTGTTGCAACTGACCGGCGTAGCCGAAATCAATGCGGTGATCACCAAGATCGATGCTGTCGATCCGGCGCGGGTCGATGCCGCCACGGAGGAAACCCGCGCACTGCTGACGCGGGCCGGCTATGCGGATGCGATCCTCCACCACGTGAACAGTCTCAACGGCAACGGCATCCCGGCATTGCGCGCGAAGCTGCTGGAACATGCGCGGGTCAGTCAAACACGCGCGGTGGGCGGACAATTCCGCCTCGCCATCGATCGGCGATTTACGTTACCGGGAATCGGCCTGGTGGTGACCGGCACGGTGGTCTCAGGCCGCGCCGCCGTAGGGGATTCGCTGCTATTGACCCCGCCACGTCTGGCGGCGCGGATTCGCACCATTCATGTGCAAGACCGCCCGGCGGATTTTGCCGCGGCGGGGGATCGCTGCGCGCTGGCGATCACTGGGCCGCGCATCGAAGCCGCGCGCGTGCGCCGTGGTCATTGGTTAATCGCGCCCGAATTGCATGCACCCACCACGACCTTGGATTTATTCCTGACAATCGCCGAGGGACAGCGCCTGCGGCATGGCCGAGGCACGCAGTTGCATCTGGGCGCCGCGCATGGTCCGGCGCGCGCGCTGGTGCTGGCGGGTGGCGACATGGACGCCGGCACCGAGGGCTTTGTGCGTGTGGCGCTGACCCAACCGATCGCGGCCCTGCATGGCGATCGGGTCGCGCTGCGCGACGATGGCTCCGGGCGCATCGTCGCGGGTGGGCTAGTGATCGATCCCTTTCCATCGGAACGACGCGGCGCGCGCACACAATTGCTGGCCCGGTTAACGGCATTGCGCGAGACCGATCCCCGCGCCGCACTGACAAAAATTCTGGCGATGGATGGCAGCGCCGATCTGCTGCGCTTTGCGCGCGCGCGCAACGTCGCCCCCGATGATCTCATCGATGGCATGGCCGCGCGCGTTCTGGGCGATGCCGGGAACCGCGTTCTGGTCTCCGCCGCCGCCGCCGAGTTGTGGCGCGGCCGGCTGTTGGAAGAATTAACCACTTGGCACGCGACACATCCTGATAGCGCGGGGCCCGGCCAGATCGCGCTGCTGCGCCAGGTAACGGGCGGGGCAGATCTGGCCATCGCCGAAGCCGCGCTGATGGATCTGCTGGCCGCAGGCGTCATCAAGCGCAGCGGCACCAGCGTGCATCTGCCAACCCACGCGCCGCGTTTATCCGATGCGGATGAAGCGATCTGGGCACGGTTGGAGCCACGTCTGCGCGAAGCCGCCTTGCGCCCCCCGCGCGTGCGCGAATGGGTTGAGGAGCTGGGCCTCAGCCTGCCCAATACCGAAGCAATACTGGAACGTCTGCACCGTTTCGGCCGGTTACTGCGCGTCGCGCCAAACCGCTATTTTCTGCCCGAAACCATCGCCGCGTTTATCAACATCGCCGCCGAATTGGCACAGACCCATGACGGTTTCACCGCCGGAGAATTCAACAAGCGCACCGGCATCGGTCGCAACCTGGCCATCGAAGTGCTGGAGTATCTCGACCGCACCGGCGCCACCCTCCGTATGGGCGAAGTGCGCCACCCGGCAGATGCTAGGTCCTGATATGGGGTTGGTATCAGGCGGCGGTGAACCCGCCATCGACTGCGTAGGCGACGCCAGAGACGAAGGAAGCGCGTTCCGATGCCAGCCAGGTGACGCATTCGGCGATTTCCTGTGGCTGACCCATGCGGTGGAAGGGCACTTGCTGCATGATTTCGTTGCCACGCCGCGACATCGTGTCCTTGGTCATTCGGGTTTCAATGAAGCCAGGGCAGACGGCGTTTACCCGAATATTGTTTTCCGCATATTCCAGCGCCGCGGTTTTGGTCAGGCCGATCACGCCATGCTTGGACGCAACATACAGCGAAGATGTTTGCAGGCCGACAAGGCCGGCAATGGAAGCGGTGTTGACGATCGCGCCACCACCTTGGGCAAGCATTTGAATGATTTCGTATTTCATACAGAGCCAGACGCCAATGACATTGATGTCGAGCACTTTCTCCGCCACCGCAAGAGGGAGTTCGTGCGTCTTTAGGCCTGATGCGCCGGCATAGGCGTGGCTGATCCCGGCGTTGTTATAGGCGACGTCGATCCGGCCCAGTTGCGCGACAACGCTTTCGACCATCGCCTTCACCTGCGCTTCGTCGGTGACGTCGCCGGAAACAACGATCGCCTTGGCGCCAGCAGCGCGCACGGCGGCGGCGGTTTCCTCGGCGAGGGTCAGGTCGGTATCGGCCACCGCGATGGTGGCCCCCTCGCGCGCCATCGTGAGGCAGGTGGCGCGACCGATACCGCCGCCACCGCCAGTGATCATGGCGTTTTTTCCGTCGAGCATTTTGGTCATGGTTGCCTCCGCGTTTCTTCCACGCCGATTGCGCGCCGGGGGGACCGCAACGTCAAGCCTGCTCGCGCCCAATAAAGCGGCGAAACGCCACCCCAAAGCCGATCAGCGTCAGACCGAGGCCGGGAGGCGGGCTGGGCGACGGTTGGGGGCCGGTGCGGCAAAACCATCAGCGGATCAGCCCGCGACGTGCCGAATGGCGGCGGCTTGGTGGGTTCCGGCACGGTCAGCGCCACCCGGCCGACCGCGAACCCCCGCCGCAGGGCTGCTAATTCATCACGCACGGTGCTGGCGCGGGCAAAGCCCTCGATCCCAAGGACCCAACCGGTAAAGCCACCGCCGATGACTAGGATGCCCAGCAGGACTTTCATGCCATAACTGTCCGCGCGGTATCGGCGTCCGATCAACTCCATTCGGCATTGTGCCTAAAATCCCCCCTTCGTTGTTCCGGCCATCCCTATCTTCTTGCTCACTCATTCTTGCTCGCTCAATCTTGCTCTCTGGGGCCCAATCCGCTACACCGCGCCCGCGCTGGCACCCCTGGAGGCCGGCGTTTCCCGTTTCAAATGGAGTAAACCCAATGGCCAATGTCGTTACGATCGAGGCCGAGGCGCGCGAGCAGGCAGGTAAGGGGGCAGCCCGCGCGACCCGGAGAGCAGGCAGAGTACCTGCTGTTATCTATGGTGGGCATCTGCCCCCCAGCCTGATCTCCCTGGACCCGCGCGCCGTCATCCGCGAACTGCATCGCGGTGGCTGGCAGTCCCGCCTGTATGAAGTGAAGGTGGGCGGCGAAGCCACTCGGGCGCTGCTGCGCGCCGTGTCTTACCACCCCGTCACGGACTCACCGGAACATGTGGATTTTCAGCGCCTCGCCCCCGGCGAGCAGATCCGCGTCTCCGTCCCCGTGCATTTTGACGGCGAGGCGACGAGCCCCGGCCTGAAGCGCGGCGGCGTGCTGAACGTGGTGCGCCACACGGTGGAAGTTTACTGCGACCCGGACGCCATCCCGGAGCAGTTCACCGCCGATCTGACAGAACTGGATATCGGAGAGAATATCCGCTGGCATCATCTGACTGGCGCCGAAGGTTCGCGTCCGGTGATCGCCGGGCGGGATTTCGTCATCGCCTCCGTGGCCGCGCCAACGAAGATGGCGGAAGTGGTCGAAGCCGCCCCGGCCGCCGGCGCACCGTCTGCGAAGGCTCCGGCCGCCAAGGCCCAGTCCAAGAACCCGGGGCGGAAAGGCTGATCAACCTCTAACTTAAAGCGTGCGTCATGCAGCTCTGGGTCGGTCTGGGGAACCCCGAACGGGGCATGGCCCTTAACCGGCATAATATCGGCTTCATGGCAATTGATGCGACCGCGGACCGCCACGGTTTCTTACCGTGGCGGCAGCGCTTCAAGGGGCTGGTGGCCGAAGGCTCTGTCGGTGGCAGAAAAGTTCTGGCGCTGAAACCGCTGACTTACATGAATGTGTCGGGTGAATCTGTGCAAGCGGCGGCGGCGTTCTTCAAGATCGCGCCGGAAAACATCGTGGCGTTTCACGATGAGCTGGATCTTGTGCCTGGCAAAATTCGGGTCAAGCAAGGCGGCAGCGCGGCGGGGCATAACGGTTTACGCTCGATGGATCGCATGCTGGGCTCACCGGATTATTGGCGAGTGCGGCTGGGCATCGGCCATCCGGGTGATAAGGCCCGGGTGCATGGACATGTGCTGGGCAATTTTTCCTTTGACGACGAGGACTGGCTGAGCACGCTGCTTGCCGCCTTGGCGGATGCGGCGCCTTTGTTGGCGAAGGGTATCTCATTAGGAAAGCCAGAAGATTTCATGACGCGTGTGGCGTTTCTGACTCAAGACCCGAAATCTGGGGAAGTAAAGTAAATGGGCTTTAACTGCGGCATCGTCGGCCTACCCAATGTCGGCAAGAGCACATTGTTCAATGCGCTGACAGCAACCGCCGCCGCACAAGCGGCGAATTACCCGTTCTGTACGATTGAACCCAACACCGGGCGCGTCGCAGTGCCCGATCCGCGTTTGCAGGCACTAGCCACGATCGGAAAATCGCAAAAAATTATCCCCACCAGCCTAGAATTCGTCGATATCGCCGGCCTGGTACGCGGCGCCTCCAAGGGCGAGGGCCTGGGCAATCAGTTTCTCGCCAATATCCGCGAAGTGGATGCCATCATTCATGTGCTGCGCTGCTTTGAAGATTTGGATGTCACCCATGTCGAGGGCAGCGTCGATCCCATTCGCGATGCGGAGACAGTGGAGACAGAATTGATGCTCTCCGATCTCGACAGCCTGGAAAAGCGTGAGATCGGCTTACAAAAACGTGCACGCGGCGGTGACAAGGATTCGGTCGCGCAACTGGCCATTATCGGCCCGATTCTGGAAGCCCTGCGCGCCGGCCGTCCCGCCCGCACCGCCATAGCGCCAGAAGATGTCGAAGCCGCAAAATTATTGCAGTTATTAACCTCCAAACCTGTGCTGTATGTCTGCAATGTCGAGGAAGACTCCGCCGCCACCGGCAACGCGTTTTCCGCCCGTGTCGCGGATCGCACAAAATCGGAAGGCGCGCGGCATGTCATCGTCTCCGCCGCCATCGAAGCGGAAGTCAGTCAACTGCCGGAAGCCGACCGTGACGAATTTCTGGAAGGGCTTGGCTTGCATGATTCCGGCCTCGATCGCGTCATCAGCGCCGGCTACGATCTCCTGGGCTTGATCACTTATTTTACCGTCGGACCCAAAGAAACCCGCGCCTGGACCATCGCCAAAGGCACCAGGGGCCCCGCCGCCGCCGGCGTCATTCATGGCGATTTCGAGCGCGGCTTCATCGCCTGCGAAACCACCGCCTATGAAGATTACATCACCCTGAAAGGCGAAGCCGGCGCCCGCGAAGCCGGCAAACTGCGAATCGAAGGCAAAGACTATCTGGTAAAGGACGGCGACGTGCTGCTGTTCCGGTTCAACGTCTAAATACCAAGTCGCGAGAGCCGCTCATAGGAAGGAGGGTCGAGGCTCTGCCCCGACCCTATATTCACACGTTGCCCGGTCAGGCTTCGCGGCAGCTGAGCGGGATGAGGCCGACGGCGAGCAGGGTAATAGGCCAGATCCAGCCGGTGAGGCGGTTGCCGGGCGGATCGAGGCGAAGTTCCAGCCAGCGGGCCCAGCCCGCGACGATCCCGAACAAGGCCAGCGCCATATGCGACAGTTCGATCAGCAAGGCTTCCTTCACATCGCTGATGGCACGGCTATGGGTGAACAACAGGGTGCTTCCGGCGGCGCTCAGGATGGGAGAGGCGTCGGCTGCTTCCCTAGCCGGCCACAGCAAGAGCACACCCACAGGATAGAGCGACGTGACAGAGCAGGGCGAGCGGTAATGTCCAAGGACTGGCGATCTAACGCGCGCGCCGTGCTCTGTCCATGTGCAGGAAATTCCGGCAGGTTCCCGCCCCACTCACAGCAGGCTGAGCACCATGACCCGACCTAAGCCAGGCAGCCGCGCCGAATACCGATATTTTCATCTAATCACTACGCGCTGGATGGACAATGATGTGTTCCGCCATGTCAACAACGTCGTCTATTTCAGTTTCTTTGACACTGCCGTGACCTATTGGGAACTGATGGAAGGTGGCGTGGACCTGGTGGATGGCGACGTCCATTGCGTAGTCGCGGAGGTCGCATGCCGCTACCACGCCTCGGTAGCGTTTCCCGACAAGATCACGGTGGGATTGCGGGTGGCGCGGTTGGGCACCAGCTCCGTGCGTTATGAACTGGCGATCTTCCGTAATGACGAAGACATGGCCTCCGCTGAGGGACATTTCGTGCATGTTTTTGTTCGGCGTGCCGATCAGCGCCCTGTGCCGATCCCGCCCACAACACGGGCGCGACTGGAACAGGTTTAAGGGCCATGTCAGGGGACCATTGCGTCCTCTATTTTGGTTGCCCCCGAATCGTCAGGCGCCAATCTCACCTCTCGGTCAAGCGGACTTCCTCGTCCTACACTGTAGTCAGTCCAGTGCACGTCATATGCCGAGAAGGTTCGGTCTAAGGTCTCCCGCGGACTCCCCGGCGTCCTGTTGAGCAGCCGATCACTTGCACTTAATCTTCCTCTCCCAGTTTGAAGCCAGACGCGCTAACTTTATTCCAATAACCGACGTTTGTTTGCTTAACTCCATAAACTCAGGAAGTGGCAAGAGCGGGGGCTTCTTGTTGGATTTAACTATTTCGTGCAGGACATGATTACGATCATTACGCCAGCTATGAAATTCCTCCAGCTTAGGATTGGCGGCATCAAATTACTCACAGTATCTATCAATGCACTAAGTATAGGTGTTTTTGGCGGATTTTCAGTTTTCCGGCACACAGATAGCAAACTGTCGGCAATTAAGCTCTCGGCAATCGCAACAGCTTCGAGATAAAATCCTCTCTCTACCGCTTCCTGGATTCACTCAAACGCACACGCATAAGCTGAATACTTCAGGTGTCCCTGATCCGTGTTGCGTGGATGGCGCCTGGGGGTCGGCGTGCATTTGGGAGACGGTGAGAACGGGGCCGGCGGGAACGCCGCCTTCCTCCAACGCCGATCGCCAGTCGGCAGAATTTTTGGCGCGGAAAATGTCCTTGAGGATGTCTTCGAGGGCGGCGAGGTGGCCATACGCGACGAATTGTTGGCAGAACGAGGGTCGGTATTGAGGTGAGGAGCGACGATGACGCTAAGCAGGCGTTCGCAGTTGCGCTGGTTGGCGGCGCCAACATTGATCCAGCCATCGGCGTTGGGAAACGCCTGGTAGGGGCCATTGAGCGGGTGGGCGGAGCCCATGGGGCCGGGCGAGGTGCCGGTGGCGAAGCAGATCGCAGATTGCCAGTAGGTGTGCATGATGCCGGCCTCGATGAATGAGGTGCCCACCAGCTGACCCTGACCGGAGGCGGCGCGGTGATGCAGGGCGGCGAGGATGCCGGAGGTGATGTCGGTGACGGGGGCGCCGACTTTGACAGGCGGTCTTGCCGCACCTTCAGCATTGGGGCCTTCGCCGGTGATGGACATCAGGCCGCTCCTGCCCTGGGCGATGAGGTCGTAGCCGCCGCGATCAGCGTAGGGGCCGAAGCCGGAGAGGGAACAATAGATCAGGCGTGGGTGAGCAGAGGGTGCAGGACGGCTTTGGCGGAGGGGTGTTTGAGATCGAGCGCGATGCCGCGTTTTTTGCAGTTTATCATCATAAAGGCGTCGGATTAGGCGGCGATGGTGGGGGGGTCATGCGGCGGGCGTCGTCGCCGCCGGGGTATTTTTCGACCTTGATCACCTCGGCGCCCATGTCGGTCAACATGGGCGCGTAGGTCGGACCAGCCATGACGTGGGAGAGGTCGGTGACCTTAAAGCCGGCGAGGGGGCCGGGGTGGGGAGGTGTGGGACATGGTACAACTGCTTTCAGATAAAGGATAATCTGGGTGACATGGTATCGGGATGGCGGGTGGGGTGAAATGGGCATGGCGCGGCGGTCATGGCGTGCTGCGGTGCAGCATTGGGGGGAGATAGTCCCTTCTTTGCGTGCGGTTGAAGATCACGGGGTTTGTCACTAGATTTGGCTGGCCCAACCCGGCTCGGCGACTCGTGTGTTCGTGCCCGGGACGTGACGTGTGGGCTATCGATAACGGAGGATGCTTCCCCTTGCAGGCGACCGATCTTCGCGACCCGGAGTATTTTCACAAGGTCGTTGATTGCCAGCATGCGTGCCCCGCGCATACGCCGGTTCCGGAATATATCCGCCTCATTGCGGATCGGAAATATGCCGACGCATATATGATCAACTGGAAATCAAACGTCTTTCCGGGTGTACTTGGCCGCACCTGCGACCGGCCCTGCGAACCGGCGTGTCGGCGCGGGCGGGTGGAGGACGAACCGGTCGCCATCTGCCGGCTCAAACGCGTGGCCGCCGACAATAAGGGCGATATCACGGGCCGCATGCCCCGCCCTGCTAAAACGAAGAACGGCAGGCGCATTGCTATGGTCGGCGCCGGCCCCGCTTCGTTGACTGTGGCGCGTGATCTGGCGCCGTTGGGTTACGATATCACGGTCTTTGACCGTGATAGCCGCGGCGGCGGCATGATCCGCAGTCAGATCCCGAAATTCCGCCTGCCTGAAGAAGTGATCGACGAGGAAGTCGGCTTCATCGAAGGGCTCGGTATCACCACGAAATACGGCATCAGCATCGATAGCCTGAAATCCCTGATGGCCGATGGGTATGACGCGGTCTTTGTGGGCACTGGCGCGCCGCGCGGGCGCTCTTTGGAATTGCCGGGCCGGGCGGAGGGCGCGGCGAATATCCATATTGGCATTGATTGGCTGTCTTCGGTTTCCTTCGGCCATATCGAAAAGATCGGCCGGCGTGTCATCGTGCTGGGCGGCGGCAATACGGCGATGGATTGCTGCCGCACCGCCCGGCGCCTGGGTGGGGCCGATGTGAAGGTGATCGTCCGCTCCGGGTTCGAGGAAATGAAGGCCTCGCCCTGGGAAAAAGACGATGCGATGCGCGAAGATATTCCCATCATGAATTTCCTGGTGCCGAAAAGTTTTGTCGTCGAGGGCGGCAAGCTGACGGGCATGACGTTCGAAAAAGTGCAGGCCGAATACGACGCCAAAGGCCGACGCAACTTGGTGCCGACCGGCGAGCTCGACACGTATGTCGAATGCGACGACGTTCTAGTCGCCGTCGGGCAGGAAAATTCCTTTCCGTGGATCGAAAAGGACATAGGACTGGAATTCGATCGCTGGGGCATGCCTGTGGTGAACGAGACCACGTTCCAGTCCACGCAGCCGAAAGTGTTTTTCGGCGGTGATGCGGCGTTTGGCCCGAAGAACATTATCTGGGCCGTAGCGCATGGCCATCAAGCAGCCATCTCCATCCATAAATTCTGCCAGGGTGAGGATATCGCCGAACGCCCTGCTCCCGGTGTGACACTCACGTCGCAGAAGATGGGCATCCATGAATGGAGCTATGACAACGACATCTCCAACGACCAACGCTTTGCCGTGCCACATCGCGATAAGGCCGAGGCACTGGCCGATATCAAGGCGGAGGTTGAACTTGGCTATGACGAAAAACTAGCCTTCGCCGAAGCCCAGCGCTGCCTGAATTGCGATGTGCAGACGGTCTTTGCTGAGCCGCTCTGCATCGAATGCGATGCCTGCGTCGATATCTGCCCGGTGGACTGCATCAGCTTTACTGGCAATGACGATGAAGCCGTGCTGCGCACCCACCTGGAAGCGCCGGCGCATAACCTGACCCAGGATCTTTATGTGTCTCTGCCACTGAAGACAGGGCGGATTATGGCGAAGGATGAGGATGTCTGCCTGCATTGCGGCCTCTGCGCTGAGCGTTGCCCCACCGGCGCGTGGGACATGCAGCGCTTTATTTATGACCTGACACAAGCGGGGGGGGCATCGTGCAGCCGCTAACAGCCGTCAACGACTTCGTTATTAAGTTTGCCAACGTTAACGGCTCGGGCTCCGCTAGTGCCAACACGTTGTTCGGAAAATCCATCCTGCGGATGGGCGTGGTGGCGACGCCGCGTAATATTTTTCCATCCAACATTCAGGGGCTGCCCACCTGGTATGAAATCCGCGTCTCGGAAAAGGGCCATATCGGCTGCCGGGGCGGCGTTGATCTGATGGTAGCGATGAACCCGCAGACATGGGACGAGGATCTGAAATCCATCGAGGTCGGTGGCTATCTGTTCTACGATAGCACAAAGGCGTTGCCGCCATCAAAATTCCGCAAGGACATTTCTGTCATCGGTGTGCCGCTGACGGAGATGTGCAACGAAGCCTACACGGATCCGCGCCAGCGCCAGCTGTTCAAGAACATCATGTATGTTGGGGCGCTGGCCGCCCTGCTGGACATGGATATCGCCACAATCGAATCTTTGATTGGAGAGCAGTACAAGGGCAAGGACAAGCTGATCCAGCCCAATATCAATGCCTTGCATATGGGCCGGGACTGGGCGCTGAAGCACCTGCAATGTCCGATCGGATTGCGTATCCAAAGCAGTGATTCCGTGGGTAACCGGATCATGCTGGAAGGTAATTCCGCAGCCGCGCTCGGTGCCGTTTATGGCGGGGCTACGATTTGCGCCTGGTATCCGATTACGCCGTCCTCGTCGCTGGCAGAGGCATTCCAGAACTGGTCCGCACGCACCCGTACCGACGCAGTGAGTAAGAAACGCAATGTCGCCATTGTGCAGGCGGAAGACGAGCTGTCTTCCATTGGCATAGTGATTGGCGCGGCCTGGAATGGGGCGCGGGCGTTTACCGCCACTTCTGGCCCGGGCATTTCGCTGATGCAGGAATTTTTGGGTCTCGCTTATTTCGCAGAAATTCCGGCGGTGATCTTTGATGTGCAGCGCGGCGGGCCATCGACGGGCATGCCGACGCGCACGCAGCAATCGGATTTGCTCAGCGCCGCCTATGCGTCGCATGGCGATACCAAACATGTGATGCTATTCCCCGAAGACCCGAATGAATGCTTCCAGTTTGGTGCCCTAAGCTTCGATCTGGCGGACCGGCTGCAAACCCCGATCTTTGTCATGCTGGAGCTTGAAATCGGCATGAATGAACGCCTCTGCGCGCCGTTGGCATGGGACGATGCCAAGAAGATGGATCGCGGCAAGGTCATGACCGCCGAGGATCTGCAAGCCGGCAAACAATTTGGTCGTTATCTGGATGTCGATGGCGATGGCATTCCTTATCGCACCCTGCCTGGCACGCATCCCACGCGCGGCGCCTTCTTCACCCGCGGCACAACGAAAGACCGCTTCGCGCGGTATTCGGAAGAAGGCCATGACTATGTGGAGAATATGGACCGGCTGCTGAAGAAATGGGACACCGCCAAAACCCTGGTGCCGCAAGCCATCCGCCGCAATGCCGATGAGCCCACCCAGGCCGGTGTGATCTATATTGGTTCCACCAGCCCGGCGATGGATGAGGCAGTGGACATTCTTGCCAATCAGGGCATCGCGCTTGATCTGTTGCGCGTGCGGGCCTTCCCCTTCGGCAAGGAGGTCGCTGAATTTATCGCCCAGCATGAACAGGTTTTTGTCGTTGAACAAAACCGCGACGCGCAACTTCGCTCCCTTCTGGTCAACGAACTCGATATCGATCCGCGTAAACTGATGAAAGTGCTGTTCTATGATGGCACGCCGATCACTGCGCGGTTCATCGCTGGCGCCATCAGCGCCAAGGCTACCCCCCAGAAAGTCGTTCCTTTCCGTAAGGTCGTGTCATGACGTTTCTGTTGAAACCGAAACTCCATCACCCAAATCTGCCCACCAACGCGTTGGGGCTGACGCGGCGCGACTACGAGGGGAGTGTATCCACACTCTGCGCTGGTTGCGGGCATGATTCGATCAGCGCTGCCATCGTGCATGCCTGTTTCGAGATGTCGTTGCAGCCGCATCGCATCGCCAAGATGTCGGGCATTGGCTGCTCCTCGAAAACGCCCACTTATTTTCTTGGCGCCTCGCACGGCTTCAATTCCGTGCATGGCCGCATGCCATCCGTCCTCACCGGCGCCAATCTGGCCAACAAGGACCTGATCTATCTCGGCGTCTCTGGCGACGGTGACAGCGCCTCCATCGGGCTTGGCCAGTTTGCCCATTCCATCCGACGTGGCGTCAACATGGTCTATATCGTGGAGAATAACGGTGTGTATGGCCTGACCAAGGGCCAGTTCTCCGCCACCGCCGATCGCGGTGCGAAATCGAAGCGCGGCGTGATGAATTCCGACGAAGCAATTGATATGGTGAGTATGGCGATGCAGCTCGGCGCCACTTTCGTTGCGCGAAGTTTTTCGGGTGACAAGGCGCAGCTGGTGCCGCTGATCCAGGCCGCCATTTCGCATCAGGGCGCTGCCTTCATCGACTGCATTTCCCCCTGCGTCGCCTTCAACAATCATGAAGGCTCCACCAAGAGCTTTGACTATGTGCGCGCTCATAACGATGCGGTGAACAGCCTGGATGTGATCACGGGCCGCGATGAAATCATCGTGGACTATGCGCCGGGCACGTTGGAGATGGTGAAGCAGCACGATGGCTCCGTCCTCGCGCTGCGCAAGCTCGCCGCCGATTACGATGTGCATGACCGGATTGCCGCGCAAGCCTGGCTGTCCGGGCGCCATGCCAAGGGGGAGATTGCCACCGGGCTACTCTATGTGGACCTCGATCCGGTCGATCTGCATGCCAGCCTGCGCACCGTGGACACACCCCTGAACGAATTGGACGAAACCGTCCTTTGCCCCGGTGCGGCGATGTTGGACCGGATTAACGCCAGCCTGCGGTAGACGCACGGGACAATCCCGGCCAGGGGGTTCCCCCTTTGCCGGCTGTCTGTGCTAAAGCCCGCTCATGCGGCACTATCTGGATTTCGAAAAACCGATCGCCGAGCTTGAGGGTAAGATCGAGGAGCTTCGGCGCATGTCGGCGCCAGACGGCATCAACATCGCCGACGAAGTCGCGCGCCTCATCGACAAGAGCGCCCACCAGTTGCGCGCCACCTATTCCAAGCTAACAGCGTGGCAAAAGACCCAGGTGGCCCGCCACCCCGATCGCCCCAAAGCCAAAAACTATATTGCCGGCCTCATCACCGAATTCTCGCCGCTCGCCGGCGATCGTGCGTTTGCCGACGATGCCGCCATACTGGGTGGGTTGGGCCGCTTCCGAGGGCGGTCCGTGGTGGTGCTGGGCACGGAAAAAGGGTCAGACACAGAAAGCAGAGTGGCACATAATTTCGGCATGGCGCGCCCAGAAGGTTACCGGAAGGCCCGCCGACTGATCGAACTGGCCGGTCGATTTGGTTTGCCGGTCCTGACCTTCGTCGATACCCCCGGCGCCTATCCGGGTATCGAGGCCGAGGCGCGCGGCCAGGCGGAAGCGATTGCCCGCTCCATTGAGGCCTGTCTTGAAGCTCCCGTCCCCGTCATTGCGACGATTATTGGTGAGGGTGGCTCGGGTGGTGCCATTGCACTGGCGGCCGGCGATGCAGTGCTGATGCTGGAGCACGCGATCTATTCCGTGATCTCCCCGGAAGGCTGCGCCTCCATCCTGTGGCGTGATGCGGCGCAGGCCAGCACCGCAGCGGAAGCCCTGCGTCTGACCGCGCAGGATTTGCGGCGTCTGAAACTGATCGACCAGATTGTCGCCGAACCTCTTGGCGGCGCGCATCGTGACTCCAAGCAGGCGATCGACGCCGTGGGGGCGGCGGTGCAAACGGCGCTGGCCCCCCTGCTCAGCCTGGACGCGGCCAGTCTGAAGGCCAAACGCCGCGACAAATTCCTCGCCATGGGCCGCGGTAGCCTATCTTGATGCCGGAACCTCCCAACCCCGGCGCTAGTGTGAGCCGCAGCGTTTCCCTGCTACTCGCCAGCACCGGCATTGCCGCCGGGATTCTAGGCTGGAAGAGTCTGCTTGGGATCATTCCGACCGATCCGGCTTGGTCGTCGATGGCGGCGCGCGTTGGCACCGCCGCGCTAGCCTTGCTACCGGGGGCCATCGTGCTGTGGCTGATGATCGCCACGCAGATGGCGGCGCGGATCGTCACCGGCCGCTTTCATCCGACGGAAGAGTGCGACACCGCGTTCATGCGCCTCAATCAGCGCGCCATCACCAATACGGTGGAGCAATCGCTCGGCTTTTTCCCAGCCTTGCTGGCACTGGCCGCCGGGGTGGCGGCATCCTTCATGCCGCAGGTGATTGCCCTAGCACTGGTGTTCGCCGCCGCGCGGCTGATTTTCTGGCTTGGCTATCTGACCCGCCCGGCGCTGCGCGCGCCGGGCATGGCGGCAAGTTTCGCCACCCTCACCGCCACCCTGATCGGCGCTGTCTGGGCTTGGCTGGTATGACCGCCACGCCCGAAGCGGTGGCGCAAGTTCTGGATGCGCGCGCCCACCGCACAGTGTTCTTCAGTGTCTTCCCCTCGATCATGCTACGATGTTCATGTCCTCGCTGGACCAGACCATCGTAGCTAACGCATTGCCATGATAGCGGCGCAACGGAGCGATGTGGAGCGGGTGTCCTGGATCGTCGTTGCCTATGTTGTCGCCGGCGTCATCGCCGCGCCAGTCTATGGCCTGCTGGGCGATGTGGTGGGGCTCAAGCGCATGCTGTTCGTCACGCTGGCCGTGTCGATGGCAGGTTCGCTGCTATGTATCATTTTCACCTCCATGCTGATGATCGTGGCGGCCGCCCTGCTGACCAGGCGGCTGATCACCGCCACCGGACGCACGACGATTTTGTCCCGCTGCCGCTTGCCGATCACAGCGGCCCCGCCGCTCTCACCACGCTCGAGAAAGCCAGCAAGTGAAGCGGATCTGAACCGGGTCGCGCTGATACCGAACCTTGGTGTGTGTGACGGATCAGATCTGCTGCGCCTCCGTTTCTTCCATCGCCTCCGCCTCGATCGCCGCCAACAGCCGCGCCGGGAAATGCCGGGGCACGCCCTGGGTGATGAAGACGATGCGGGTGCGGTGATCGGCGCTCGGCCAGTCCGGTAAAAATTCCGGTGCAGCAAAGATGTGCTGCACGCCATGGATCAAGGCTGGCTGCTCCGGGATTTCGGCCAGCCGCACCAGCCCTTTCACCCGCAACAATTTCGACCCACAATGTTCGGCTAAAGCTTCGAGCAGCAGCACCAAAGCCAGGCCGGGTACGGGCTCATCGCGTTCGAGGACGAAGCTTTCGACGGCATCGTTATGTTCGCCGCGTTGAAACGGCGACGCGCCACTGGCGGGCAAGTCTGTCAGCCGGCCCGCGCGCGCGCCGGGGTCGGCGGTGGCAAATAAAATTTCCGGCGCGATATGGCCGGATATGGCGGTTAGGATTTCCACGCCGGGATTTAACGCGCCAAGGCGCGCGAGGAAATCATCCGTCGGCGCGGCCATGTCTGTCTTTGTCAGCACCAGCCGGTCCGCCAGCGCCACTTGCCGGCGGGCTTCGCTATGTCGCTCCAGGCTCGCCGCGCCATGCACCGCATCGACCAAGGTGATGACCGATTGCACCCGATGCCCCGCCGCTACGCCCCGGTCCGTGATCAAGGCCTGTAATATCGGTGCGGGATCGGCAAGGCCCGATGTCTCAATCAGCACCCGATCATAGGGCGGAATATTCCCCGCCTGCCGCCGCGCTTGCAGATCGAGCAGGGTCTGCACCAGATCGGACCGCACCGCGCAACACAAACACCCCGTGGTCAGCGCCATCAAGGTTTCGTCGGAGATGGCGATCAGATCGTGATCTAGGCCGATTTCGCCGAATTCATTGACGATGACGGCGGTGCGCGCGAAGGCGGGGTCGCGCAACACTCGCCCGATCAGGGTGGTCTTGCCGCTGCCCAGAAACCCGGTCACCACCACCACCGGGATCATAGCTGGTCTTTCCATCCATCCGTCATGCTATAGTTATCCCCTGGCGTCACACTCGATCCCCGTGCAATCTGTATCCTTATATCGGAGGAAACCCCCATGAGCGATCTTCCCAAGCATGTCGAAATCCATGAGGAAGGCCCGCGCGAAGGCTTTCAGATCGAACCCGGCCCGATCAGCACGGCGGACAAAATCCGCGTGATCGAGGCGTTGGCGGAAACCGGCCTGGAACACATCCAGGTTTGCTCCTTCGTCAACACCCGCCTGGTGCCGGGTTGGGCGGATGCGGAGGATGTGGTCGCCGGCTTCAACGCCAAGCCGGGCATTCATTATACTGGGCTGTGGTTCAATTCGAACGGGCTGCAACGGGCCTTGGCGTTCCGCGACAAGTTGACCATCAACGGGTCGATCGCGCTGACGGCCTCGGAAGCCTTTACGCGCAAAAACCTCAATCGCAGCCATGCGGAAAACGTGGAAGCGATGAAGAAGCAGACGCGGCTGCATTTGGAAAATGGCGTGGATGTGCCGCGCCTCGGCATCATGGCGGCGTTTGGCTGTAATTATCAGGGCGATATTTCGCCCGCACAGGTGATCGCTTCCCTGAAGGATGGCATGGCAATTGCCGAGGAAGCCGGCGCGAAAATCAACATCTTCTCCTTGGCCGATACGATGGGCTGGGCGACGCCAGCGCGCATCGAACGCACGATCAATGAAGTGCGCACTGTGTGGCCGAAGATGAAGATTGCGCTGCATTTGCACGACACGCGCGGCCTGGCCGTGGCCAACGCGCATGCGGCGCTGAAACTGGGTGTAACGCAGTTTGATTCGACCGTCGGTGGCCTCGGCGGTTGTCCGTTCGCGGGCCAGAAAGGCGCGGCCGGCAATATCTGCACGGAAGAGTTGGTCATGCTGTGCGAGGAGATGGGTGTCTCCACGGGCGTCGATCTCGATAAGCTGATCGAGGTCGGCCGCATGGCGGAAGAAATCGTTGGCCATCCGCTGCCGAGCGAATTGATTCATGCGGGAAGCCTGGATGCCTTCCGGCGCCAAGCCGCCTGAAATACCTTCGGGGATGCCAGGATGAAGTGTATCGATCTTTCCGCCTATGGCATCCCCGAGCAGGTCGCTCATTGCGTCGATGTTGCGGATGTCGGCACGCCCAGAGCGGGGGACCGCACCTCGGATGGGTGGCGCATTGGCTTTCTGCTTCTGACGCGATTGCGCATCGATCCCCTGGCCCAGCCGGCGCCGCGCGGCGATCGCGCGTTGTTGCCGCATTCCCCCGATTGGTTGACCGGCGCATGAGCACGCACAAGGATGCCCTCGATTGCGGTCAGTGCGCCGCGTTTTGTTGCCGTATGGCGGGCTATGTAGAAGTGCGCCGCGACGATGTTCGCCGCCTCGCGAAATATCTCAACATGACCGCGCGGGCGTTCGAGTTGAAACATGTCGTGGAGACCACGCGCAAAGGGTCCAAGCGCATCAAGGCGGGGTATGAAACCTGTCAGTTTCTCTCACCCGAGCGCCGTTGCACGGTTTATGCTGCGCGCCCCACTGATTGCCGGGGCTATAATTGCTGGGAAGTAGAGGACCGCACCGTCTATCATTTCGCCCGCTTCGCACAGCGGTCGGTTGAGAAGGTACGCGACAAGGATTTGAAGGACGGTCACCGCTAAACCCATGAGCGAACGCCTGCATGCGATTTACCATGTTCGCGCCGAGGCAAGCACGATCGCCGTGCGTGCCCGGGGCATCGCGGTAGAACAAAGCGTGGAAATGCCGCTTTCCGCGATTGAAGATTCGTCCATTCTCTCCGACATCGTTGGGCAGGTGGAAAACATCACCGACCAGGGCAATGGCATTTTTACCGTGCGCATCGCACTTGCCGCCGTCACCATCGGCGACGATGCCGGGCAATTGCTGAATATGGCGTTCGGCAATACCTCGCTGCATGACGATGTGGTGCTGCACGATATTCTACTCCCGCCCAACGCATTCCCCGGCCCCAAGCACGGCCTCAAATCCTTACGTGCACGCTGCGGCGCCGCGACGCGGGCGCTCACCTGTTCCGCCCTGAAGCCGCAAGGCCTGACCCCGGACGCGCTCGCCCGTCTCGCCGCACGTTTTGCCCGTGGCGGGGTGGATTTCATCAAGGACGATCACGGGCTTGCGGACCAGGAGTTTTCCCCGTTCGCCACCCGCGTCGGCGCGATTGCTGCTGCCCTGCGCGCTGTGGCCCGTGAAACGGGCCGCCTAACCCATTACATCCCCAGCCTGTCCGGTGATCTCGACACCATGCGCCGCCATGCAAGGCTGGCACGCGACGAAGGCCTCGCATGCATCATGCTCGCCCCCATGATTGCCGGGGTGACCACCTTGCGTGCCCTGGCGCGGGATTTTCTGGACATGGCGATCTTCGCCCATCCCGCTTTGAGTGGCGCCGCGCGCATCGCGCCGGATCTGTTGATCGGCAAGCTTTTTCCCGCCTTCGGTGCCGATGCGGTGATTTTCCCGACCTATGGCGGCCGCTTCGGTTATTCCCAGGCGACTTGCCAAAACCTTGCCAACACCGCCCGGGCCCTCGGCAGCCTGCCGATCCCGGCCGGCGGCATGACGCTCGCGCGCGTGCCCGAAATTCTTGACTTCTACGGCATGGACACGATGTTGCTCATCGGCGGCAGCCTGCTGGATGCCAAGGAACGCCTGACCGAGGAAACCGGGCGATTCGTCCACGCGGTCGCCACCCACTAAAGGACCACGCGATGGAGCATTCATCTCATCTTCGCCCCCGCCAGCAGGATTGCCGCTGGGATGCGGTGGAACACCTGCCCTACAAGGAGGAAGGTTCCTCCCTTTTCAAGGCGATCTCACGCCAAGTATTGTTCGACGAGCCTGAGCTTGCCTGCCAGCTTCGTTACTTTGAGATGGATGCGGGCGGTTACTCCACCTTGGAGCGTCACGAACACATGCATGCGGTGATGATCCTGCGGGGCCATGGTGTGTGCCTGGTCGCCGAGGAGGTGTGCGCGGTCAAACCGTTGGACCTGATCACCATCCCGGCCTGGGCCTGGCACCAGTTCCGCGCCAATGCCGGTGAACCGATGGGCTTCATGTGTATGGTCAACCAGACCCGCGACCGCCCACAATTGCCCAGTGAGAGCGATCTGGCCGGCCTGCGTGCCAACCCCGCCATTGCCGCTTTCCTTCAGACGACCGAGGCCGGCTGACACGCGCCAAGAGCAGAAAATAGGCGTCAATATACAAATTTAACCAAATTTATGTCTCGGGGTTGGCCGAATGAGAAAGACTCTCCGATCATTCGCCTGTGCCTTGCATTTAGGAGTAGTTTTTACTTAATAAGCACCTGATCAGCCGCTCTTGACCGCTTTGTGCGGCTATTTTCCGTACCATTGGAGAAATACATGCCCCATCCCCTGTCTCGCCGCGCCTTTGCCGCCGCCTCGCTCGGCGCTCTCGCCGTCCCTACAGCCATCCCTTTCATCCGCCGGGCGCAGGCCGCGCCTACCGAAATTCGTATCGATTGGGCGACCTATAATCCCGTCAGCCTAGTGCTGAAGGAGCAGGGGCTTTTGGAAAAGGAATTTGCCGCCGACAATATTTCCATCCGTTGGGTGTTCTCCGCCGGGTCCAACAAGGCGCTGGAATATCTCAATGCCAGTTCGCTCGATTTCGGCTCCACGGCCGGCGCGGCGGCGCTGATCGCGAAAATCAATTCCAATCCGATCAAGACCATCTATGTCTATTCCCGCCCGGAATGGACCGCGCTGGTGACCAAGGGCGACAACGCGATCAAGAATGTCGCCGATCTGAAGGGCCAGCGCGTGGCCGTCACGCGCGGCACGGACCCGCATATTTTCCTAGTGCGCGCCCTGGCTGGCGCTGGGCTGGGCGCGAAGGACATCACCATGGTTCTGCTGCAACACCAGGACGGCAAGCTCGCCCTGGAACGCGGCGATGTGGTGGCTTGGGCCGGGCTGGATCCGCTGATGGCGGCGGCGGAAATAGAAGGTGGGGCGCGCTTGTTCTATCGCAAGCCAGAGGCCAATACCTGGGGTGTGCTGAATGTGCGCGATGACTTCGCGAAGGAAAATCCCGTTATCGTGCGCCGCGTGCTGAAAGCTTATGAAGGCGGCCGCAAATGGGCGCTGGCCAATACGCCGGCGCTGAAGACGATGATGATGGGTGTGACCAAACTGTCCGACGCCGTAATCTCTCGCCAACTGGAACGCACGGATATGACATCCGGCCAGATCGGCGCGCCGCAAGCGGAGAGCATTATCGCGGCGGGTAAGGCGTTGCAGGAAGCCGGCGTGCTGCCCGCGACGACGGATGTCACCGCCATCACCAACGCGATGATCGATCCCAGCTTTATCCGCGCGCTCGCGTCCTGATGGGAGGAGCGGCACGACCCTGGCTGACGGGCCTCATCGTGCCGGTGCTGCTGGGTGTGGCGTGGGAAGCGGGGGTGCGGTTCGGCCTGATCCCCGGGCGGCTGATGCCGCCGCCTTCTGCGCTGTGGCACAGCGCCGTAGCAATGACCCACGCGGGTGAACTACAAACCCATGTTGCCGCCACGCTGTGGCGTGTTCTGACGGGTTTCGGCATCGGGGCGGCCACGGGCACTGTGCTGGGCACGCTCACGGGGGCCAGCGAGCGCGCACGGCTGCTGCTGGACCCGACAATCCAGGGGGTGCGTGCCATCCCGTCGCTGGCCTGGGTGCCGTTGTTTATTTTGTGGCTGGGAATTTTCGAAACCTCCAAACTCGCTCTGGTGGCATTAGGCGTATTCTTTCCAGTCTATCTCGGCGTGCTCAGTTCCATTCAAGATGTCGATCGCAAACTGGTGGAAGTGGGCCGGGTGTTTGGCCTGACATCCTTCGGCATCGTCCGACGCATCACCATGCCGGCGATCATGCCGGTATGGATCGCGGCGTTGCGATCTGGTTTGGGCCTCGGCTTCATGTTCGTCATCGCGGCCGAGTTAATGGGCGCGTCGGAAGGTCTCGGCTTTCTGCTTTTGGACGGCCAGCAAATGGGCCGGGCCGATTCCATCCTAGTGGCGATGGTCACCTTCGCCTTATTGGGCAAACTGGCGGACGGCATGATCGTGGGTCTCTCTCGCCCCTTATTGCGCTGGCAGGATACGGTGCGCGCCCGGTTATGACCCTTTTGACGATCGAGCATCTCAACAAGACGTATGCCGACGGCACGGAGGCGTTGCGCGACGTGTCCGTGCGCGCCGCCGATGGCGAGATCCTGGCCATTCTGGGTGGTTCGGGCTGCGGCAAGACCACCTTGCTGCGCCTGGTCGCTGGGTTGGATGAGGCCAGCGGTGGCGTCATCTCCGTTGGCGGGGAGCGGATGACCGGCACGCATCGGACCATCAGCGCGGTGTTTCAAGAGCCGCGTTTGTTGCCCTGGCTGAATGTGGAACAGAATATCGGCTTTGGCGGCCAGCATCTGAGTGCGGAGGAACGCAGCGGTCGCACTGCCGCCTTGCTGGACCGCGTGGGCCTCGCCGGCTATGGCAAGCGTTGGCCGAAGGATCTGTCGGGCGGCCAGCAACAACGCGTCGCCATTGCCCGCGCGCTGATCGGCCATCCGGGTATTCTGCTCCTCGATGAACCGTTTTCGGCGCTAGACCCGTTTACCCGGGGCAGCTTGCATGAACTTCTGCTCGCCTTGTGGCAGGAGATGAAACCCACCGTGCTGATGGTCACACATGATGTGGACGAGGCCGTCTTCCTTGCCGACCGTATCGTGGTGATGCAGCCGCGTCCGGGGCGGGTGCATGAAACCATCACGATGAACCTGCCACGCCCGCGCGATCGGATTTCTCCGGTGTTCGACACGGTGAAACGGCGCATCATGCATGCGATCGATCGGTCCCTCGGTGAGCACGGCCGGATCGGCCTGCGTCAGGCGGCGGGTGAGCTATCGCCCTGGTGGTGAGGCATTATTCCGCAGCTTGCGGAATCGCGCGGCGCGGTCCCGCCAAGCGTTCCAGTACAAGATAGACCACGGGCGTTGTATAGAGTGTCAGAATTTGTGACACGATCAACCCGCCGCAAATGGCGAGGCCCAGGGGCTGGCGGAATTCAGCGCCGGTACCACTGGCCAGCGCCAGGGGCACGGCGCCGAGCAGAGTCGCCAGGGTCGTCATGATGATCGGGCGAAACCGTTCCAGGCAAGCGGCATGAATGGCGGCTTCGGGTGTAAGCCTATGGGCGCGTTCCTGCTCTAAGGCAAAATCCACCATCATGATGGCGTTCTTCTTCACGATCCCCATCAGCAACAGAATGGCAATAAAACCCATCACGGAGAGATCCGTGCCGGTGATCAATAACGCCAGTAAGGCCCCCAGCCCGGCCGAGGGTAGGGTGGACAGAATGGTCAGCGGATGCAGCCAGCTCTCATAGAGCACACCGAGAACAATGTAGATCGCGATCAGCGCCGCTGCGATGAGCATCGGTTGCGATTGCAACGAGTCGCGGAGAAACCGTGCATTGCCAGCGAATTCCAACCAGAGGCCATCCGGTATCCGGAGCTCCACCGCGGCACGTTCGGCAGTTTGCGTTGCATCACTCAACGCGACCCCGGGCGGCAGGTTGAAACTCAGTGTTGCCGCCGGGAACTGCCCCTGGTGACGGATCGCCAATGGCGCCGTGCCGCGTTCGAACCGCGCCACGGCCGATAACGGTATCTGCTGTCCCGCGCGCCCTGGCACGAATATGCGATCCAGCAATGCGGGGTCCGTTTGCAAGCGGGGCTCGACCTCCAGCACGACGCGATACTGGTTACGCGCGGTGTAGATCACGGATACCTGCCGCTGTGCATAGGAATTGGCCAGCGCAGCATCGATGGCGGCGACCGACACGCCCAGGCGGGAGGCCGCATCGCGGTCGATCCTCACATTAACTTGTGGGGCGGCGCGATCCTGGTCACTGTTCAGATCGGTCATTCCCGGTAGGGTGCGCAGTCTATCTTCCAGCAACGGCACCCAACGCCGTAGAGTTTCCAGTTCCTGGCCGATCACTGCGAGCTGAAACTGCGCCCCGCCGACGCGGCCACCGCCGCGCAGGTCCTGGGCCGAAAACAAGATGGTTTGCGCGCCGGCGGAACGCGCGAGTGGGGCGCGCAACCGCGTAATGAGTTGTTCGGATGACACGTCGCGTTGGCTACGTGGCTTCAGGCTGATGAACATGAAGGCCCGGTTCATCGTACTCCAGCCACTGGTGACGCCGATGGAGCTGGTCACCGTGGCCACCGCTGGGTCCGCCATGATGATCGCCACCGCCGCCTGCGTGCGTTCGCGCATTGTCTGGAAGGAAATATCGGATGATGCGATCACGCTGCCCACGAGCAATCCAGTATCCTGCACCGGCAGCAATCCCTTCGGCACGCTGCGATAAAGTTGCACCGTCACGACCACGGTTGCCAGCATGCTCAGAAGCATGAACACCCGATGACGCAGAGCGACCGCAAGGCTGCGCGCATAAAGGCGCTGCATCAGGCGGAATGCCGCATCCATAACGCGATCGACCTGTCCTCCCAGACCGTGCCGTGGCCCGCCCAACGCGCCCAGGCGTGCGCAGATCATCGGCGTCAAGGTCAGTGACACGATGGCCGAAATAACAATCGCCAAGGTCATCGTGATGGCAAATTCGCGGAATAAGCGGCCCAGCACACCGCCCATGAACAGGATGGGAATGAACACCGCAACCAGGGAAAGGCTGATCGAAACCACGGTAAACCCCACTTGCCGGGCGCCGTCCAGCGCGGCGCGCATCGGGGTTTTTCCGGTCTGCGCATGGCGCATGATGTTCTCGATCATCACGATAGCGTCGTCCACGGCGAAGCCAACAGAGATGGTGACGGCCATCAGGGTAAAATTATTTAGCGAAAACCCGCAAAACCACATCCCCGCGAAGGTACCGCACAAGG
>SHWN01000122.1 GCA_009693795.1 Acetobacteraceae bacterium
GAACTTTCCTACAACAATCTGAATGACACCGATTCTGCCTTCGAATGCGTTGCTGAATTCGATGCACCCACCGTGGTGATTGTCAAACACGCCAACCCCTGCGGCATCGCCAGCGCCGCCACATTATCCGATGCCTGGGATGCGGCATTGCGCTGCGATCCCGTTTCCGCCTTTGGTGGCGTCGTCGCCGTGAACCGTACCCTGGACGGCGCAGCGGCAGAAAAAATTTCGACGATTTTTACCGAAGTTATCGTCGCCCCGGATGCCGATGATGCCGCGAAGACCATCCTGTTGCGCAAAAAAAACCTGCGCGTTTTACTCACTGGCGGTCTGCCCGATGCGTCTTCCCCAGGTTTTAACTTTCGTAACCTAGCCGGCGGCTTCCTCGCGCAAACCCGAGATGCTGGGCGCATCACTGCCGAACAGCTGGAAACCGTCACCCAACGCGTCCCTACGGCGGCGGAACTCGAAGACCTTCTGTTCGCCTTCCGCGTTTGCAAGCACGTCAAATCCAACGCCATCGTCTATGTTAAAGCTCGCGCCACCGTCGGTATTGGCGCCGGGCAAATGAGCCGCGTGGACAGCGCCCGCATCGCCGCCTGGAAAAGCGAGGCAGCCGCCAAGGAAGCCGGCCTTTCCACTCCCCTTACACATGGCAGCGTCGTCGCGTCGGACGCCTTCTTCCCCTTCGCCGATGGATTGCAAGCTGCCATCGCCGCCGGCGCCACCGCCGTCATCCAACCCGGCGGCTCCATCCGCGACGCCGAGGTAATCGCCGCTGCCGACGAAGCTAACATCGCCATGGTCTTCACCGGCATGCGCCATTTTCGCCACTGAACCGGGTATGTTTCACGCGAAACAATCTACAGATGCCCAGGGTCTTGTTGCCGACCGGGGCGTCATCCTCGACCAGCGCGGAGGATGTGATTGGGGTGTCGTCGCTATCCAGCACGCCAAGATCCACCGTCTCTAGGCGGAACTTTTTTGGCTCTCGCTCGGAACGCCATGGACAATTTTTTTAATATAATGATACGCTTCACCCCATCTCCAAAATACCCCGGAGGAGCCAGGATATCGGCTTCACGGCGCCTATTTTTTTGGCATCTAAATAAATATCGGCAGCATCGGGCGTCAATGACATCATCAACTGTTGCTTTGCCGTTGTCGCCAGGAGGCCAAACGTCTAAATGCTCCTCCCCTGTCATAAGGGGAATGATTGTTCGTTCGGCTTTGGCTGATGGGTATGGAGCGTCCTGAAAATAGTCGCGGTGAGCGGGGTTTAGACCGAACTTTTCCGCGAACCTGTCGGGTGAGAGCCGGCAACCATCTGATGCACGACGGGATCGAGGATAGCGACAACCCCGCCAACGACATCTCACCCATTTCAACGCGGATGTTGCCCACCTCGCGAAGGAAGTCCCCGACGATAAACCCTGCCGAAAACTGAACGCAAACGCCTGCAAATCGACTACGCCGCCTATGCCAGCTTATGCGCCAAAATCCTCAAATTCGCGGACAAAATCTCCAATCTGCGCGCCCTCGCCACCGGCCCACCGAAAGGCTGGTCCGCCGAACGCCGCCTGGATTATGTCGATTGGTCCCGCCTAGTCGCCGTTGGCCTGCGCGGGGCAAATGCCTGGCTGGAGGCCGAATTCGCCGCCGCCCAAATCGTCGCGCACGCCGCCGAACCCGCGGATACTTGATCCAACGGCCGCGCTGCCCTATACGCCGGCCTTCGCGCCGCCGGTCCCAATCGGCCGCGCCAGCAGGAGTTGCGCCATGAAGCCGGAAATCCACCCCGAATATCACGAAATCAACATCATCATGACCGACGGCACGGAGTTCAAAACCCGCTCCTGCTACGGCAAGCCCGGTGACACACTCCGCCTCGATATCGACCCCAAATCTCACCCAGCCTGGACCGGCGTCCAACGCATGATGGATACTGGTGGGCAGGTCGCCAAATTCAACAAGCGCTTCGCCAGCATCGGCTCTCGCAAGGGTTGATGCCTGGGAGGTTAGGAAAGCGAGGGGCCCCGCTAAGGGGCACGCCCTTGGTGGGGTCCAGAAGGCAAAGCCTCCTGGCCCTCTTACTTCCCAACCATCAACCCATCATGGCCCATGTGGCAGAGTCGTGCCCCGGACGATAGTTACGGTTGGTCATGATCGGGTTACGGTTCATCAGCGGGCGATTGAACATCGGGTGCGTCATGCTGCGCACTTCGTGTTCGATGGTAAACAGCACCTTACCGGTGTCCAGATCGACGATATCTTTAAATCGGTATTGCCACTGATCGCTTTCTTCCGTGATCAACCCACGGTCCTTTAGTTTGTGATGTGGGCCGGAGAAATCGGCCAGGGTTATCTGGATATGATGGCCATCATATTCCGGCTGTGACACGGTGCTTTCGCGAAAATGCAGCGACTGCCCATCGCCTGAACAGACGCGCAGATATTTACCCCCGTTATTCTTTTCCATCATCGTGCGCGCGGCAAAAAGGTCATCGTAGAAACGCTTGATACCAGCCAGTGTGCCCTTCGGCACCGGGAATTCCACATAGGGCATGCCCAGCTGCATCTTACCGAAGCGATCGCTCGGCGCATGGCAGCGCACATGGTTGCCCCAGGGGCAAACCGTGTCGACATAATTACCATGATCGGTCCAGGTGAATTTTGTCTCGGCCAGCCGGTCTTCCACCAACCGCAGCCGCTCGCGCAGATCGTCTAAGCTGGGCACCACCAATCCGGTGATACCGCGCAGTACCTGCTCGGTGCGCGTCGGTAGATGGAACTGCCCGCGGCCGATATTGATCCACATATTCTCAACGCCTGTCATCAGATAGGCATCGCGCGTCAGGCCTAACCCGCTCATGTAATACAGTGTCGCCAGATGCTGGTCCGGCACCTGCACATTGACATGGCCGAGTTCGACCATGTTGCCCATATCCTCGGCGGACCGATCATATTTCTTCATGGCCATGGGTCGCATGCCGGCCATGCCACCCATGGCCCCCATCGCGGGTGACGCCGCGATCGCGGGTTTCGCTTTCGTCGGTTTCGCGGCCGCCTTTGTCCTATTGCTCATCATCGTTGTGCTCCCCAACATCGCACGTTCATGCGCCATGAGTTGTCGCGACGCCGCCACAAGCCACATGATACGCCCGGGTTTCAACCCAAATCGTCCGACCGGCGCGTTGCTCCGGTGTATAATCAGACACGCGAATGCGGGAGGATGCAACAGATGCCTTGCTTATCATCACCCGCCTTGTCCGGGCGAACGATGCCCGCATGCACGATGTGCGCATGAACGCCGCGCCGTCCAAACCGGGCCTGCGCGAGCTGCTCGCCACACCCTCCTTTATGCGCCTCTGGGCGATCGGCGGCTGCGTCACCGCCATGCGCTGGTATGAGGTTTTGGCCGCGGCCTTGTTCACCCTCGATGTCACCGGCTCCGGCCTCGCCGTCGCCATCGTCACCGCCGCGCGCAGCCTGCCGATGTTTGTCCTCGGCGCCTTCGCGGGTGTGCTCAGTGAGGCCGTCAACCGCAAGCACATCATGATCGCCGGTTATTTATTCGCCGCCAGCGCGTCAGCATCGGTCGCCATTCTTGGCGCGCTGGGCTGGGCGAAGCCCTGGCATCTCGGCCTCGCCGCACTTGCCGCCGGCACCGTCTGGTCCACCGAAATGGCCACTCGACGGCGCATGGTGGGCGAGGCCGTCACCAATCCGCTGGTGCCGCGCGCCTTGGCGCTGGATACGATGTCGAATTCACTCACCCGCCTGGTCGGTCCGGTGGTCGCCGGCGCCTTGTATGAATGGGGCGGCCTGACCCTCGCCTTCACCGTTTCCACCGGCGTGTTCCTGTTCGCAGCCTTCCTTGGCAGCGGCTTACACTACCGCCAGGAAACCCGTCACCTCGGCCTCAGCCAGGTGCCCCGAGACCTTGCCGAAGGCTTCTCCTACGCCCGCGCCAACACAGTCATTGCCGGCGTGCTGGTCGTTACCATTGCGATGAACCTGCTGGGCTTTCCTTATTCTGCCTTGTTGCCACCCATCGGCCAGCAATTGTTCCAGGTCGGCCCTATCCTCATCGGCGTGCTGGCGGCTGCCGAATCCTTCGGCTCCCTGCTGGGCGGATTGCGTCTGGCCAGCGGCGATCCCCCCGGCGCCGGCCGTGTCCTAATGGTGGGCGGCTCGCTGATGTTCCTCGGCGCGGTGGCGCTGATGCCGCTGATCCCCTGGTTCTGGCCGGCCTGCGCGCTGCTGGTGGTCGCGGGCATCGGCGCCTCCGCCTTCGCCAATATGCAAACCTCGCTCATCATCATGCACGCCCCACCGGCCATGCGCTCACGCCTGATGGGTCTGCTCACCGTCTGCATCGGCATGGGCCCCTGGGGAATTCTTCTGGTGGGCATATTGGCCGGATTGTTCGGCCCGCTGATCGCTATTGACGCACTCATGCTCGCTGGCTTCACCTCGGTTGCCTGGTGCGGCCTATACTGGAAACGCCGCGAAAAACGGGATGTAAAAACATGATCTCTGAAACCCTGGCCGAAATCCCCACCGGTAAACTGCGCGGCAGCATCATCGAGGGCACCGCCGCCTTCAAAGCCATCCCCTACGGCGCCTCCACCTCCGGCGCCAACCGCTTCCTGCCGCCACAAAAACCTACCCCCTGGGCCGGCATCCGCGACGCCATCGAGTATCGCGGCCAATCCCCGCAATCGCGCTACGGCATGGCCACCCGCGCCGAACTGCAAGATTTCGCCGGCATCGCCGATGCCGCCCCAGAAACCGAGGACTGCCTCACCCTCAATGTCTGGACGAAGTCATGCACCGGCCGACGCGCGGTCATGGTCTGGTTCCATGGCGGCGCCTTCGCTTCCGGCTCCGCCAACAGCCCCCGTCTGCAAGGATCTCGTCTGGCCCGGCGCGGCGATGTCGTGGTCGTCACCGTCAATCAACGCCTGAACATTTTTGGTCACCTCGACCTATCAGCCAGTGGCGCTGATTTCGCCCAATCGGGTAATGCCGGCACGCTTGACATGATTGCCGCCCTGTACTGGGTCCGCGACAATATTTCGCTATTTGGTGGTGATCCGAACAATGTCACCATCTTCGGCGAATCGGGGGGCGGCGCCAAAGTTTGTACCTTGCTCGCGATGCCCGCCGCGGTCGGTTTATTTCATCGTGCTATCGTGCAAAGCGGCGCCGCCATCCGCCTGCGCGAACCCGAACGCGCCCAGCGCCTCACCGACGTCGTTCTCGCCACACTCGGCCTCAAACCGGGCGACACGCGCCAGCTGCAAGCGCTCACCATTCCTCAATTGCAAGCCGCCATCGGCCCTGCCACAAAAACCATCGGCCCCGCCCAATTTCCCTTCTTCGACCGCTACCCGTTCGGCCCAACCGTCGACGGTGATCTCCTCCCCGCCCACCCGTTCCACCAGGGTGCCCCCGCAATCTCGCAACACATCCCGCTCATCATCGGCGACACCAAGGACGAAGCCGCCTGGTTCCTCGCCAGCGACGATGCCTGGTGGAACCGCAATGTCACCGAGGACCAGCTCCGCGCCCGCGTTAGCGCCATCGCCGGCACCCACACTGACCGCGTTATGGAGCTTTATCGCCGCCTCGCGCCCAACGCCTCCCCCAGCGACCGCCTGACTGCAACCCTCACCGACGCCAATTTCCGCATCCGCTCCCTCACCCTAGCTAACCACCGCGCCCATCAAAATGCCGCCCCTTTGTGGATGTACAGCTTTGCCTACGAATCCCCCCGCTTCGACGGCCGCATGAAATCATCGCACGCCCTCGACGTGCCCTTCACCTTCGATACCATCGACCTCACCAACATCACTGATATCAGCCCCACAGCACACGGCGTGGCCGATGCCATGTCCGGCACCTGGGCTGCCTTCGCGCGCACGGGCATCCCCCATCACGGCGGCATCCCACCCTGGCCCACCTATAATCTGGAAACTCGCGCCACCCTGGTGCTAAGCCCAACCAATTACATCACCCAAGACCCCGGCGCCGAAACCCGCGCCCTATGGCAGGAGATTGCTGGGGCGTAGGGAAGCTCGGGGCAGAGCCCCGAGCTTCCCTACGCTCAGAAAATCCCGCCCATGCGCGCCAGGGCGGCGAGGTGAAAATCGGCGTCTCCGTACATTTTGTCGATCATGGTCATGCGCTTGAAGTAATGCCCGGCCTTGTATTCCGCTGTCATGCCGATGCCACCATGTAGTTGGACGCATTCTTGCCCGATATGCCGCCCAGATTTGCCCACCTGCGTTTTGGTTGCGGCCATCGCCCGCGCGCGCTCTTGCGCGTTGTCATCGCTGGCCATCATCGTCGCGTATAAAGTAATCGACCGCGCCTGTTCCAACGCCACGAACATATCGACGGAGCGATGCTGAAGCACCTGGAACTGCCCGATGGGCCGACCGAATTGCTGCCGCGTTTTCAAATATTCGACCGTCAGCTCATGCATTTCCGTCATAATCCCGATGGATTCCGCCGCCAACGCCGCCAACGCCTCATCTGTCACCCGCTCCAGCAACGCCAGGCCCGCCTCGGGATCACCCACCGCCTCGGCGGGCGCGTTCACAAACGAAATCTCGGCCGCCCTTAACCCATCCTGCATCAGATAGCCTTGCCGCGTCACTGCCGCCGCATTGACCAGAAAAATCCCAATCCCGCCGCGATCGCGCGACCCACCGGATATGCGCGCGCTAACAAAAATCTTGTCCGCGCAATCGCCATGCAGTACCACGCTTTTGGTGCCGTTTATCACCCAGCCATCACCATCGCGCCGCGCGTTGGTGGTGACATGCGCAAGATCATACCGCGAATGCCGCTCCACATGAGCCAGTGCCAGCTTTAACTTTCCTGCCCCCACCAACGGCAATAACGCGGACCGCTGCGCCGCACTTGCTGCATGCCGCAACACCCCGCCACCGAGAATCACGGTGGCAAAATAAGGCTCCAGCACTAACCCGCGCCCAAACGCCTCCATGACGATCATGGTCTCCACCGGCCCGCCGCCAAATCCACCATATTCGTCTGCAAAGGGCAGCCCCAGCAACCCCAGCTCGGCATACTGCGCCCAGACATCGGTGCTCCAACCTGTCGCACTAGCCAGATAGGTCTTGCGGCTTTCAAACCCATAGCGATCGGCGATCAGTCGCTCGACGCTATCCTTCAACAATCTCTGCTCGTCAGAAAATTCAAAATCCATTGCTCAGAATCCCAGTACCGCTTTGGCAACAATATTGCGCTGGATTTCGTTGGACCCACCATAGATCGACACTTTCCGATAGTTAAAATAACGCGGTCCCGCCTGTGTCGCATAATCCGGCCCCACCAGCGGCTCATTCTGTCCCATTCCCACCGGCTGATACGGCATCACAAACGGCCCCACTACCTCCATCACCAGCTCGGTCAGGCTTTGCTGAATCTCGGATCCCTTTAACTTTAGGATCGACGACGCCGGATCAGGCTTTTCTTTATCGCTCCGCTTGCGATCATTCGCCACCACCCGCAATTGCGTCATTTCTAGAGATTTTAACTCCACTTCTACCGCGGCTAATTTGCGCCGAAAATCCGGGTCGTCGATCAATCGCGCCCCGCCGGAAAATTCCAGCGCCGCCAATTCCTTGATTCTCCGGACTTGCGCCTTCGATGTACCAACGCGTGCAAT
>SHWN01000123.1 GCA_009693795.1 Acetobacteraceae bacterium
CTGATAGCCGCCGCACTGGCCGCATCGACGTGCAGGCGGCCATCGAAGGTGAGGACGAACGTGTCCGCTCGCTGGCCTCCGTCCGCCGCCAGCGTGACCGCGAACGTCGCCAGCAAGAACTGGAAGCTCTGCGCTCCGACCAGGTAAAGGTGGTGCGCGAAGTGGTTCTGCCCGATACCATCACCGTACAGGAACTAGCCAGCCGTATGGCCGCGCGCATGCCCGATGTCATCAAATCACTGATGAAGATGGGTGTGATGGCGACCATCACGCAAAGCCTGGATGCCGACACCGCCGAATTGGTGGTGCAGGAATTCGGACACCGTGCCAAACGCGTCTCTGAATTCGATGTTGAACAAGGCCTGGAAGGCAGCACCGACAGCGATGTCGAGTTGGAATCGCGCCCGCCCGTGGTCACCATCATGGGCCATGTCGATCACGGAAAAACATCGTTGCTTGATGCGTTGCGCTCTACCGATGTAGCGAGTGGCGAAGCCGGTGGCATCACCCAGCATATCGGCGCCTACCAGGTGAATTTACCCTCCGGCGGGCAGATCACTTTCCTCGACACGCCAGGCCATGAGGCGTTTACAGCCATGCGCTCGCGCGGTGCTTCCGTCACTGATATCGTCGTGCTGGTCGTCGCCGCCGACGATGGCGTGATGCCGCAGACGATCGAGGCGATCCGCCATGCCAAGGCCGCCAACGCACCGATCATCATCGCCATTAACAAAATGGACCGGCCGGACGCCAACCCGAACCGCGTGCGGCAGGAATTGCTGCAACACGAAATCGTCGTCGAGGAAATGGGCGGCGAAACGCAGGACGTGGAAGTCTCCGCCCTAAAGCGGACGGGTCTGGAAAAGCTGGAGGAAGCCATCCTTCTGCAAGCTGAAATTCTGGATCTGAAAGCCAATCCGGAACGTAATGCCGAGGGCTCGATCATCGAAAGTCGGCTGGATCGCGGCCGTGGCCCGGTGGCGACGGTGCTGGTGCAGAAAGGAACTTTGTTCGCGGGCGATATCGTTGTCGCCGGTTCTGAATGGGGCCGTGTGCGCGCCATGCTGGATGATAAGGGCCAGCCGCTGAAATATGCCGGTCCCTCCACACCTGTGGAAATTTTGGGGCTTGCTGGGGTGCCGTCGGCGGGGGAACCCTTCGTTGTTGTCGAAAACGAAAGCCGGGCGCGTGAAATCACCGAATTCCGGGGACGCCGCGCGAAGGACAAAGCATCTGGCATGACCACCGCCGCGCGCGGTACGCTGGAAGAAATGCTCGCCCGCATCCAGGCCGGTGTGCAGAAAGAAGTGGCCGTGCTGATCAAGGCGGATGTGCAGGGATCGGCCGAGGCGTTGCAAGCCACGGTGATGAAGCACAGCGTAGATGAAGTAAAAGTGCGCGTGCTGATCTCCTCGGTCGGACAGATCACCGAAAGCGATATTCAACTGGCGAAAGCCTCGGGCGCCGTCATCATCGCCTTCAACGTGCGCGCCACCGTCCAGGCCCGCCAATTGGCGGTGCGCGATGGGGTGGATATTCGCTATTACTCCATCATCTACGACGTATCGGACGATGTAGAAAAACTAGTGAAGGGAAAGATCGCGCCGAAAGAACGCGAGAAGTTCCTCGGCTATGCGGAAATACGCAAGGTCTTTAACATCACCAAGACAGGCAAGGTCGCGGGCTGCATGATCACCGAAGGTGTAGTCAAGCGCGGTGCCGGCGTGCGCCTGCTGCGCGACAACGTTGTCATTCATACCGGCGATCTTACGCAGTTGAAACGCTTCAAGGACGATGTCCGCGAAGTGGCGCGGGGCTATGAATGTGGCCTCTCCTTCGCCAACTTCAACGATCTGCAGGAAGGCGACCGGGTAGAGTGCTACGAGACCGAGTTCGTGCCTGCGTGACGGGCGCGGTTAGATGAAGCGGGTTTCTCCGGCCGCGCCGACACAGCGCCAACTGCGCGTGTCGGAAGAAATTCGTCATGTACTGGCAGGAATTTTCGCGCGCAATGAATTCCGTGATCCGGATCTGGCGACGGCGGTGATCACCGTCACCGAAGTCCGGATCAGCCCGGATTTGCGGCGTGCGACGGCGTTCGTGGCACGATTGGGCCGCACTGATATTGATGGGCTGCTGCCGGCGCTGAAACGCGCCGCACCCTATCTGCGTGGCCAACTGGCGCATGCCCTGCGCTTGCGCGTGGCACCCGATTTATCGTTCCAGCCGGATCTGACACTGGAAGAAGCAACAAAAATCAATCGCCTGCTGCATGCACCGGAAGTGGCACGGGATCTCGATTGAACGACGCATCGACCCGATGCGGCATTAGGGCGCATGGCTTAGCCCACTGATCAGATGCAGCGCGCGGGCAATTTAGCCATGCCGAATGAACTCGTTCTTTTCGTGCAGACCAATTAACGCCGCATCGGGGCGCGCGATCAGGCGGATCTCATCTTGTGAGGTGGTGGTCAAGCCTTGCTCGCCACCACGCCGGCTAGCAATCAGGTAGTTATGGATTCAGGAGACAGGCTCAAAAAACTGACGGAAAATCATGGGTAATCTCCGGCGATTGGAAATATATTGCCATATTTCTGCGTCGGCCAATCAGAAATTAGCTTTCTACGGCGGGCTTGCCTCAACACGGCCAGCGCGGATAGCGTGCCCACCACTCCCAGGAACACAGCATGAACGATCTTTTCGGCAGCCCCGCCGGTAATGGCAAGCGCGACGACTACTCGGCCAAGGATATCGAGGTTCTGGAAGGCCTAGAACCGGTGCGCCGCCGCCCCGGCATGTATATTGGAGGCACGGACGAAAACGCCCTGCACCATCTGGCCGCGGAAATCCTCGACAACGCGATGGATGAGGCAGTGGCCGGCCATGCCAGCTTCATTGAATTTACGCTTGAACCCGGCAATTTCATCACCGTGCGCGACAATGGGCGCGGTATCCCGGTGGATCCACATCCGAAATTCAAGCATCTGAGCGCGCTGGAGGTGATTCTCACCACGCTGCATTCCGGTGGCAAATTCGGCGGCAATGCCTATGCGACCTCGGGTGGCTTGCACGGCGTTGGCAGCTCTGTCGTCAACGCGCTGTCCGAAGTCATGGAAGTGGAAGTCGCGCGCGACCGGAACCTGTGGAAGCAGGCCTATGCGCGTGGCAAGCCCCGCACAAAATTGATCGATGCCGGGGCCATTGGAAACCGGCGCGGCACCAATATCCGCTTCAAGCCGGACACGCAGATTTTTGGCACGCAATCTTTTATCCCCGCGCGACTTTATCGTTTGTGCCGATCGAAAGCCTATCTGTTCCGTGGCGTGAAAATCCGCTGGGCCTGCGGTCCGTCCTTGCTGAAACAGGGTGATGAAACACCCGCCGAGACCGAATTACATTTTCCAGGCGGCCTGCGCGACAGCCTGGAGGCCGATATCGAAGGCGCGGCCCGCGCCATCTCCACGCTCTGGGCCGGGGATGCTGCATTGCCTATGGTGAATGGCGAAACCGGTGGGAAGCTGGAATGGGCCATGACCTGGCTGGAATCCAGCGAAGGGTTTTTGCATTCCTACTGCAACACCGTGCCCACCCCGCAAGGCGGTACGCATGAGGCCGGCTTCCGCACCGCTTTGGTCAAAGGCCTGCGGGCCTGGGGCGAGCATCGAGGCAATAAACGTGCGGCTGCTGTCACCGCCGAAGATTTGCTCGGGCAGATGGTGGCAAAATTCTCGTTGTTCTTGCGGGATCCACAATTCCAGGGACAGACAAAGGAAAAACTCACCAGCCCGGAAGCCGCACGGCTGGTGGAAAACGCGCTGCGCGACCGCTTCGACCATTTCCTTGCCGGAGATCCGGTGCAGGCGGATAATCTGCTCGCCTTTGCGATCGAGCGCGCGGAAGAACGCATACGGCGTAAGGAATTGAAAGACACGCCGCGTAAATCTGCCACCCGCCGCCTGCGCCTACCCGGAAAGTTAACGGATTGCACGCGCGAGGATGCGAGCGCGACAGAGATTTTTCTTGTTGAAGGCGATTCTGCCGGCGGTTCCGCCAAACAGGCGCGCAACCGGGAAACCCAGGCGATTCTTCCCCTTCGCGGCAAAATTCTCAACGTTGCCAGCGCCTCCGCCGACAAGCTGCGTCAGAACCAGGAATTAAAGGATCTGGTCGAGGCACTTGGCTGCGGTGTCGGTGATAAATTCAACTGCGACCGGCTGCGCTATGGCCGCGTTATCATCATGACTGACGCCGATGTGGATGGCGCGCATATTGCCTCCCTGCTGATGACTTTTTTCTACCGTGAACTGCCGGAGCTGGTGAAAAACGGGCATCTGTATCTGGCGCAGCCGCCACTCTATCGGATGACGCAGGGTGGAAAATCCGTCTATGCGATGGACGACGTCGATCGAGAGCGGAAGTTAAAGCGAGAATTCAAGGCTGGATCGAAAGTGGAAATTTCCCGTTTCAAGGGCCTGGGAGAAATGCCGCCGGCCGCCCTGAAGGAAACTACCATGGACCCGCGCAAGCGAACCTTACTGAAAGTCATCGCCACCCCGGAATCGCGCGCCCATACTAATGATATCGTGGAGAGCCTGATGGGCCGTAAGCCGGAATTACGCTTCCAGTTCATCCAGGAACATGCCAAAGGCGTGGAAGAGATCGACGTTTAAAAGGGCAGGGGCGCGGATGGACATTTCTGCTATTGGCCGGCTTGCCGGGCGCAACACGATCGGCGATGCGCTGCGCCGCGCGGCGATGAATTTTCGAGATGCTGCAGCCTTGCATTTTGCTGGGCGGGACTGGTCGTTCCAGGCGCTGGATCACGCCGCCGACCGAGTTGCCCGCCGCCTGCTGACCCTCGGTCTCGTCAAAGGCGACCGCGTCCTCGCCTATGGTCGCAATTCGGATGCCTATCTGCTGCTCTGGCTGGGCTGCGCGCGGGCGGGGCTGGTACATGTGCCAGTGAATTACGCCCTGACGGCGGCGGAGTTGGAATATGTCGGCACGCAAAGCGGTGCTGCCGCCCTCATCCATGATCCGGCCCTCGCCGCCAATGCCCAAATTGCGGCGCGTGCCTGCAAAATCGCACGGCTGGGCACGTTTCACGCCGATGCCGAACTCGACATTCTGCGCATCGCCCAGAATCAGTCAGGGGATGGCGGGCTCGTAGGTGAGGATGTTTCGGATAGCGATGTCGCGCAGATTCTTTACACATCCGGCACCACCGGCATGCCGAAGGGGGCGACGCACACGCATCAGGCGCTGATTTCGCAATATGCCAGTTGCATCATCGCCTTTGAATATAAACGCACCGATCGCACCCTGGCCGCTTTGCCGCTCTATCACACGGCGCAGATGCACGCCTTCACCATGCCGCAAATCCTAATGGGGGTGGAGGCGTGGCTGATAGAAAGCCCGGTGCCTGCCGACAGCCTGGAACTGATCGAGCGACATGGTATCACCAGTTTCTTCGCGCCACCTACCGTGTGGATCAGCTTCCTGCGCCACCCGAATTTCACCACCCGCGATCTGCGCACCTTGAGAAACATCTACTACGGCGCCTCCATCATGCCCTTGCCGATCATCCAGGAGCTACGCCAGCGCCTGCCCGGTGCGCGGCCCTACCAAGCCTATGGCCAGACTGAGATCGCCCCCCTTGCCACCGTGCTGACGCCGGAAGAGCATGATGCCCGTCCCACCTCAGTCGGCCGCCCTGTGCTGAATGTCATGACGCGGGTGGTGGATACGGAGATGCGCGATTGCCCCCCTGGCGTACACGGCGAAATCGTCCACCGGTCTCCCCAGCTCCTGCGCGAATACTGGAATAAGCCGGCGGAAACCGCCGAGGCCTTCGCCGGCAGCTGGTTCCATTCCGGCGATATTGGCTACATGGACGAGGAAGGGTACCTTTATATCGTTGATCGAGTTAAGGACTTGATCAACACCGGCGGCGTCCTGGTTGCAAGCAGGGAGGTGGAGGACGCCTTGTTCACCCACCCCGCCATTGCCGAGGTCGCGGTCATCGCGCTCCCCGATCCGCGCTGGCTGGAAGCGGTCACGGCGGTGGTCGTGCTGCGCCCCGGCCAGAGCGTGGACGAGGCGGCCCTGATCGCTCATGCGCGGCAGACCCTAGCCCCGTTCAAGCTGCCGAAACGGGTTATTTTCGTTGAAACCCTGCCGAAAAACACCTCTGGCAAGCTGCTAAAACGCGAATTACGGGTGCTCTATGCCGGACAGGAATCAGCCGTGATGGGCGGCGATGGGAAGACTGTTGCATTACGTCCACTTCGTCCGGCGAAATCACCGTCCTGAGCATAACATTTTGCTTTGCCGTGGTCCCGCAAATAACAAATCTGGATTCGGCTTCTACAGGTTGACTTCTTGTTATTGCTACCGCTTTCGCGGCCTAGGAAGTTAGGGTAACGAGGGCTCACATTTGCCCGTCGAATTCAGAAGACACTCTGTGCGGAAATTCAAAACCGCCCTGCTGGCGGTAACCTTGCTCGTGCTGCCCCTGGCGGTGCAATCCCAAACTGCCCAGGCCAGGTACAGGTGCCGGGGGGTTTTGGCTATCTCGACGGGAACTACATCGCCGGCGCTGCCGGCAGAGGCACGAAGGAACTCAACTATCCATATTTTAACAACGTCCAGCCGTTTGGAGGCGTTTATAACCTGAATTTTAGGGCTGATTTCTAGGATTGCGAGCCCCCAATATGGGCATCCACGCAGAAATACTGGGGCCTTGGTCGACGCGTAGGCTTTGATTTGGCCACGGCGCTGAACGGGCCGTTCTCAGCCTGTTGACTGGCGTGAACGCCGCCGTCCTGTTTGGCCGCGCCAAGGACAGCAAAACGCGGAATGGCCCAGTGCCCGCGATAGCAATGGCAATAGCGCGCACCATCTTCAACCTGGGCGCCAAGATCGCGTTGGACTGGCAACTGGCCCCGCGCGCACATCTGGCGGTGGGCTATAAGGCGGACTGGTTCAATGGCATCGGCTTGAGCTCTCTCTCTGGTATCAATTTCCGCGCTGACGCCGCAGCCCCCGGCGGGAGAACAGCTACCTGACGCATGCCCATTCATTGGCCTCACCTATAGTTCCGGCGTTGGCAGTCCCGTGCCCGCACCGATGGCAGCCCCGGTCGTGGCGCCCGCTGAAAAATCCTTTCTGGTCTTCTTCGATTGAGACAAATCCACCTGCCGGATCGCGCCCGCGGCCTCATTCGTGAGGCGCGGCGGCATCGAAGGCTACGCAGCACACACGGTTGGAAGTCAACGGCTACGCCGACACCTCGGGCAATCCGAAGTATAGCCAGGGCATCTCGATGCGCCGCGCGCAGACGGTCGCCGCCGAACTGGTTCGCAATGGTATGGAAAGGCGAAATCTCGATTAAGGCCTTCGGTGACACGGTTCTTCTTGTGCCGATCGGCCCGGATATGCGTGAACCGCAGAACCTCCCCGTGGAAATCATCATGCGCTGATCCTGACACTGACCTGGGCGATCACTGGCTGAACATGAAAAAGGCGCCGAGAGGCGGCTCTTTCATGCGGGCCCAGAATAGTTGCCCTGGCGCAGAAAATACCCTTACAATGGCGGTTGGAAATCAACAATCGCAC
>SHWN01000008.1 GCA_009693795.1 Acetobacteraceae bacterium
ACACCGATCGTGCTGGTCACGCATCCCTCGGTGCCGGCGGCCGATCTGAAATCATTGGTGGCATTGCTAAAGGCCAATCCGGGCAAATATTCATATGGCTCGTCCGGCCTTGGCTCCATTCTGCAATTATGTGGGGAGCAGTTTCGTCTGGTCACTGGCGGAATCGATATCGTGCATGTGCCCTATCGCGGTTCAGCGCCAATGATGAACGATCTGGTGGCGGGACAGATTCCCATCGCCTTCGACGGCACGCCGAGTGCGATGCCGCAGATCGAGGCGAAGGCCATTCGCGTGCTGGCGACCGGCACGAAGACGCGCGCACGGCAATTACCGGATGTGCCGACCCTCGCGGAATTGGGTTATCCGAGTTTCGATTGCTATACCTGGAACGCGATTTTCGGCCCGCCGAAAATGCCGGACGCGATCATCAAGACCTTGAATGAGGCGATCCAGCGCACCGTGGACGATCCGGCGACGTTCAAGCGTCTGCAGGACGCGGGCTCCGATCCGACGCCGAAGCAGACACCCGAAATGCTGGCAGCATTCGTGAAGGCGGAGCTAGCGAAATGGGCACCGATTGCCAAGGCATCGGGTGTGGAACTTGATTGACGCGTCACCCATCCTGAAACGGGGGAGAGTTGAATGATCCGGCTACGCAATGCCCAGGATCTGGCGGCTGGAGGAGTGTTAATTCTGGTTGCAGTGCTGGCCATGGTGTTTGCCGATAATCTGCCCATGGGTCGGCTGATGAATATGGGGTCGGGCTTTGTGCCGGTATGGCTGGCCCGATTGCTGGGTCTCATTGGGCTGATTGTCGCGGCGCGTGCCTTCACCATCGATGGCCCGAAGCTGGAAATCTGGGCGTGGCAGCCTCTGATTGCGCTAACCTGCTCGATCATGGTGTTCGCCTTCCTGTTGGAGCGCGCCGGGTTGGCGATCGCCGTTATGATCACCGTTGCGGTCAGCCGCGTGGCAGCACCTGGAATCAAATTTTTGGAGGTCCTCATGCTAGGCGGCGTGTTGGCGGCGGGATCGGTTGCGTTGTTTACCTATGGGCTCGGTTTGCCATTACGCGCCTGGCCAGAATTTGGTGGCTGATGGATAATTTATTTTCCAACCTGTTGCTCGGATTCTCGGTTGCCGGGACGCCGGCCAATCTTTTTTACTGCTTTGTCGGCGCCATGCTGGGCACGCTGATTGGCGTGCTGCCAGGCATTGGGCCGCTGGCCACCTTGGCGATGCTGCTGCCAATTACGTTTACGTTGCCGGCGGAAGGCGCGCTGATCATGCTCGCCGGCATTTTCTATGGCGCGCAATACGGTGGTTCCACAACGTCCATTCTTATTAACGTGCCGGGGGAATCTTCCTCTGTCGTCACGGCGTTGGATGGCCATGCGATGGCAAAGCAAGGTCGCGCGGGGTCGGCACTGGCGATCGCGGCGATCGGGTCGTTCTTCGCCGGCTGTGTCTCCACTGTGGCGATCGCGGTCGCGGGGCCGCCTTTGGCCAGTATCGCGCAGAAGTTTGGCGCGGCCGAGTATTTCTCGCTGATGCTGTTCGGATTGGTTGGCGCGGTGGTGCTGGCATCGGGGTCCGTCATCAAGGCCGTGGCGATGATCGTACTGGGGTTGATGTTGGGGCTGATCGGGCTGGACGTGACATCGGGCCATGGCCGCTACACGTTCGGCATTCCGGAACTCGCCGATGGAATCGGCTTTGTGACCGTCTCGCTCGGGCTGTTCGGTATTGCCGAAATCATGACCAATCTGGAACGCGCCAGGAAAGCAGGCCGTGACGAAATTGCGCCGATTCATAGTCTGATGCCGACGCGGCAGGATTTGCGTGAATCCTGGCCCGCCATCCTGCGCGGCACCGCCGTGGGCACCTTTCTTGGCATTCTGCCCGGGGGTGGCTCGGTGCTGGCGTCCTTCAGTTCCTATACGTTGGAAAAGAAAGTCGCCAAGGATCCGTCGCGCTTTGGCAAGGGCGCCATTGAGGGCGTGGCCGGACCGGAATCGGCGAATAACGCCGCCTCCCAATCCTCGTTCATTCCGATGCTGACCTTGGGTATTCCCTCCAACGCCGTCATGGCGTTGATGATCGGAGCGATGATGATCCAGGGAATCACGCCGGGGCCGCAGGTGATGACCAAGCAGCCAGCTTTGTTCTGGGGCATCGTAGCCTCCATGTGGATCGGCAATCTGATGTTGATCATTATCAATCTACCTTTGGTGGGCATGTGGATCCGGTTGCTGCGCGTGCCATACGATATGATGTTTCCGGCCATCATCATCTTCTGTGCCATCGGCATCTACAGCTTGAACAACTCCACCACCGATGTGCTGTTTACCGCCGGGTTCGGCGTGGTCGGCTATCTGTTCGTCAAGCTGGGATTCGAGGCCGCGCCGCTGCTGCTCGGCTTCGTGCTCGGGCCGTTGATGGAAGAAAATCTGCGCCGCGCCATGGTGATCTCACGTGGCGATCCGATGACCTTTATCGAACGCCCCATCAGCCTCGGGCTGCTGATCGCCGCCGCAGCCCTGCTAATTATCGTCATCGCCCCCTCCGTCCGCAAAGCCCGCGAAGACGCTTTCCAGGAGTGATATATGGCGTCTTGAGGGGCGGTAAGTAAGTAAAGACCAGGGGGTAGAGCTCCTAGCCTTTACTTACTTACCGCCCCTCAAGACGCCACATACCAACTTGGGGTGCGTTTTTCGCGGAAGGCGGCGGTGCCTTCGTGGCCTTCCGCGGAGTGCCGTTGCATCCAGCCTTCATGGGCGAGGAGGGTGATGTCGCGGTCGCTGAGTTTCAGGTTATTGGCGCCGAGGAAAGAATTTTTGGTTGCGGCCATGGCGCCGGGGCCGTTGAGGAAGATGGCGTCGAGGACAGTGGCGAGTTTGGCTTCCATTACGTCGGCCGGGACGACTTCGTGGACAAGGCCGATGCGGCAGGCCTCCATGGCGCCAAAACGTTCGCCGGTGAGGGCGTAGCGGCGGGTTTGGCGGAGGCCGATGGCGCCGATCATATAGGTGGAGATTGGCGTGGGGGCGACGCCGACGCGCACTTCGGAAATGCCGAAGATGGCGTCCGGGGTGCAGAAGGCGACATCGACGCAGCAGGCGATGCCGACGCCGCCGCCGAAGCAGCCGCCCTGGATGAGGGCGATGGTGGGTTTGGGGAATTCGTTCAGCATCTGCATCGCACGCGTGGTGGCGACGGAGGCCTCAAAATTGCGTTGCGGCGGATAGTCCGTGGCTTCGTTCAGCCAGTTGATATCGGCGCCGGCCTGGAAATGTTTACCGGCGCCGCGAAGCACCAAAGCGCGGACTTTGGGGTTGGCGGCGAGCTTGCGCAGGCCGTCGATCAAAGCGTGCAGCATAGCCTCGTTATAGGCATTGCCGACGCGCGGGCGGTTCAGGGTGGCGGTGGCGACGCCGCGCCGACTGATGGAGAGTTTGACGGGCGGTTCTTCGGTCATGACACGGCCTTTGCGGGATCGGTATTGGCGCCACAGACAAGGATGCCGACAATGGCGTTGGCGGGTGGGATAAAGGCGCCGGAGAGGAGGGCGGCCAGGGCGGTGGCGCCGCCGGGCTCGGCGATGAGGCGGCATTGGTCCCATAAGGCGCGCTGGGCGGCGCGGATGGCGTCGTCGGAGACCAGGACCGCGCGCGCGACATGGGCGCGGGCCACGTCAAACATTCTGTCGCCCACTTGGCGGGCGCCAAGCGCGTCGGCGGCGAGGCCACTGACCGGGGCGGGGACGGGACGCCCGGCGGCGAGCGCGTCATGCAAGCCGGGGCAATTTTCCGGTTCGACGCTGATGATTTGGATGCGAGAAGAAAACCAGGCGGCGATGCCGCCGATCAGGCCGCCGCCGCCGGTGGCGACGAGGAGGTGGGAAATCTCCAGCGCGTCAGCTTCCAGTTCGCGTCCGATCGTGCCTTGGCCGGCGAGCACGTCGTCGTGGTCATAGGCGTGGATTTCCAAGGCGCCCGATTCGCGCTGGCGGGCGCGGGAGGCGTCCAGCGCCTCGCTATACATGGCACCGCCGCGCATCACGGTGGCACCGTAGCCGGCGATGCGGTCGAGTTTGGTTTGCGGCGTCGATTCGGGGACGAAGATTTCCGCACGCACGCCCAGGGCATGGGCCGCATAGGCCACCGCCGCACCGTGATTGCCACCAGAGGCCGCAATAACGCCGGCTGGCGGCAGATCGGCCGAGAGCATGCGGTTAAAGGCGCCGCGGGGCTTGAAACTGCCGGTGTGCTGCAACATCTCCAGCTTAAGGACCAAGGGGCAGGCGAGCCCGAATTCTCCGGCGTCCATCCGCAAGACGGGTGTGTGGCGAACATGGCCCGAAAGGCGGGTGGCGGCGGCTTCGATGCGCTGGCGGCTGATCATGCGTGAAGGCTGGCATGCACGGTGGCCGCCGACAACCATCTGCTTTTTTAACCACCTTCCTTTTTCATGGACGCAGGCGCAGACTTGGAATCCGATGAACATCCATGGAAGCTGCGCCGCCCGCAAGGGCATGGGAGTATTGCTGACCGGGCCAGCGGGAGCGGGTAAATCCGACTTGGTGCTGCGCCTGCTGGCACACGGATTTTCGCTGGTGGCGGATGACCGGGTGGAGGTGACGGGCCTACTGGCGCGTCCGGCACCGGCTTTGGCCGGGCTCTTAGAAGTGCGCGGCCTGGGAATTGTCCGGCTGCCTTTTTTGGCCTCGGCCAAGCTGGTGATGGCGGTGGAACTGACCGCGATCTTCACGCGCCTACCGCAACCGGCGCGCCATCCCTGGCTGGATATTCCCTTGTTCCATCTGGACCCCAGCCTGGCCTCGGCGCCGGAGCGGGTGGCGATGGCGCTGGATTGCACCCTTGGGCGGGCGGAACTGATGGTGGAGGCCTGCGCCGCATGAATGGGGCCGCGTGAGTGGTGGAGCGACCTTAGCTGGGCCGCGCCCCGTTGTGCTGGTCACCGGCCTATCGGGGGGTGGCAAGGCATCGGTGCTGCGCGCGCTGGAGGATCTTGGGTTCGAGGCGGTCGATAATCCCCCGCTCGACCTGATTGAAACCCTGGCCGGACGCCCGGATGGCGGGCTGGCCATCGGCGTCGATAGCCGGACGCGGGGATTCGATGCCGGGCAGATCCTAGCGCTGGTGCAGCGGCTGCGGGCACAGCCGGGGCCGGGGCCAGAACTGGTCTTTGTCGAGGCGCACGACGAGATCCTAATGCGCCGTTTCACAGAAACCCGCCGCCGCCATCCATTGGCCTTGCAGGGCCGGATCAGCGATGGGATTGCGGCGGAGAGAATCCTGCTCGCGCCTTTGCGGGCAGTGGCCGATCTGCTGATCGATACCTCAGACGTACCATTGGCGGTGTTGCGGCAAACGGTCGAGACGCATTTCGGGCAAACAACGCCGGCCGCTGGCCAGGCAGGGATGGCGCTGACCATGATCTCCTTTGCCTTTCCCGCAGGGCTACCGCGCGAAGCTGACATGGTGTTCGACGCAAGGTTTTTGCGAAACCCTCATTATGATCCCATATTACGCCCACGGACCGGGCTGGATTCGGAGGTCGCCGCCTATGTGCAAGCGGACCCAGATTACTGTGCTTTTCTTGGCCGCCTGGACGGATTGATCGCCCTTGTCTTGCCGCGCTTTCTGCTGGAGGGCAAAAAATACGCCACCATTGCCATTGGCTGCACAGGCGGACGGCATCGCTCGGTGCATCTGGTGGATGCCTTGGCCCGGACATTGCGCGGTGCCGGTTGGAATATGCTGGTGACGCACCGCGAACTGGCCCGGGGGGAAAATCCGGCCGATAGTGCAAAGCTCATGGACTCCGGAGCGGAGTCACGGCAGGAAGACCTAGTTAACGGCTCGATAAACGCCGCACCGCCATCGACCCATCAGGCACAGGAGGCCTGAGACCCTAAGATGAACGCCACTCCCAGCCTTGAACATCTATTCCCCGCATGATCGACCTTGCCCCATGATCGGCCCCAACCTGTGATTGGGATGATCCTGGTGGCGCATGGGCGGCTGGCGGAGGAATTGCGCCTAGCGATGGAGCATGTGGTGGGCTTGCAGCGCAATGTCGGTACGGTCTGTATTGGCCCGGACGACAATATGGACAGCCGCCGCGCGGAAATCGAAGCCTGCATCAGAAGCTGCGATACCGGAGATGGCGTGGTGCTCCTGACCGACATGTTCGGCGGCACGCCATCCAACCTTGCCATCTCCATGATGGATCGCGCGGGTGTGGAAGTCATCGGCGGGGTAAACCTGCCGATGCTGGTCAAACTCGCGAAAGTGCGTTCCAACCAGCCGCTCAGAGAAGCGGTGGAATGCGCGCAGGAGGCGGGGCGTAAATATATTGCCGCCGCATCGCATGTGCTGCATCCCCATAAGCCCAACGGGTCTGGTAAATGACCTTCCCTGCCGGCGGTGATGCCGGCGCGGCGCTCAGTCGAATTGTCACCGTTCCCAATCGCCGCGGCCTGCATGCCCGCGCGGCGGCCAAATTCGTCACCACGGTCGAACGGTTTGGCGCCTCCGTCGATGTGAGCCGCAATGGTCAGAATGTCTCGGCGCGCTCCATCATGGGGTTGATGATGCTGGGGGCGGGGCAAGGTGCGCAGATCGAAATTCGCGCCGAGGGCTGGGATGCTAAGGAAGCGCTGGAAGCGCTGGTCGCGCTGGTTGAGGCCGGGTTCAATGAGCAGGACTAAACCCCCGCCCCAGCAGCATGAGAGACTGCGCCGCCCGGTGCGTTCGGCGGCGCGGCCCGAGCAGGTATTTAAAGGTATTGCGGTATCTGCCGGGGTGGGCATCGGCGCGGTGTTCAGCGCCACGGAGCCGGAAGCGGTGATCACGCGGCAGAAAATCCATGCCGCCGAGTCGGGCTCGGAAACCGCGCGGCTGGATGCCGCGATCGTGCAATCGCGCAATCAGCTGACGAAATTACGTACCCGCCTAGCGGTGCTGCCGGAGGAAAGCCAGGTGGAAATCACGCCGCTGATGGATGCCTATCTAGCCATGCTCGGCTCGTCACGCCTGGTGCGCGGGGCGCGGCGGCGCATCGGTGAAACCCTGCTATCGGCCGAAAGCGCCGTGGTGGCGGAGGCGGACGAAATCGCAGACAATATCCTCGCTATGCCCGCCGCGCGCGCCGAGGAGCGTGCTCGCCAGCGCCGCAGCGCCGAGGAGGTGCGCGAAATTGGCCGCCGTTTGGTGCGGAACCTAACTCGCACGCCGTTTCGCAGTTTTGCCGCCCTGCCGGAAGGCGCGGTACTAGTCAGTGAATATCTGCGCCCGGCCGACGCCGCTTTGCTGAACCCGGCGCGGCTGGCCGGAGTGGCCACCGAGGAAGGCGGGCTGGAAGGTCACAGCTCCGTCATGCTGCGCGCCCTGGGCGTGCCGGCGGTGCTGGGCGCGCCGGGTTTGGCGCATGCCATTCAGCCCGGCGATCTGGTGATCGTCGATGGCGGTGACGGCGTTGTAGTGCTCAATCCCTCGCCGGCCCGACTGGCTGCCGCGCGCCGCGCCGCCATCGCGTTCGCGCGCGATCGCCAGCGTTTGGGCAAGCTCCGTCGATTGGCCGCCGAGACCAGCGACGGCACGATAGTAGAATTACAGGCCAATCTGGAATTGCCAGTGGAACTGCCGCTGATCGCGCAATCCGGTGCCCAGGGCATTGGTCTGTTCCGCACCGAATTCCTGTTCATGAACCGCGAGACCGTGCCGGACGAGGACACGCAGACCGAAGCCTATCGCCAGGTGGTGGAAGCCATGGGTGGCGATCCGGTCACAATTCGCGTGCTGGACTGGGGTGGGGAGAAAGAAATCGCCTCGCTCTCCGCCGAGGGGCTGGTGCCGGAAATTGCCGATACCAACCCGGCGCTGAGCGTACGCGGCATTCGCATGCTGCTGCGCGTTCCGGAATTACTGGAAGTCCAGTTCGCCGCCATCCTGCGGGCCGCCGCGTATGGGCCGGTGCGGGTGATGCTGCCGATGGTGACCAACCCAGGCGAGTTGCACGCGGCGCGCGAGATCTATGAACGTGTCGTCCGCCGCCTGCGCCGGCGTGGCGAGCGGTTGCCCGAACAACTGCCGCCGTTGGGCGTGATGATTGAAACGCCGGGCGCGGCGTTGGGGGCTGATATGCTGGGGGCGACGGCGGATTTTTTCGCCCTCGGGACCAATGATCTGACGGCCTATACGCTCGCCGTAGATCGCAGCGACGCGGATGTGGCGGCGTTATACGATCCGCTGCATCCGGCGGTGCTGCGCTTAATTCAGTTCGCCACCCAGGCGGCGCTACGAGCCAAAATCCCAGTTTCTATCTGTGGCGAAATCGCCGCCAACCCGAAACTCGTGCCTCTGCTGATGGGTCTTGGGTTGCGTAGCTTTTCCATGAATGCGTCCGCCGTGCCGCGCGTGAAGCAGCGCATTCGCGCGGTCGAGATTGCCGCCTGCGACCAATTGGCTCGCCGGGTGATGGAGGATGTCGATCCGGAGCGGATTGCTGCTCTTATTGAGGAATTCTCAGCCTGATGAGCGGCGTCATATTACCGGCGTAATTCCATCTGGATCGGGCCATCGCGGCGACCATGGATGAATTGGTCGACCATCGGGTGGCCGCTTTCCATAAGGGCGGTGGCAGGGCCGCGCCAGACGATTTTGCCTTGGAAGAGCATCGCCGCCATATCGCCGATGCGGCGCGCGCTAACCATGTCGTGGGTGATGGCAATGGCGGTGCTGCCGAGGCGTTTGACGCAATCGACGATGAGGCCATCGATCACCGCACCCATGATGGGATCGAGGCCGGTGGTGGGTTCGTCGAAAAACATTATCTCGGGACGCGCCGCGATGGCACGGGCGAGGGCAACGCGTTTTTGCATACCGCCGGAAAGCTCGTTGGGCAAGAGATCGCCAACGCTGGGGGCGAGACCGACTTGCGCCAGAAAATCACCGGCGGCGTCGCGGGCCTGGCCGCGCAGAAGTTTCCGCTGGGCGAGCAGGCCGAAGCAAATATTTTCCCAGACCGGGAGAGAGTCGAATAAGGCGCCGTTCTGGAACAGCATGCCGATGCGGGCGCGGGTTTTTCCCTGTGCCTCGCGCGGTTGGCTGAGGATGTCCTGGCCGTCGATTTCGATGGTTCCGGCATCGGGTTCGATTAGGCCGAGAATGCATCTCAAGAGCACGGATTTGCCGGAGCCGGAGCCGCCGATGACGACGAGGGAGGTGCCGGAGGCAACATCCAGGTCAACGCCGTCCAGCACTTGTTTTGCGCCGAACTCCTTGCAGAGGCCGCGGATGCGGATTTTTGGAATGTCGGCGCTCATCGGGCAAAGAACATTTCAGTGAGAATATAATCGAAGGCGAGGATGAGGATGGAGGCGGCGACGACCGAGGCGGTGGTGGCCGCGCCGACGCCTTCGGCGCCGCCGCTTGAGCGATAACCCTGATAACAGCCCATCAAGGTGATGATGAAGCCGAACACGGCTGCTTTCACCAAACCGGAGACGACATCGTCGGTTTGCACAAAGTCGAGAGTGTTCTTTAGATAAGTGGCGGGGTTGAAACCGAGTTTCAGCGTTGCGACGATGAAACCGCCGAGCACGCCGAGAATATCCGCCACCACTACCAGCAACGGCAGCGCGATGGTCCCGGCAAGCAAACGCGGGGCGACGAGATATTTCATCGGGTTGGTAGAGAGGGTGGTGAGCGCGTCGATCTGATCCGTGACGCGCATAGTACCGATCTCGGCGGCCATGGCGGCGCCGACGCGCCCGGCCACCATCAGCCCGGCGAGCACGGGGCCAAGCTCACGCGTGACCGACAGAACCACCACATTCGCGACCGCGCTTTCCGCGGAGAAACGGGAAAAGCCGGTGAAAGATTGCAGCGCCAGCACCATGCCAGTGAAGATGGCGGTGAGGGCGACGACCGGTAGGGAGAAGAAGGCGATTTCCACCAGCGCACGCAGGAACATGCGGCCGTAAAAGGGTGGGTGAAAGATATGGAAAACACCAGTGGCGGCGAACAGCGCAATCGAACCGGCGACACGGCAGACGCCAATGCTTCCTCGCCCGACACTGGCAACCGCGTCGAGGATCATGCGCCGTGGTAATTTCGGGTGATGCGGGCGCCGAGCGAGGTCAGGATCTCATAGCCGTTGGTGCCCGCCTGCGCGGCGACATCGTCGGGGCCATGCGCCGGGCCGAGCAGTTCCAGCATCGCGCCTGGGACGATGTCGGGCCGCGCGGTGACGTCGAACGTGGTCAGATCCATGGAGACACGGCCTACCAGCGGAAGCGTGGTGCCGTCAAAGATGGCGGTGCCGCGATTGGAGAGGCTGCGAAGCCAGCCATCGGCGTAACCGATAGCGGCGGTGGCGATGCGGCGCGGGCCCAGCGGCGACGGGGGGGCGGTCCAGGTGGCGTTGTAGCCAATGGTTTCGCCGGCCATGACGTCGCGGATCTGCAAAACGCGCGCGCGCAAGTGAACCACCGATTGCATCGGATTCTTGTCCGTGGGCGTCGGGTTGATGCCGTAAAGGGCGGCGCCGGGGCGAGCGAGATCCGCGGCAAAGTCGGGGCCGAGGAATATGCCCGATGAATTGGTGATGCTGCGTGGCGCTGACGGTAGGCGGGCGCAGGCGGCGGCAAATTTTTCGCGTTGGCGTTGGTTCAATGGATCAGCGGCGATTTCCGATGACACCAGATGGGTCATGACATAGCGCAAATCGATGCCAGCCAGATACGACGGGTCATCAGCAATGGCGGATAATTCATGCGCGTCAAGGCCGAGGCGGGACATGCCGGTATCGATATGCAGGATGGCCGGTAATTTTTTGTCCGCGGCGCGTGCAGCTTTGGTCCAGGCAGCGATTTCGGCGAGGGAGCCGAGAGCGGGCAGGATGTCATGGGCGATGAAATCAGCCTCAGCGCCCGGTATCAGGCCGTTCAGGACGGCGAGGAAGTGGCCGGAAATATGTGGGCGGAGCGTGAGGGCCTCGGTCAGATGGGCGACGAAGAAATGCTGGCAGCCATTGCGTGCCAGATGTGCCGCGATCGTCGCGGCGCCCAGGCCATAGCCATCGGCTTTCACCACGGCGGCGACGCGACCAGAGGAATGTTTGTCGCAGAGCAGCCGATAGTTGGCGGCGATGGCGGAGAGGTCGATGTCCAGCACTGCGCTGGCGTGCGACGAAGGCAAAGCGTGGATACCCACATATGCAGGCACGACGGTTCGGGGCGTCCGCGGTGCGATCAATTATCTCTCTGCCCGAAATGGTGTGGATCGAGATCAGCGAACCGGGTAAACTCGCCTTCGAAGAACAGCGGCACCATGCCGGTGGGGCCGTGGCGCTGCTTGGCGAGGATGAGTTCGGCCTTGTTGTGGACTTCCTCCATGTCGCGCTGCCATTTTTCCAGCGAGGCCTGGAATTTATCTTCCGAATCGAAACCCATTTGTTTGGGGGTGCGTTGGGCGAGGTAGTATTCGTCGCGGTAAATGAACATAACCGCGTCGGCATCTTGTTCGATGGTGCCCGATTCACGCAGATCGGAAAGTTGTGGGCGTTTATCTTCCCGGCTTTCAACTGCGCGCGATAGTTGAGAGAGGGCGAGCACCGGCACCGCCAGTTCCTTGGCGATGGCTTTCAGGCCTTGCGTGATTTGGCTGATTTCCAGCACCCGGTTTTCCGGGCGGGTACCGACGCTGGGGCGCATCAGTTGCAGATAATCGACGACAATGAGGGCAAGCCCCTTGGTGCGCTTCAGGCGCCGACAGCGGGTGCGCATGGCAGAGAGCGTGAGCGCCGGCGTGTCGTCGATCTCGATCGGCAGCAACGAAATGTCACGGCTGACTTCGACGAATTTGTCGAAATCGCGCTGGGCGATATCGCCGCGACGAATGCGGTCCGAGGAAATACGCGATTCCTCGGCTAGTAGACGGGTGGCAAGCTGTTCGGAGCTCATTTCCAGGGAAAAAATCGCGACCGCGCCCCTGGGGACGACATCGGCGCCGCGTTCGCGGGCCTCGGCCCGCAAGGCCTTCGCGGCGCCAAAAGCGATCTTTGTGGCAAGCGCGGTTTTGCCCATGCCCGGGCGACCGGCAAGGATGAGCAGATCCGAGGGATGAAACCCACCCATCTTCTTGTCCAGATCGCGCAGCCCGGTGGACAGACCCGAGACATGGCCGACGCGTTTAAAGGCGCGGTCGGCACCCTGGATGGCATCGGTCAGGGCGCGCTCGAACGTTATAAACCCGCCATCGGAACCGCGCGCGGTGGCGAGGTTGAACAAAGATTGCTCGGCGAATTCGATCTGTTTGGGGCCGTCGAGTTCGGCATCAGCGCCGAAGGCGTTGTTGACAGTGATTTCACCGATATCGATCAGCTGGCGGCGCAGCCAGGTGTCGTAGATGGCGCGGCCATAATCGCCAGCATTGATGATGCCGACCATGGCGGTGAGGAGTTGGGCCAGATAGGCGGTGCCACCGACCTCATCGAGGATGCCGGCATGTTCGAATTCCGCCTTTAGCGTGATGGCGTCGGCCAGTTGGCCGGCCTCGATCCGCCGGGCGATGGATTGAAAGATGCGGCCATGGATGGGGTCGAGGAAATGTTCGGGGGCGAGGAATTCGGCAACGCGCTCATAGGCTTTGTTGTTGGCGAGCAGGGCGCCGAGCAGCGCCTGCTCGGCCTGCTGATTGGCCGGGGGCAGGCGTTGCGAAAAGCCGAGAAGCGGAGAATCGCTGCTGTTCATATAACTCCATCATAGCGCAAACATCGCGCGATGGGACCTGTGGATAGCGTGGATAGCGTGGATAGCGTGAGCAGAATCCAAAACCCGCTATGCGCCGACGGTCCAGTACGACACCATGGAGAGTTGGCTGTCGGAAATATAGTCGCGCGTAAGGGGGATATTCTTCTGGTCGGGCGCGATCTGTAGTTGAAATAACGCATGGCGATTATGGTGGAAGGTAAGTTCGTCGGCTCGGCAGATTGTGTGCAGCAGCATCAGGCCCTCCGGTGCCAGGCATTTGCGGGTAGTGGCGAAGAATTCCGCGTAATGGTTGACGCCCACATGTTCAAACATGCGACGGAGACGATGCGGCCGAATTTTTGATCGACCGAGCGATAGTCGCGCAATTCAAAGCGCACATGATTGGAGAGGCCCTGAGCGGCGGCGCGGGAGCGAGCTTCGGTGAGTTGTTCCTGTGACAATGTCACGCTGAGAACATGGGCACCGCGATCGCGCGCGAAGCTGAGCGCCAGCCCACCCCCGCTGCAACCGATATCCAGCACCCTGAGGCCGGGACGGCCGAGAAGAGTCTTGGCGGCGATATAGTGATGGGCGACATTGCGTTGGGCGCGGGATGCCGGATTGTATTGATCGATCCGCCGCCGCAGCCGGCCCCGCGCGTAGCCCAGGCGCATGAGCGGATGCTTCGCCCCACTCGCGGTCTGATTAAGGATGATCAGTTCCAGAAAATCATAGATCGAGCCCTGCAGCGGCAGGAGATGGCCGTTCATGTAAGCCTCGCCAAAGGCCAGAGTCGGGTGGAAAATCAACCGGCGGGTTATCCCGTGCGTCGCGGAGAACCGCCCCGGCTTGCGGACCGGAGCCGGGCGGGGCGGGGCGGCATAGATTTGCTCACGCCCATCAGGCCAACGCAGCATCAATAGCCCTCGCGTGATGAACCTCCTCAAGATGGCATCCAGCGCCCTTTGCATGGCGTGTTGCCTCCTTGGCAGTCCTCCTTTAGCTATCTTGCCCGGTTTTTGGAGGGGGGGGCGTTAAAAAAAGAAACAGGTCAGCCGTCCAAAAAGGACAGCTGACCCACATTTTCAGATCACAGATAAGCGATCAGGCTTCGGGTTCGGCGCCTGCGTCGAACACGGCTTCCGCCGCGGCCGCCGCTTCCTCAGCTGCCAGACCGATGGCTTCGCCACGTGCCTGCTTCTCGGCCTCCTCGGTCGAGCGCGCGACGTTGACCGCGACGGTCATCGAGACTTCCGGATGCAGCACGACGCGGACCTGGGTCAGGCCCAGCATCTTGATCGGCTGTTCCAAAATCACCTGCTGGCGGTTCACGGAAAGACCCCCTTCGGCGCATCCATCAGCGATATCGCGCGAGGAGACGGAGCCATAAAGACTGCCCGATTCGCCGGCCTGACGGATGATGATGACAGATAACCCACCCACCCGTTCGGCGATGCGTTCGGCTTCTTCACGGCGCTTGATGTTCTGCGCTTCCAGATGTGTCCGCTGCGTCTCAAACTGGGCCAGATTGGCCTTGTTGGCGCGCAATGCCTTTTTTTGTGGCAGCAGGAAGTTGCGGGCATAGCCCGGCTTCACTTTCACCACATCGCCCATTTGCCCGAGCTTATCGACGCGCTGGAGCAGAACCACTTCGAGATTGGCCATGATGCGTGTTTCCCTTAGGCCAGAATATAGGGCAGCAGGGCCAGGAAGCGGGCGCGCTTGATGGCATTCGCAAGTTCACGCTGCTTCTTGGCGGAGACCGCCGTTATGCGCGACGGCACGATCTTGCCGCGCTCGGACAGGAAACGCGAGAGCAGGCGCACATCCTTGTAATCGATCACTGGCGCGTTGGGGCCGGAAAACGGGCAGGATTTACGGCGACGATAGAAGGGGCGACGGGCCCCTGCGGCGCTGCTGCCACCGCGACGGTCGCCGGGGCCGGATTCTTCGTTGGTTTCGGACATGGTTTACTCCTCCCCTGCCATGGGTTCATCGGCACGGAATTCATCGCGGGCACGATATTCCTCCCGATCGCCGAATTCACGGCGGCCACCCCCGCCACGCCCGGATTCAAACCGTCCGGCCGGCTTCGGGCCACGGAAACCGCGTTCGCGGTCGTCCGGCTTGCGCGACAGGATGGCGGACGGGGCTTCATCGATGGTTTCGATGCGGATGGTCATGAAGCGCAGAATGTCTTCATTGATGCGCAGCTGGCGCTCCATCTCGTTGACGGATGCCGGCTTGGCGTCCAGGCCGAGCAGCATGTAATGGCCCTTCCGGTTCTTCTTGATCCGGTAGGCTAGGCTGCGCAGGCCCCAATATTCGCGCTTCTTCACCGCGCCACCCTCCGCTTCCATTTGCGCGGCAATGGCGTCGGCAACAGCCTCCACCTGTTGTTGCGTGACGTCGTTGCGTGCGATCAGCACGCATTCATACAAGGGCATGTGCACTCCCTCCGGATTGTCTCGTCCGTGGCCAATTGGCCTCTCTATCCCCATGGCAGAGCGGACATAGCCGACGGTTGCCCACCGCCAGCAGGGAAGGCGCAGCTTGAAGCATGCTTCCGGCCGGGACGCAACGGGCCGTGCTTCGGTGTGGCGGTGACGCTTCGGTCGACAGGCCCTGGGGGCTGGGGACTTTGAGCATAGGAATCTGTGGCTTTATAGTTACAATTCGGGAGAAACCGCCATGCTGCGCATCTGCTACGACCGGAAATGACCTAAAATCGCTTTGTCCGGACCGTGGCGGCATGCCACACCGTCGCCCCGAGCCGCGGCTGGACTATGACTTTCGTATAAATCTCGCGGCACCTGCTGTCTCGCCCACGTATAAACAGGAATACCGGATATGACGAAATTGCGGACAAGCCTTCTGACAGCTATCGCGCTGGCCGTGCCCTTGGCGCTACTGGCCCCCGCCGCACAGGCACAGCCGGTAAACGGGCTGTATGTAGCCGCTGGCGCCGGGGTGAACTTCCTGCAGAACTTCTCGGCCGGAGAGTACAATGATGGCAGGAGTGCGGCGGCAAACGATTGGGGCAAGGCCTCGGGACGCCTCGGTTTCGCCAGTGTCGCCAGTATCGGCTGGGGCTTTGGCAATGGCCAGCGGGCAGAAATCGAAGGCAACTTGCACGACAGCCAGGTCAAATGCTGCACGCTAAATGCCGGCAGATCGGTTGCTTCCAACGGTGGCGGGCGTCTGGCCACTTATGGCGTGATGGCCAACGCCCTGTTTGACATAAATATCGGCGCCAGTTGGATCACTCCTTATATCGGTGCCGGCGTCGGCTATGCCTGGCGCCAAGCCAAGAACGTCTACAATGGGAGCGATACCGACGGTGACAATGCAAATAGCACTGACGGTAGTTTTGCCTATCAGGCCATCGCCGGCGCGGCCTTCCCTATCTCCGGCGCGCCGGGTCTTTCGCTGACCGCCGAGTACCGCTTCTTTGGAACGCTGAACACCTCGCACAACAATCCCCATGAGGCCGGCACCCATATCAAGCTCGGCAACGGTAATAACCACTCCATCCTGCTCGGTCTGAGCTATGCATTCAACGCGGTGCCGGCGGCGGTAATAGCACCGGTCGCGGCACCGGCAGGAAAATCCTTCCTGGTGTTCTTCGATTGGGACAAATCGACCCTGACTGATCGCGCCCGCGGCATCATTCGCGAAGCGGCGGCGGCGTCGAAGACCACGCAGCATACCCGCGTGGAAGTTAACGGCTATGCGGATACCACGGGCAACCCGAAATACAATCAGGGCATCTCGATGCGCCGCGCGCAGATGGTCGCTGCGGAACTGGTGCGCAACGGCGTCCCCAAGGGCGAAATCGCCATCAAGGCGTTCGGCGACACCGTGCTCCTCGTCCCCACCGGACCCGGCGTGCGCGAGCCGCAGAACCGCCGCGTGGAAATTTTTATCCGCTGATCCCACGGATCATCGGCCGATCGGAAAAAGGGCACCGCAAGGTGTCCTTTTTTTATCCGCCCGCGCACCATGTCAGTTGGCATATTTAATAAACCCCCAACAGTAGGTGTATTTTCTTAACATTACCAGGAAAGTCCCAACCGATGCAGCCCCACCCACCTCTTTTGCCATCCTCTCGCTCGCCTGATCGCCGCCTGCCTGCCAAAGCAGAATCCGATCATTCTGGCTCGTACTGGGCAGCGGTGCAGTAGTTTGCGCATTCTCGCATGGTGAACATTGAGCAGGCTTTGCCGATAGCGTCCCAGAGATCATTGATGGGGCGTGCAGCCGCTTTGCGCAGGATTAATTTGAGCTTCGCGAAGGCGTTCTCGATCAGGTTGAAGTCTAGTAAGTATGGCGGGAGGTAGCGTAGCTCGGCGCCTGCTGCCTAGATGGCGTCGTGAACAGCGGCTCTACGGTCCCCCGGCGTGGCTGCGCGGCCGCCATCAATTCAAGATGAATCTCAACAGGCCATAGGTAACGAATGCTCTATCCTGCCCCTACGGTATCAGCACGGTGCTGCCAGTGGTCTTGCGGGACTCCAACGCGATATGCGCGGCTGCCGCGTCCTTCAGGGCAAAAGTCTGGTTCACGTTGATCTTTACCGCGCCCGATTTCACCACGTCGAACAATTCGCCGGCCGTCGCCACCAGATCCGAGCGTTTCACCGTGTAGGTGGCAAGCGAGGGGCGGGTGAGGAACAGGCTACCCTTGGCGCCAAGGATCGAAATATCAATCGGCGGGATAGGGCCCGACGCCGCGCCGTAGCAGCACATCAGGCCCAGCGGGGCGAGACAGTCCATGCTGGTGTTGAAGGTGTCCTTGCCGATGCTGTCATAGACCACGGGGACCATGGCGCCGCCGGTGATGCGCTTGACCGCCGCTACCAGGTCGCCATAGCCGACGACGGCATGCGCCGCACCATGCGCCTTCGCCAAAGCGGCTTTCTCGGCGGTGGAGACGACGCCGATGACGGTGGCGCCAATATGCTTCGCCCATTGGCACAGGATCAGCCCGACGCCGCCGGCCGCGGCGTGCACGACGATCGGATCGCCCGCCTTCACTTGGTAGGTACGGCGCAGCAGATATTGCGCCGTCATACCTTGCAGCATCATCGCAGCGGCGGTGGTGAAATCCACGCCCTCGGGGATTTTGACCAGCTTGTCAGCACCCAGCACGCGTTCGGTTGCATAGGCGCCGAGCGCGCCGGCATAGGCTACGCGATCGCCCACCGCCACATCCGTGACGCCAGAGCCGATGGCGAGCACGGTGCCCGCGCCCTCCATGCCGATGGTCATCGGCAAAGACGGCGCCTTGTAGAGGCCGGTGCGGAAATAAACGTCGATATAATTCAGCCCAACCGCGGCATGGCGGACGAGTGCCTCACCCGGCCCCGGCTCGGGGGTGGGAACATCTTCCCACAGCATGGAATCTGGCCCGCCGGGGATATGGACACGAATGGCTTTGGTCATGGTCGTGGCACTCCGTACAGCGCAATGGCGGGTTACTGGCCAGCCTGGTGAGCTTCGAGGTCGAGCAGATAGCGCTTTGTGACCAGCCCGTCACCCCCCGAATAGCCGCCCAGGCCCGTGCTGGCCAGTACTCGGTGGCAGGGAATGATAATCGGGATCGGATTCTTGCCGTTTGCTTGCCCGACACTGCGCGCCGAACCTCCGGCCTGGGCCGCAATCTGCCCATAGGTAAGGGTGGCACCGAAGGGGATCTTGATGAGTTCCCGCCAGACCCGGCGGCGATAATCTGTCCCGGGTGGCGCCAGAGGAAGTTCGAAATTCTGGCGGGTGCCATCGAAATATTCATTCAGCTGATCGCGCGCCCGCAACAGCACGGGTGTCCGCGATTGCATCTGCACCCAGCCCCAATCCAGCGAGACAATAACCCCGTCCTCCTCGGACACAGTCAGATCACCCAGCGGCGAATGCGAAGATAATTGCGGCAACTAGTTCTTCCTCCGAACGCTTCCTCGTGGCCGGTAGGATGCGCTCTTCCGCGTGTGCGGTGGCAAGTGCTCGAAGATCAAGAGACGCACGGCTCCCTGTTGAGGCGCGGCCTTCCGCGAAGCCCGCGGGGAGCCAGGCCCCCAGCCTGCCGGACGACCACTCCCCCACTCCGCTCCCCGGTATTAACCCTTCACCGAGCCGGTCAGGCCGGCGACGTAGTGTTCAACGAAGAATGAATACACCACGGCCACGGGGATGGAGCCGAGCAGGGCGCCGGCCATCAGAGAGCCCCAGTAGAACACATCGCCGCGCACCAGTTCGGAGACCACGCCCACGGGTATGGTTTTTTGTTCCGAGGAGGAGAGGAAGACCAGCGCGTAGATGAATTCGTTCCACGACAGGGTAAAGGCAAAGATGCCAGCGGAGAGGATGCCGGGCACGGCAACGGGCAGGATGATGTAGATCATCGCCTGCCAGCGCGTGGCGCCATCGATGCGCGCGCATTCCTCGAGTTCCTTCGGGATAGCCTTGAAGTAACCCATCATCAGCCAGGTGGAGAACGGGATGAGGAAGGTGGGATACGTCAAGATCAATGACCAGGGCGTGTCGCCGAGATGGAAATTGCGGATGACATCGGCCAGCGGAATGAACAGCAGCGTTTGCGGCACCAGGTAGGTGACGAAGATGCCGGTACCCAATGTACCGGCGAAGCGGAATTTCAGCCGCGACAACGCATATCCCGCGAACACGCCGCAGACGAGCGAGATGGCGGTGGAGGCGAGCGAGATGATCATCGTATTCCACAGCCAAGTGGAGAACAGCGTCTCCTCCAGCAGCAGGCGGACATGTTCGAAGGTGGGATTATTGGTCCAGAACGGATTGTAGTTCTTCGCGTTCCACGGCCGGTACAGCTCTCCGTCCGGACGAAATGTCGTGATGATCATCCAGTAGAACGGGAACAGCAGGATGATAATGAAAAACCACATCGGGGCATAGAAAAACACCCAGCGTTTCCAGCGCGCACCCTCAATCATCGACGCGTCCCCAAAAGATTATTCATCAGCGAGTTTCCACGCGACGTATATAAATCAGCTGCAACAGCACCACCCCGAACAGGATCGGGAAGATGGCGAGCGAGATCGCGGCCCCTTCCGACAGCAAGCCGGTGCCGACGCCGATCTGATAGGCATAGGTGGCGAATAAATGCGTCGCATTGGCCGGCCCGCCACCCGTGAGCACATAGACCAGCTGGAAATCCGCGAAGGTCTGGATGACCGAGAATAACGTCACCACCATCGTCACTGGCAGCAACAATGGCCAGGTGATGTGGCGAAAGCGTTGCCAGGCATTAGCGCCATCGATCGCCGCGGCTTCCTGCAATTCTGGGCTGATCGTTTGCAGGCCCGCCAGCAGGCTGATGGCATAGAAGGGCAGACCACGCCATATATTCACCACGATGACAGAAAAAAAGGCGAGGTCGGGCTCTCCCAGCCAGTTCAGCCGCTTGGTGATAATCCCCATATTCCATAACATCCAGTTCAGCACACTGAAGGTGGGATCAAACATCCATTTCCAGGCGAAGGTGGACAGCACGGTGGGAATGATGAAGGGTAGCAGGATGAAAGCACGCACCCAAGCCTTGCCCTTGAAGTGCCGGTTCAACAACTGCGCCAGCCACAGGCCGAGGATTAACTTAAACACCGTAGTAACAAAAGTATACCAGACCGTATTCCACACCGCCGTGCGGAAAATGGAATCGTTCCAGACCTTGTAGAAATTCTTCAGCCCGACAAATTCGCCTGGCACTCCAACCCGCGTATCCGTTAAAGACAGCCAGATGCCCTGGAAAAACGGATAGGCAATGAACAATGCCAGCAAAATTCCGGTGGGCAGCAGCAATGCGAAAGCGAACCAGCGTTCATCTTCCCACATGCCCGCGTTGCTGTGGGCGCGCCCCTGCGTGGCAACATTGCGGATCGTGGTGGCGCTCGCCATGACTGGCTCCCTCGGTATTTCGCCGGCGACCCGGTCGATCAACGAGCGCCAGAGTACTACATCCCCCGGTGCCCGTTCATCGTCCGCGTGAATCAGACGCTGTAGATTTTCTTTAACTCGCCCTCGGCCCAGGCCACGGCCTGTTCCGCCGGCATGCCCTGCACCGCCTTCGCATACATATCCACGACGATGTATTTCGACAAGGACTCCGCCGCTTTCTGGTTCGGTAGTCCGGCATGGCCCACCACGCGCGCGTTGGCCGGCACATCGCGGAACGGCGCCATCACAGGGTCTTCATCCCACATCTTATGGGTTGCCCAGGATTTTGTCGGCCCGCATGCAAAGCCCTTCTGCACGGTGAACCAACCTTCGTAATTGGCTGGGGTGTGGAACCAACGCAGGAAATCCGTCGCCGCCTTCTGGTTTTTCGAATACCCCATCACCATCATGGATTGATTATTCTGGAACGAGGACTGCCCAGCCGGCCCGGCTGGCAGCGGGGCGTGCAAAATATCGGTGTGCATCTCCGCACCCGCTTCAGTCTTGTACTGCGCCCGCTTGCGCAGGGTCTCGATATAGATCGACGCCCCGTTCAACGTCGCCGAAATCGTGCCAGAAAGGAACGCGCGATTATTGGAAGAATCATCCCAGGCCAACCCGCCATCGTCATGCGCGTCCTTCCAGAACTCCGCCATGAACTTAATGGAATCAATAGTGCCCTTAGAATTGATCGCCACCGTCTTGCCATCGGCCTCCACTTCCTTGCCGCCAAAGGACCACATGAACGGATAGCAAAACGCCACCGGATCGCCCACGCTATGGCCCAGTGATTGGCCTAGCGGATGGCCCTTCGCCTTAAGTTTCTTGCCGACGACGCGATACTCATCCCACGTCTTGGGAAAACTCGTTGCGCCCACTTCCGCAAACCAGGATTTGCGCCATGCGATCAGCCCGCCAATCACACAATAGGGCACCGCGAGCCAGCGCTTTCCATTATGGCAATTGCCCTTGGCCATGTTGTAATAACCGCCCTGCGCCGAACCGACCTCCTCGCACAATCCGCTCACATCCGCGAGCGATTCGGCATAAAGATGCGGATGGTTGTTAAACGCCATGATGATATCGGCACCGGCCTTGGACTGGATGCCCGCGGTGACCCGCGCCTGCAAATCGTTCAACCCGATCGTTTCGAGGTTGATCTTGAACCCCAACGCCTTCTCCGCCGCCGGCAGCGCGACTTTGCGCAAATGCTCATCGGCAGCCGGAACGAAATCGTTCCATTTGAGCCAGTGCACCGTGGTCCCCTGCGCATAAGCCGGCGCATGGCCACTGGCAAAAACCCCCGCCAGTCCCCCGCTGCCAGCCGCCACCGCCCCAGTCCCCGAGAGTTTCAAAAGCCCGCGACGCGAAATCCGAGACATGATACTTCCTTCCCTATTATTAGTCTTCGAGTGGTTTCCCACCCCCACCCTAATGCCCGCATACCGCACCGGCAATCACTATTCCCCCACAGAACCGGCAGAGAGGGGATGTTTCACGTGCAACAATCCACACCCCCATCCGGATTTTGAGACTTTCTCCCATTTCGATATTTGTCATAGAATTTATCAATTATTTCCGTTCTCTAGCCCAACGGGTTGAGGTTGATACCGACGAAGTACGGATCATGGAATCAAAGAGCAATCTGCTCCAAACCCTCGCCGCTGTAGCGGGGACTGGAACAAAGCTGGGCGCAGTGCCCAGCTTTGTTCCGAAATGGCGCGCCCTGGTGGATTCGAACCACCGACCCACAGCTTAGAAGGCTGTTGCTCTATCCATCTGAGCTAAGGGCGCGTCCGAGCATCCTAAACGTCATCTTCGCCGACCGCACGAACTGGCTAGCGCCGCCCCGCCATCGCCCCAGAATTGCGCCGCTCTTCCTCGGCGCGCACATGATCCAAGAGAAAATGCGGCCCCAACGCCTCCAGGTTCAGTGCGCCGATCTGCCCCAGAACCAGATCGATTTCGCGCTGCAAGATAGAGATCGCCTTCTGTACCCCCGCCAGCCCACCCGCCGTCGCGCCATACAGGGTGGCCCGCCCGGTCAGCACGAAATCCGCCCCCATGCACAAGGCCGCCACCACGTCCGAACCCCGCCGCACCCCGCTATCCAGCAACAACGGCACCTCCGGCCCCACCGCCGCACGGATCATCGGCAGCACATCCAGCGGCGAGGGCATCATGTCCAATTGCCGCGCCCCATGGTTGGAGACGATCAGCCCGTCCACCCCCATCCCCATGGCGAGGCGCGCATCTTCCGGATGCATCACCCCCTTCAGCAACAGCTTGCCCGGCCAGGCACGGCGGATGGCGTCCAGATCGCGCCAAGTCTGGCTGGCATCCGGGGTTTGCTTGGCAAACAGATCGGCCACGTCGTCGGGTGTCGACCCCTCCGGCGCATAAGGCTGCCAGTTGCCCAACATCGGCAACCCGCCGCTGCGGTAATAGTTCAGCACCCAGGCCGGATGCAGCATCGCTTCCAAAATCGTTGGCAAGGTCATCCGCAGCGGCCGCACGAACCCATTACGTCGGTTGCGTTCGCGATTTGAACTTACCGGCACATCGCACGTCACCGCGATGGTGGACACCCCACAATCGATCGCCCGCTTAACCAAATCGGCAGCCACCGCCCGATCGCGAGCGCCATAAATCTGATACCAGAGATTTTTGGGCGCCAGTTTCGTGCCCTGTTCCATCGACGCATTGGCCGCGCCCGACATTAAATAAGGAATATCAGCCTTGCCCGCAGCCTCCGCTAGATAAAGTTCCGCGTCCTTCCGAAACGCCCCTGCCATGCCGGTCGGCGCAATACCAAACGGGCTGGCGTAACTCCGGTCGAATATTTTAGCGCGCTGATCGCGCTTTGACGTATCGACATAATAGCGCGGCACCAGGCGAAGATCGCGAAACGCATTCGCATTGGTGCGCAGCCCAACCTCGTCCTCTACGCCACCCTCGATGAAGTCGAACATAATTTTTGGTAAGCGACGCTTCGCCATGCGCTTCAAATCGTCGATATTAAGCGCGCGATCGATCCGGCTCATTTTAACTTACCTCCTCCACCACCCCGCGCGTCACCTACGCCAGGATCTCCCGCACACTCTCGGATGGCCGCGCCAGCATGATCTGCTTATCGGTCACCACGATCGGCCGCTCGATCAAAATCGGATGCGCCAGCATGAAATCGATCAGCTGCGCATCCGTCCATTTCGGATCGTCCAGGCCAAGCTCCTCATAGGGTGTGCCCCGCTTACGCAGCATCCCCCTCACACCCTTGCCGATAGCCTTGATCAGCCGCTCCAACTCAGCGCGCGCCGGCGGCGTCTTCAGATATTCAATGACGGTGGCCTCAACCCCCGCCTCGCGCAAAATCCCCAGCACGTTGCGCGAGGTGCCGCATTGCGGATTGTGATAAATGGTCGCTCGCATCAACACCCCCCATTAGCGCGCGCGTGGACGCGCCCCGCCATCGACGCCGCCGCCAAATCCCAGAAATCCGACTTCCGGCTGCGCCGCCCCGCCATCACCAGCAAACAACCGTGGCCCGTGCGGCGCCATCGGCCCGGTGGTCGGGGCCACACGCGCCACCGCCTGCCGCGCCTGCTGAGCCGCATTTGGCGCCGCCGTCTGCCGATTGGGCTGTAACTCGGCCCGCCCATCCATCCCGCGCATGGACAACAGCAGGAAGGCAATATCCTTGCGCCCCAGATCAACCGCCAGCTCCACCGGCGTAAACCCGAACACACTGCGCGCCCGCATATCCGCCCCCCGATTGATCGCCCCACGCGCAGCGACGGCATCGCCACGATCGACGGCATCGAACAGCGCCTCGGTCGGCCCCATGTCGGAGGCTGCCCGATCCGCCGGCGCCACGTTCTCTTCATTCACCTGCGCCCCGGGCAGGCCACCGGCGTGCGGGCGCACCGTCCGCTGCCCCAGGCCGGAAGAATTCATGGCATTCAAACCTCGGACCGGTGGCATACCTGTCAAGCTGCTGCCGGGACCACCGCTCCCGAGACCCTGTGCCAACGCCGCCCCATTACCCCCGAAGCCGACGCTCAGCACGCCACAAACCAAACCAGTCGCAATCATCACGCGGAGAGAACATACGTTCATGTTCACAACCCTACCTCACCCTCGGTTTAACCACCAGAAGCCCGCATTCAGATAAGTGGCATAGCAGACCCAACCCACATAGGGCACCAGCAACCACCCCGCCAACAGCCTCACCCGCAAAAATGTATGTAGGGTCAGCCCGATCAAACCCAGTAGCCCCAGGATCACCGCCAGCGCCACGCCAGGGCTGTGCAACGCGAAAAACATCGGCGTCCAGATTGCATTGGCGGCCAACTGCCAGCCCCAAAGCCGCAACGCCGTGCGCGCCTCGCCCAGCGGCAAGCGACACCAGACCAACCATGCAGCTACACCCATCAGTATATAGAGCGTTGTCCAGACTGGCGCGAACACCCAGTCAGGCGGCACCCCAGGCGGGCGGGCCAGCGATAGATACCACCCGCGTATCGCCGGCGCCGTCACCGCACCCCCGGCGGCCCCCACTAGCAGGCACAGCCCGACAAACCCGACCAACGCCCAACCCGCCCACAATCCTCCATCACTATCCCCCACCCCGGCCGGGCCAAGGACCGGGCTAGGTGGTGGGCTGGGTGACTTATCGGAGGACCGATCATTCGGTGGCAGATTTTGAAAGACACTTCTCCTGGCAGGAACCCAGATCGTGTTAGGCACATTCATGTTGGATGGGGCCGGGAAACCTCAAGCCCCTTCGTGCCACCACGCCAGCACGGCGCAACCCAGGATCAGCGGCAAGGCCGCCCAAGGCGGCAGCAGGCTCAGCGCCGTAATGCCCGTCACCACATGGTCATGCCGCCGCTGCAACCCGATCCAATTGCCGCCCGAGGCATCCCGCCCGATCTCCGTTCGACGCAGTTGCGGCACCACGGCACGGCCGTTTTCGACCAGAAAATGCACCCCACCACCCGAGGCCCGCGCCGGCCCCGCCAACACCCCCGCCGCCGCGCGCAGATCGGCCAGTTCCAACGGGTTCGCCGCACCCACCGCGGCAAAGGCATTGCGCGCACCATCGCTCACCTGCCACACACCCAAAGCCCGCGCCATAACGCTCGCCGTCGCCCGCCCCGGCGCCGTCTCCGTCATGGTCAGGACACTGACCCGCCCCTCCGGGTCCGTGACCCGCAAGTCCGGCGCCGGACCTTCGGCGATACTCCGCCGCTCAATCCGCAGCCCGCCCGGTTCAGCCCGGGCAATCAAGGCATTTTCCTCCAACTCCGGTTGCTGCATCAGCCAATGCGCCACCCGGCGCAGTAATTCCGCCTGCGGCCCACCGCCCTGATGGCCGCGCAGCCACAACCAGATTTGATCGGACAACAGCAACGCCGCTCGCCCCTGGCCCATGCGCTCCAACACCAGCAGCGGAGAACCGTCCGGTGTCGCCAGAACCACCTCGCCGGTCACCTGCTCGGCATGAACGCGCCGATACCACGACCCCCAGGCCGCCTCGCTCTCGGCCCGAGCCGGATCATTCGCCCCCTCCAGCGCCGCCGTCACCGGATGGCGCGCCCCCAAAGCGGTCACGCGCGGACGAAACGCCCCCGCCACCACCCCGGCGCCAAACGACCGCCCAGATAAGGCCGGCGCCAGAGGCGTATTAGCGAGCGACGTCGCGCCGACAAATTCCGGCCCAACCGAGATCAGCAACGCCCCGCCATTTTTCACATGCTCGGCGATATTGGCGTAATAATTCATCGGCAGCAGCCCGCGATTCTGAAACCGGTCCAAAATCACCAGATCGAATTCCGGCAGCTTCACCTGAAACAATTCGCGCACCGGAAAGGCAATCAGCGCCAGTTCGTTCAACGGCGTCATGTCGTCTTTTTCCGGCGGGCGCAGGATGGTGAAATGTACTAGATCCACCGCCGGATCAGCCTTGAGCAACCGCCGCCAAGTCCGCGCGCCGGAATGCGGCTCGCCGGAGACCAGCAGCACGCGCAGCCGGTCGCGCACGCCATTGATCTCTACCACCGCGCGGTTGTTGATCGCCGAGACCTCGCCCGCCAACTTTTCCACCTGCAAATCGAGCACGATCGGCCCGGCGCGCACGATCGGCACCGCAATGCGATATTCCTGGCCAATCGGCACCATCTCGGTCCGCGCCAACTCGCCATCGCGGCGAATGCTCAGCCGCGCCTGCGCCGCCGGCCGCGCCACCCCCAGATCGTCCACCGCAACGCGCAAGGTCACGCTCTTGCCGACAATGCCAAATCCCGGCGCTTCGATCAGGCGCAACCGCCGATCCGTTTCCTCACCGCGCGCCGGCACCAGCACATGTAGCGGCGCGCCACCCGGCACCGCGGCGGGCACGTCATGCGCCTGCCCATCGGTGATCGCGATGACCCCGGCCAGCCGCCCACGCGGAATATTCGACAGCGCCCGCTCCATCGCGCCAAACAATTTTGTCCCGCCATTGCCAGATTCCGGCACCGTGATCGTCTGCAGGTCGATCTCCGGCAACCGCGCCACCTGCGCCTGAATTTCTTCCTGTGCCTGTGCCGCCAGGCTCGCCCGCTCACCCACCTGCATCGAGGCCGACTGATCGACCACCAACAAGGCAATATCAGGCAAGGTTTTCCAGTCCTCCTGCACCAGCCGCGGCCCCGCCAGCCAGGCCAGCAAGAGGACAAAACACGCCGCCCGCCACAGCACCCCCCGGGCCCGCCGCCATAGCGCGAGCCCCAGCAGCAACGCACACAGCACGGCCAAACCCACCAACAGCCAGGCCGGCAGCAGCAGATCGAAGCGCAACGCCGCGAAAACCTGTTCCGCGCGATTCATTGGCCCAGCCGCTCCAGAATGGCCGGCACATGCACCTGGTCGCCCTTATAATTCCCGGTCAGTGCATACATCACCAAATTCACCCCGAACCGGTAGGCCAATTGCCGCTGCCGCACCCCTCCTGGCACGGTGGCATAGGGATTGCGCCCCGCGCCATCCACCGCCCAGGCCGACGCCCAGTCATGCCCACCGATAATCACAGGAGAAACACTGTCATTCGCCCGGTCCTGCTCGCGCTGCACCCAGACCGAACCGCCGCCGAAGCGCCCCGGAAACTCTCCCAATAGATAGAATGCCCGGGCCAGCACATGCTCATTGTCCAGCGGGATCAGCGGTGGCACCACCAGCCCGGTGGCCAGACGCTCCAGCGCTGCCTCGGTCCCCGGCGCAAACCCCTCGCCCGTGCCCGAACCACGCGTATCGATCAGGATGATTCCACCCCGGCTCATATATTCGTTCAACGCCGTCTGCGCCGCTGCATCAAGCGGCGCCGCCTCGGCAATGATCGGCCAGTAAAGCAACGGGTAAAAACTCAAGTCGTCCAGCCCCGGGATCACCGCATCGGGCGCTGCCAGCGCGGCCGCGGCGCGCTGGTTCACGTAGTTGGACAAACCACTCAACCCCTGCTGCGTGATCCCATCCACCCGCGCATCGCCGGTGACGATATAACCCAGCCGCGTCGCCAGCGCCGGCGCCTCCTGGGCCCGCGCCTCCTGGGCCACCACGCCCCGGACGGGCAGCAACAACACCAGCCCCACCGCGACAACCCGCCTTCCCAACAACCCACGCATCATTAGGCCGATCAGCATATCGAGTACCAGCAACGCCACCGAGGCCGCCATTAGCCACGGCCCCAGCGCCCGCTCCAGCGCCCCGCCCACCAAACTTTCGATCCGCGCCCCGGAAATCGCTGGCGCCGCCTCCGGCTCGGGCAACTGGTTGCCGAGGTTCAACGCCTGCCGGCTATTCTCCGCCCCATACAGCCCGGGTGGATGCGCCGCCGAGACAGGGGTTGCCGCAAAGGCCTCCGCCGCCAACCCGCGCGCGGCCGGTGGCGACGCCCCCAACAACCCGAACCCGTCCAGGCTCTCCGCCGGCGCCAGCACCGTCCCTGACAGCGGACTGCCTACCCCAACCGAGACCTGCACCAACCGGCGCAACATCTCCACGAACAACCCGGACAACGGCAGATCCGACCAATCCGCATTCGCCGTCACATGAAACAACACGATCCGCCCAGCCCCCCGCACGGCTTCCGTCACCAAGGGCGTCCCATCGGCCAAAGCCGCCCAGCTGTGCTCCGCCAGTTGCGCCGTCGGCTCCGCCAGCACTTGCCGGCTCACCCGTACCTCGTCCGGCACCGGCAACCCGGCAAACGGCGAGGCCGCCGGAAACGCCGCCAAGGCGACCGGCTGGTTCCACGACAAAGCCCCGCCCAATTGCCGATCCCCCGCCAGCAACCGCACCGGCAACAACGGATCGACCCGCGATAGTCGCGCCGCCACCTGCGACGCCTCCGCCATGCGCGGCCCGGCAAAGCGCACCAGCAACCCGCCCTTCTCCACCCATTGCAGCAGCGCCGTCCGTTCCGCTCCCTCCGAGACCACCCGATCCGCCAGCACGAGGACGGAAAGATCACGCCCCAGCAGCGCCTCGATGGTCCCCTGGCGCAGTTCGGCATAAGGTGCCAGCGCCCGGCGTAGATAGAATAACGGTCCCGTCAGTGGTGCCTCGGCCGAGATGATATCCCCCGCCAGCAACCCCACCGGGCGATGCCTCCAGCGCTCATCCAGCAAAGCGACCGAGGCCACCGAAGGCGTCCCCTCGATCACTAGCCGTTCCAGCCGGTTGCGCAATTCTGGCGGCAGCACGATCGCCGCTTCACCACTCCCCGCCCCCGCCGGAACCTGGATGACCACCCGCCCCAGACTGCGCCCGTCACCGCTTTGCGCCAGCACGACATGGGAACTCGGCACCGCCTGCGGCGCCTGTGCCAGCCGCGCCACCAGCCGTTCCGCCTCCAGCCTCGGCGGTAACAGCACCCGCCCCGCCGGAACCGGCGTCTCGCAACAGATTTTTGTCACGCCGCCAATCCGCGTCAGCGCCGCCGCAAAGGCAGCAAAATCGCTGCCATGGGTCAACTCATCGGAGACAAACACCACCGAAGTACCGGGCTGCGCCCACCCCGCCAGCGCCGCCAGCGCGCTCGCGCGATCCGGCGCCCAGGATTTCGGCCGAAGCGCCGACAGCCGCGCCCGCGCCTCCGGTATCGGCAAAACCGGCGAGACGACCGGCTTCGCCCCAATCTCGCTGGTCGCGGTGAACAATAAAGCCACGCCACGCCCCGCCCGCTCCGCCCGGTCCAGCACCCCGCTCGCCGCCTGTGCGCGCAGCGGAAAATCACCGGCGGAGGCCCAGCCATCATCGATCACCAGCAAAACCGGCCCGGAGCCCCCAAAAGCCGCCCCCGCATCCAGCACCGGACGCGCGATGGCAAGAATGACAAACCCCGCCGCCAGCACGCGCAAGGCCAACAGCCACCAGGACGTATGCGCCGGCGTCTCCTCCACCACCAGCAAATCACGCAGTAGCTGAATGGCGGGAAACCGCTCCACCAGCGGCGCCGGCGGCGTCACCCGCAGCAGCCACCACAGCAACGGCAAGGCTAGCAGCGCGAACAACACCCAGGGCGAGACAAAACTGAGCGCAAAAAAATTCATCGCGTCGCCAGCGCCGCATACAGCGCCAACAACGCCGCCTCCGGCACATGATCCGTCCGATGCACCGCAAAACCGAACCCCGCCGCCCCGCAGATCGCCCGCAACCCATCCTGCTGCGCCGCCAGCTTTTCCGCATAGGCCTCGCGCAGCACATCGACGCGCGGGATCAGCAGCGGCGCCTCCCGCTCCAACCCTTCGAACCGCACCCGCCCCGCATAAGGCAGCAACGCCTCCGCCGGATCGAGGATCTGCACCGCATGCCCACTCACCGGCACCGACGCCAAACGTCCGATCTCCGACTGAATTTCTGTCAGCGGCGCCAGAAAATCGCCAAACAACACCACCCGCGCATGCCGCGGCAGGTTCACGCGCGGCGGCAGGCCGACACCCTCGTCATCCCCCTCCAACAACTCCCCCGCCAGCTGCTCCAACCCGACCCGCCCAGACAACGCTCGCGCCCCTGGGCGCATCAGCACCACCCGCTCGCCGCCCCGCAGCAACAGGAGCGCCAGCGCAAGCAGTAGAATTTCCGCCCGCTCGCGCTTCTCCACCGCGGCCGCATGCGAATGCCAGCGCATCGACGCCGAGGCATCGGCCCAGAGGAAAACAGTCTGCGCCACTTCCCATTCCGTCTCGCGCACAAAGGCCCGGTCCGATTTCGCCGATTTCCGCCAATCAATCCTCCGCGCCTCATCGCCGGGTAAAAACGGCCGAAACTGCCAGAAGCTATCCCCCAGCCCGACCCGCCGCCGCCCATGCACGCCCTCCGCGACGGTTGCCGCGACCCGCTCCGCCGCCACCATCAAGGGCGGCAGCCGCGCGCCCAACGCCTCGGCACGGCGCGCGAAGACCCAGGGGTGAATAAGGGCGTCAGCCAAGCCGTCCAACCAACCGGTCGATCACATCCGCCAAGGTGACGCCGTCGGCGCGCGCCGAAAAACTCAACGCCATGCGATGCCGCAACACCGGCCGCGCCAAAGCCGCCACGTCATCCAGACTTGGCGCCAAGCGCTGATCCATCAACGCCCGCGCCCGGCAGGCCAGCATCAGCGCCTGGGCCGCGCGCGGCCCAGGCCCCCAAGCCACATGCTTGCGCACCATTTCATCGTCCGAGCTTTCCGGCCGCCCGCCGCGTACCATGGAAAGAATCCCATCCAACACGCTTTCCCCCACCGGCACCTGGCGGATTAGCGTCTGCGCCGCCAGCAACTCCTGATCCGACAACACCGGAACCGGCGTCGCATCCCGCGTCCCCGTCGTCGCCAGCAGCATGGTCCGCTCCGCCGCCAGCGCCGGATAGCCCACAGTCACTTCCAACAAAAACCGATCCAGCTGCGCCTCCGGCAACGGATAGGTACCTTCCTGCTCGATCGGATTCTGCGTCGCCAGCACATGAAACGGTTGCGGCAGCTTGTATTCCACCCCGCCCACCGTCACGCGGTGCTCCTGCATCGCCTGCAACAAAGCCGATTGCGTGCGCGGCGAAGCCCGATTGATCTCATCAGCCATCAACAACTGACAAAATACCGGCCCCAACACAAAGCGAAACGCCCGCTTGCCGTCATGCTCCTCCAGCACCTCGCTGCCCAGAATATCCGGCGGCATCAAATCCGGCGTGAACTGCACCCGTTTGGTGCCCAACCCCAGCACCACGCCCAAAGTCTCCACCAGCCGCGACTTGCCCAGCCCAGGCACACCCACCAGCAACGCATGCCCGCCGCAGAGCAGGGTGATCAACGTATGCTCCACCACCTCGTCCTGGCCGAAGATCACCCGCGCGATCTCCGTCCGCACCGCACCGACCCGTTCCCCGAGCTTTTCAATTGCGGCGAGGATGACCGCCGGATCCTCCCCGGACGCCCCCCCTCCAAGCTGTGACATAAAGGCCATACCTGACGGCATAATTACGCCCCGCCCTATCTAAAAGATCGATTACTACCCAAACAGCACTTACACCAACGGGGCAATGCTACCCATGTACAGGGCCAACATGCGGCTCGGCTTTAGCACGAGGATACCTAATCGTGAGTGACAGCACATCAAGGCCTAATTTTTCTCCCCCGCATCCCCATCTCTCGGTATCAAGCCTGACCACCACCGGCCCGATCACCACCTTGGTAAAACCCGCGCGAACCCCATTCGATTGCGGCGACCTCCCCTTTACCATCCGCCGCAACGGCACCTGGATGTATATGGGCAGCCCGATCGGGCGAAAGGAACTGGTCTGCTTGTTCGCCACCGTCCTCAAGCGCGAAGCCGATGGCACTTTTTTCCTCGAAACCCCCTCCGAGCACGGCCGCATTGTGGTGGAAGACGCCCCTTTCGTCGCCGTCGAGCTGAACTGGTCCGGCGATGGCCACACGCAAACCCTCTCCTTCCGGACCAATGTGGACGAAATCGTCACCGCCGGACCCAATAACCCGATCCGCGTCGTCCACGACCCGCTGACCGAGGAGCCCAGCCCCTATATCCTGCTCCGCCCCGGCAAAGGCCGCCTCGGCATCGAAGCCCGCATCAACCGCGCCGTCTATTACGAACTCGTCGCCCTCGCCGAAGCCGCGCAAGTCGGCGACCGGCCCATGCTCGGCGTCTGGAGTTTCGGCATATTCTTCCCCCTCGGCGATCTGCCCGAGGATATTTGACCGCAATGCACGCCGTCGAACTGCGCGCCCGCATCGCGCGCTTCCCCCGTTCGCCCGCCCCGCTCGCCAGCGACGACGCGTCGATGTTCACCGACGGCAAACTCACCGCCGCCGCCGTGCTGATCCCCATCATCCTCGGCCCGCAGCCTGCCATCCTGCTCACCAAGCGCAGCGCCCGCATGGCCAAGCATGCCGGCCAGGTCAGTTTCCCCGGCGGACGAATCGACCCCAAGGATGCCCACGCCGAAGCCGCCGCCTTGCGCGAGGCCGAGGAAGAAATCGCCCTAGCCCCGCACCATGTCGAACTCGCCGGCCGCCTCGGCGATTATGTTACCGGCACCGGCTATGCCATCACCCCCATCCTCGGCTTCATCGCCTCCGGCCTCGCCTTCCGCCCCAACCCGCGCGAGGTGGACGCGGTATTCGAATTCTCCCTTGCCACCCTGCTCGACCCCGACGCTCCCACCCGCCAGCGCCATTTCACCCACAACCTCTGGCGCGATTACTGGGTCTGGCCACATCCAGAGCATTTCATCTGGGGCGCCACGGCTGGTATCCTGGTCCACCTCGCCGCGCTGCTCCGCGATCCCGCCTGAATTTTTTTCCGAAAGGCCACCCATGCTCGGCCTGATCGAATTTTTTCTCCTGCTCGTGCCCATCGCCGTCTACGCGCTCTGGCGCTTCACCGCCGCGCAGGGTGGCCCCTCGCCACGCGCCCTCATCGCCGGCGCCGGCGCCGTGGTGGTACTCGCCATGTCCCTGCTCTTCTATATCCGCGAGGAACGCATGGACCCCACCGCCACCTACATTCCACCCAAACTGCAAGATGGCCGCCTCATCCCTGGCCACATCACCGCCAAATGAGCCGCCCAAACATCCTCGACGACCCAGGCCTGCAAGCGATCCTGGCGGCCATATCAGATGCCCGCATCGTCGGCGGCGCCGTGCGCGACACGCTGGCCGGCCTGCCCACCCACGACATCGACCTCGCCACGCAGAGCGAACCCGATGCGGTCATCACCGCCCTGCGCAAAGCCGGCCTGAAAGCCATCCCCACAGGCCTCGTCCACGGCACCGTCACCGCGGTCGTCGCGCTGCCAGGAGGGGGCCATCGCGGCTATGAAATCACCACACTCCGCCGCGACATCGCCACCGATGGCCGCCACGCCACCATCGCCTTCACCGACGATTGGCGCGCAGACGCGGCTAGGCGCGACTTCACCATCAATGCCATGTCGATGGACGCAACCGGCACGATTTTCGATTACTTTCACGGTACCGAGGATCTCCGCGCCGGCCTCCTCCGCTTCGTCGGCGAGCCCACAGCCCGCATCGCGGAAGATTATCTGCGCATCCTCCGTTTTTTTCGCTTCTGGGCGCGCTACGGCAGCGAAACCCCCGACCAACCCACCATCGCCGCGCTGCGCACCGGCATTCCCGGCCTTGCCCAGCTCTCCGTCGAGCGTATCTGGACCGAGTTTTCCCGCATCCTCGCCACTCCCGGCCCCATGCCGACGATGAACTTAATGAACGAGCTAGGCATCCTCTCCGCCATCATCCCCGAAGGCACATCGCCCGCCCGCCTGCAAACGCTGATCGCCGCCAACGCCCCACCCGATCCCCTCCTCCGCCTCGCCGCCCTGCTCACCGGCGACGCCCTCACCTTCGCCACCCGCCTCCGCCTTTCCGCCGCCGAACGCGACCGCCTCATCGCCCTCCTCGCCGCCCCCCCACCCAACGACAACGACGACGACGACACATTGCGCCGCCACCTCGCGGACACCCCGACCGAAACCCTCATCGGCCGAACCTGGCTAAACGGCGCGCCCACGACGGGATGGGCAGCGCTCCGCGCCCGCCTCCAAGCCATCCACCGCCCGATCTTCCCACTGGAAGGCCGCGACGCCCTGGCCATCGGCCTCCCCCCCGGCCCCTCCATCGGCATTCTGCTCCACGAAATCCGTACATGGTGGCTCACCAATGGCTGCCGCGCCGATTCCGAAACCTGCCGTGCCGAACTGCACCGCCGCGCGCAGATCTAACCCTTATGCCCGCGCAGGCTGGCATCCACGTCTTGACGTTCGCCGGATCACACCGCTCCCGCCTCTTCCCCCAAATACACTGCCCGCACCCGCGTATCCGCCCAGATTTCCGCCACGCTCCCCTGCGCGATCAGCGCCCCGCGATTGAGAACAAGAACCTGATCCGCTGTCGCGAACAACGTCCCCATGTCATGTTCGGTAAACAACACCGCCAGATCGCGTTCACACGCCAGACGCCTGCCCAGCCAATCCTGCCATGTCGAGCTGCGCCAACAAATCATCCGCCGCCACCTGAAATGTCCGCCCCACCCGCAGCCACCAGATTTTTTCCGGTGTCCACCCCCGTAATATCTCGCCCATCAAGAAAAACCCGCCCCGCATCGGGGCAGAGCTGACCCTTGAGAAAGTTAAAACAGCTTGACGTCCCCGCCGCGAGTTGAAACGACACATCCAGCACCGCATGCATTTGGTGCTGGTCTATCTGGCTGGCAAGCGGCCGGAATCGCATCGCTCCGTTGGCTCGAGCGGGGTGCGTTTAGGTAGAAACGCATCCCGCCCGAGCTCATTAATTTGAGAGCGTGATTTAGACTACCGACGATTCTATCTCCAGTCACCACACTCTAGAGTGCGCGCGCCATGGGTGGTATC
>SHWN01000124.1 GCA_009693795.1 Acetobacteraceae bacterium
TGATTTCGCATTATGCACCGGCCTCGATACGGGAAAAAATCCTGCCGCAAGTGGTGAGCGGCGATTGCATCCTTTCCATCTGCATGACGGAACCGCACGCGGGAACGGATGTGGCAAATTTCCGCACCAACACGCGCATCGTTGGCGACCGGATTTATATCAAGGGGACCAAGACACTTATCAGCCGTGCGCCGGAAGCCGGCATGTACGTGGTGTTCACGCGGGTAGAAAACCGCCCCGGGCGCGAGGGCATCGGTTGCGTGCTAATGGAAAAAGGTACGCCGGGGCTTTCGGTGACCGGCACCTATCACACGATGGGGGGGGAGAATTTGCATGAGGTACAGTTCGACGAATGCGAATTACCTCTCGAAAATCTCGTCATCCAGGAAGATGGTTTCAAAAAGCTTCTGAGCGCGTTTAATACGCAGCGTTGTTTGAATCCGTCGATTTCTCTGGGACTAGCCGAAGGCGCGTTCGACGAAGCAGTGAACTACACCCGAGAACGTACCATCTTCGGTAAGCCAATTTCCGACAAGCAAGGCGTGCGCTGGAAACTGGCAGACATGTACCGCGATATCGAGGCTGGACGCGGCTTGCTCTATCGCGCTTGTATGACGGCGAATCCGTTCCCTGATCCGTTCCTGTCCGCTGTGGCGAAGAATTTCTGTAACGAGATGTCCATCAAGGTGACCAACGAAGCGGTGCAGCTGCATGGTGGCTTCGGATTTACCGATGAATATCTGGTTTCCCGCCTTTATCGCGGTGCGCGCTATGGCTCGCTGGGCGGCGGGGCTTCCGAAACATTGCGTGATTTGATCGGACGTAAAATCGTCAATGATCTCGGCGTCGATGGCATCTACGGCATGAACACGTTCTGATGCTGCTCATCGAAGCAGACGGCAAGGCGCTATTCCGCGCCTTCGGCATTGGCGTGCCGGACAGCGTGCTGGTGACGGACGAAGTGCCTTCCTTGCCCGGCACTGGACCCTGGATGGTAAAGGCGCAAGTGCCAGTGGGCGGGCGCGGCAAGGCAGGTGGTATTCGAAAATGCGATAGTGCAGCCGCGGTAGCGGAAGCCGCGCACACCATGCTGGGCACGCGGCTGAGGGGCCACGCGGTCGAGGCTGTGTTGGTAGAACAGACAGTCACTGGCGCCGAACGCTATCTTTCCATTTCCATCGACGCGGCTAGCTATGGCGTAAGGGTTATTTACCTTTCCGGTGGTGGAGTGAATGTCGAGCAGGCTACCGAATCCGGCGGCGCCGGAAAAATTTGCGCGCCGGACCGCCTCGCCATCGCCGCCACCCTGTCGGATATGGTGGCCGACGACCCCGACCGTGCCACGCTGATGGCGCTGGGCGAACGGTTAGCAGATTTACTTCTCACCCGCGAACTGGTTCTGGCGGAAATCAACCCGCTATTCGTCTCGCCCTCCGGCAGCGTGGCGGGCGATGCGAAACTGGTGATCGATCTCAACGCCATCGACCGCCAGCCGGACATCCGCGCCATCATCGAAGCCCGCCCTGGCATCTACAAGGACGCCGTCCGCAAGCTGCATGAAGGCTTCGATTATGTCGAACTAGACCCCGAGGGCGAAATCGGTTTACTTACCACTGGTGCTGGCCTTTCCATGATGCTGATCGACGAATTGACGGCGCGTGGCGGTAGCCCTCTTAACTTTCTCGATATCCGCACCGGCCAATTGCGCGGCAGCCCGACACGCATCATCCAAGCCTTAACCTGGATGGCGGAGCGGCCTTCGCTGAAATGCGTACTAGTAAATATTTTCGCCGGCATCACCGATCTGGCGGAGTTTTCCACCTTGCTCGCTGACGCGCTGGATGCGACACCGCACATGAGGGTGCCTGTCGTCGCTCGGCTGGCCGGACGTGGGCAGGAAGCGGCGGCGAAAATTCTCGCCGAACGCCGCCCGGATTTTTTCGTGACCGAGGATCTGGAAGAATCGTTGGAACGCGTCGCCGCGATCGTCGGAGGAGGCGCATGATCGGATCGCTCAACCGGACCACACCGGTCATCGTGCAAGGTATTACCGGGCGCATGGGTCGCACGCATGCGAATCTGATGCGCGCCTATGGCACCAACATCGCCGGCGGCACTTCTGTTCGTTTCACGCCGGAAGGGGTGGATGGCATTCCAGTCTTCACCACGTGCGCCGCGGCGGTGGCGGCGACCGGCGCGGTGGCCTCGGTGGTGATGGCGCCACCGGACGGCACGCGCGCAGCGGTGGAGGAAGCTCTCGCTGCGGGCATTAAGTTACTGGTCACACCCGCCGAAGGTGTGCCGGTGCATGACGCACTCGCTATCGGCCGGGCTGCGCGTGCAGTTGGCGCCGTTTGGGTCGGCGCCTCCAACCCAGGCCTCGCAGTGCCCGGTGAGATGAAGATGGGTTTCTTGCCCGACGTCTGCCTCGCCCCGGGCCCGGTCGCCATCATGTCGAAATCCGGCACGCTGTCCTATGAGGTCGGCTACCGACTGGTCCGCGCCGGCCTGGGCCAAAGCCTATGGATCGGCGTCGGTGGCGATGCGGTCAAAGGCGTGCGCTTCGCCGATCTGCTAGCGCCGTTCAACGCGGATAATCGCACGCACGCCATTGCCCTGATCGGCGAGGTTGGCGGGGCGGAGGAGGAAGAATTCGCCGATGCTCTGGCGCGCACGCTAAACAGCAAGCCGGTCTACGCCCTGATCGCCGGGCGCGAGGCAAAGGAAGGTGTCGCCATGGGCCATGCTGGCGCACTGACCTATGGCACCTCCGGCACGCTTACTAGTAAAACCGAACGTTTGACTGCGGCCGGCGCGCACGTGTTCGCCTCCATCGAAAGCATGATCGCGGCGATCACCGCCGATCTCGCCGCGCATCGCCGAACCCGCTAGAACACGCCCAACGCATCTGGAGGAAATACGCCATGACCGCTCGTACCGTCGGCCGCCTGATGGCCGAGACGCTCGCCGCGCATGATGTGGATTTGCTCTATTGCGTCCCTGGGGAATCCTATCTCGGCCTCACCAACGCGCTGAATGAAGTGCCCGCGGTGAAGCTGATCATCTGCCGCCATGAAGGTGGCGCCGGCTTCATGGCCGCCGCCGATGGGCGGATGCGCGGGCGCGCCGGGGTGTGCGTGGTCTCGCGCGGGCCGGGGCTTTCCAATGCTATGGTCGCCCTACACACCGCGTTTCACGACGCGACGCCGATGGTGATGATCGTGGGCCAGGTGGAACGCCGCGATTTCGGGCGGTTGGCGTTGCAGGAACAAAATTATTCTCGATTGCTGTCGGACGTGACCAAGGGCGTGATCGAGGTGAACGAGCCGGTCATGGCCTCCGAGGCGCTCGCCCGCGCCTTCCATCTGGCAGAGGCCGGCACGCCGGGACCGGTAGCGGTGATCGTCCCGGAAGATGTGTTCGACATGGAAACCGACACCCCGATCGACCTGCCCCGCCCGATGCCGCGTTCCGGCCCAACGCCGGAGGATCTGACGCAACTGGCCGACATGCTGGCCAAGGCTGAACGCCCGCTGATCTGGGTTGGGGGTACGTTCCGTGGCGAGGGAGCCGCAGCCGAACTGGAAAGGCTCGCCGAGAGCTGGGGCCTGCCGGTGTCGCCCACGCATCGCCGGCCGCATCTGTTTGCCTCGCACCATCCGAACTATGGCGGCTATATGGGCATCCGCGTGCCACCGGATCTACTGAACGAAATGAAGAAGGCCGATCTGATCGTGTCGCTCGGCGAGCGCATCACGGATTCGGTATCGCAGTCTTACACCTTCCCGAAGGCACCGCAGCCGCAATTAAAATTGGTGCATGTCTGGCCAGACCCGAACGAGGTGGGACGTGTTTGGCGAGTCGATCTCGGCATGGCGTGCGAGCCGCAGGCGGTTGTGCGCGCCCTGCTGGCCCGCCCGGTGCCGGTGGTGACGCAAGCACGCAAGGATTGGGTGAAGGGGCTGCATGCGATCCATCGCCGTCTGATGGAACCAACCTGGGAAGACACGCCCGATGGCGTGAATTTTGCCGCAGTGGTGGCGGAGATCGGTAAGCATTTATCGCCCGACGCGGCCGTGACTTCGGATGCGGGGAATTTTTCGTCGTTTATCCACCGCTACATCCCGTTCCAGACCGGGCAAATTTTTCTGGCGTCCGTGGTGGGCGCGATGGGCTCCGGCACGCCGATGGCGGTGGCGGCAGCTTTGCGCCGCCCCGGCAAGCAGGCGATTGCCTTCGTTGGCGATGGTGGCGCGCTGATGACTGGCAACGAAATCGCCACCGCGCGGCAATACGGAGTGAATCCGATCATCGTCATCTCCGATAACAACCGCTACGGTACTATTACCATGCACCACCATGTGCGTTATCCCGGCCGACCGTTCCATGAGACAACAAAATTAACGAACCCAGATTTCGCTAAATGGGCGGAAACTTTTGGGGCTGAGGGCATCACAATTTCCGAGGAAGGCGAAGTGGCGCAGGCGATCGGTCGCGCCTTCACGGTGGCGAAGGACCGTCCGGTGGTGGTGCATGTGAAGAGTTCCTCCATCCAAATGAGCGCGTGGCGGCGATATACGCCGCCGACAGAGGAGTAAATCGCACCCATTATTGTCGTCATGGTCAGCCTACGCGGGCCATCATGGGGTTATTATCAGCATGAGAGAACACACATGCCCCATGACAAAATAAAAACCGCCGGCGGCGGCCGATGTTTGGATGACCTCATCCCACCGGGTGTCGAGATCGTCAATAGGGACGATCTTGATTTCCTCCTCATGAAATGCCTCGCCAAGCGCACCACCGAATGTGAAACGCTGAACCACACCAAAGACCAATCCACAGTCTATACGCAAGTGCTGGAGGAACGTATGACAGAAATCCTGACCCCGGCGCTGCATCGCGAAATCAAAATCGTCACGAACATGGACGCTATTCGCGTGGTGCCCAAGCGCGCGGAGGACTTGGCCTGACCCGATTATAGCTGCGCCGTCGTTCAAAGTGATCAAGTAATAGGCATCATGCAAGCGCACTCCGAACTGAAGTTAATGGAGGATGGCGTGCCGCTAAAATCATTTCTGCCACACATGGCCTCCGCTAATATTTATCTTGGCACCGATGTGGTGGTGCGGGCGTCCGCCAACAGCGCCCATCTCGTCATCACCCGCTGCGTCGCCGATCCGCTGCTGCTCGAACCGATCCAGCATGCGAGTGTCACCCCCCCGAACGAGTGCACTGCCCGCGCGTAACCCCTATTGACCGAGTGGCGCGTACAAGTCGTGGGTTTTCAGGAAAAATTTGGCCAGCCCGGCTGGGATACGGTGGAAGCGCTAGTGCCCGCATCCGAGCTGCTCGACCCGATCATCGAATTATTGTCCCCAACCATGAGTCTGGGCAGTTATGTGCAGCAATTCGAGCATCTGGCGGAGGCGGCCCGACAACAAGCGTAATACGTGGGCCGTATGATCAGTGCGCCGTAAAAATGCGTCCGAGGCCGGGGATCGGATCTTGGATACCGGCCAGGCGCAGCGCATGCCACAAAGTGGCCTGGGTCGATGTAATGACGGGTTTTCCGAAAGCCTGTTCCAGTGCGGTAATCACCGTGTGCGAGCGCGTGTTGAGGCAGGAGATAACTAGAGCATCCGCCTCCGCGGACATGCCGCGGAGGCCTAGTTCATACAAGGTACCCGGCTCCGGTTCCGCCAGCAGGAAGCCGTCGGAAATCCCCAGATAGGCACCGCCCAGAACATGCAATCCGGCGCTTTCGAAGTAATGATGCTCCGCCGCGTCCACCTCGGCGGTATAAGGTGAAACGATGCTGATACTACGCGCGCCCAAAAGTTTCAGCGCGGTCAGGATCGCATGGGCCGCCGTAGTGGCGGGTACTCGGTAAGTTTCCTCGATCTCCGCGCGCAAATGCGCGTCGTAGTTTAGCCCCTGCACGATGGACGACGCAGTACAGCCATAGGCAATCACATTGGGAAACACCGAGGAGAGCTGGCGGATCGCACTATGCCCCTCGGTGCGGTCCATCTCGATCAAGTTTTCCCGATTGGTTTCTGGCGGCATGAACATGCGCGCAGCGAACACGCTCACACCTTCGGGCGCCACGCGTTGCGCCCAGGGTTCCATCACCGTGTTCACGCTCGGCAGCGCGACGCCGATGCGCGCCCGCCAGCCATCGCCATTCAGAAATCGCGGCCGGGTCATCGTGCGCTCGGCCTCACACCACGCCTCTTTCGCGCAGCCGTGCCGCTTCCTGCGCGTCGATGCCACATAATTCCCGCAATAAATCCACGCTGTGCTCGCCCAGCAGCGGCGGACGGGTCACGGTGACCGGGCTGTCCGATAACTTAATCGGGCTGCCCACCGTCTGGTAAACTCCGCGCGTCGGGTAATCAATATCGACGATCATCTCCCGCGCGCGCAAATGCGGATCGGCAAGGATTTCGCCGGTATCCAGGGTGGCGCCGCACGGTACGCCGGCATCGCCCAGGATCTTCATCACCTCGTGCTTGGTCCGCTGGCACGTCCAGGCGCTCATCACCGTGTTGAATGCCTCGCGGTTGTCCCAGCGCGTCTCGGCGGTCTTGAAGCGCGGGTCCTCGCCCATTTCCGGTTGACCCATAGCCTTGATCAACGCCTGCCACATCTGCGGTTGGACGAAGATATACACGTAGTCGTTTGGCCCTTTCGGCGCGCACGGATAGGTGGTGCCCGGCACCGTGCGTCCCAGCTGGTTGCCGGAGCGCGCCATCGCCTTACCGGTGCGCTGGTGGTCACGTAGGCTAACGCGAATCAGATTGACGACCGCGTCCTGCATGGAAACCTCCACATGCTGGCCAAGGCCGGTCTTATGGCGCTGCTCGATGGCGGCGAGGATGCCGATCGACATATGCATCCCAGTCCCCGAATCGCCGATCGCCGGAAACACATAGGTGGGTGGGTTTTCGGGAAAGCCGGTCACGCTCATCGCGCCCCCCATCGCCTGCGCGATTGGCTCGAAACTCTTGAAGCCGGAATAGGGTCCGAAGGTGCCAAAACCCTTGATGGTAGCGTAGATCAGGCGCGGATTTATTTTCTTCAATTCCTCATAGCCCAGGCCGAGCCGGTCCAGCGCGCCAGGGCCGAAATTCTCCAAAAGCACGTCGGACTGCCCGATCACCTTACGGAACAATTCCTTTCCTTCCTCGGATTTGAGGTTGAGAGTCAGGCTGCGCTTATTGGCGTTGAGGATGAGAAAAAAAAGAGAATCACTGTCCGCCTTGTCCCTCATGTTGGTGCGCGCGATGTCACCGCCCTTCGGCTCCTCCAGCTTGATCACATCGGCGCCGAGGAAGCCCAAAATCTGCGCGCAGGCCGGGCCGGCCTGGTTATGCGTC
>SHWN01000125.1 GCA_009693795.1 Acetobacteraceae bacterium
GCCTTGTAGGATAGGCGAACGGTCTGCGCCTTGATGGTGATGCCGCGTTCCTTCTCCAGATCCATGGTGTCGAGCACCTGGGACGTCATTTCGCGATCCGTCAGCCCGCCACAGGCCTGGATCAGCCGATCCGCCAGGGTGGATTTCCCATGGTCAATATGGGCGATAATGGAAAAATTGCGGATATTGGAGAGGGGTGTGTCGGTCATGTTGGCCTGGGAATGCGCCGATGAGCGGCGGCAATGGCGCAAGACATAGGGATAAAGTCGCGCCGTGTCAGCCGCGCAAAGCCGCGCCGGTGGCTTTTGTGACGGCAGCAACCAGTTTCTGGCTGGCGGCTTCGATCTCCGCATCGGTCAGGGTGCGTTCGCGGGGCTGAAAAACCACCTCGATGGCAATGGATTTTTTGCCGTCCGGCAGTTTGTCGCCGGCGTAGAGGTCGAATAGGGAGACGCCGGCGATCAGGGTACGTTCGGCGCCACGGGCGGCACGAACGACGGCATCGGCGGCTATGTTGGCATCCACCAGGAAGGCGAAATCGCGACGCAGCGGTTGGAAGGCGGGCAGGTCCGGGGTGGATCTTTTTCGCCGTTTCGGCTCGGGGATGGCATCGAGAAAAATTTCGAACGCAACCGCCGGGCCTGGGATGTCCAGCGTAGCCAGAACGCCAGGATGCAGTTCGCCGAAATGGGCGATCACCGTCTTCGGGCCTTGGCGCACCACGCCGGAGCGACCGGGATGGTAGAAGCCCGGCGCATCGGTGCTGATCATTAGCGCCTCCAGCGGCACACCGATGGCGGCGAGCGTGGTCCAGAGATCGGATTTGGCGTCCATGGCGTCCACCCCGCGCGAGCGTTCCAGCCAGTGGCGAGGGGAGGTCCCCACACGCAGGCCGGCGGCAAGCTTATGCTGGCCTTCTGGCGTGTCGGCGGTGAAGGCCGGGCCAATTTCAAACAGGGCAAGATCCACATAGCCGCGTGCCGTGTTGCGGGCGGCTGCGAGGGCTAGGGTGGCGATGGGAGTGGGGCGGAGTTGGTCCAGGTCGGCGGCGATGGGATTGCTCAGGCGCAGCGCATCGGGCGTGGGGCCGAATTTCTCCGCAACCGTTTTCGGCATAAAGCTGAAGGTGACGCACTCGGCGAGGCCCAGGCCGGCCAGGGTACGGCGGGTGAGCGCGACGCGGTTCTGCTGCGCGGTCAACGCGGCGGTGGGCACCGGGGCGGCGCGTGGCAAGGAGATGGGCATAATTGTATCCAGCCCGCGCAGGCGGAGAACTTCCTCGATCAGATCGCATTCTGGTTCGATCTCGGCGCAGCCTTCCGCGGCCAGGGCAGCGCGGGCGGTGGCGAGGCTTGGGGCCTGTTCCAGCGCGATGGGGGCGGCGACATCGTTGCGCCAGGTGGGAACGCTGACGGTGACTTTCTCGGCGTCACGCGCCTGCAGGCCGAAGCCAAGGCGTTGCAGGGCGGCGACGGCTTCATCGGCGGGGACATCGGAGCCGCCCAGTTCGGCCAGGCGGCGGAAGCGCAGCGTGGCGGAACGGGTCCAGACGGGTGGCGCGCCGGCCTGCGTGACCGCCCCGGGCTCACCGCCACACAAATCGAGAATCATGCGCGTGGCAGCTTCCATCGCATCGGGCATCAGGCCGGCATCTATACCGCGCTCGAACCGCTGGCGGGCGTCCGAGGTAATCTGGTGCCGACGACCGGACAGCGCTATGCGCACTGGATCAAACAGCGCGCATTCGACGAAAACGGACATGGTGGTTTCATCGCAGCCCGTGCTTGCGCCGCCGACGATGCCGGCCATGGAGACGGCGCCATTGGCATCGGCGATCAGGCAATCCTCTGGATCGGCGGTAATATCCTTGCCGTGCAGGCCGGCAAAAACCTCGCCGGCGCCGCGCCGTATGGTCAGGAAGCGGCCAGCGACTTTGTCGGCATCAAACACATGCAGCGGCCGGCCGAGATCGATGGCGAAGAAATTTGTGATATCCACAAGAGAATTAATCGGGCGCAGGCCGATGGCGCGCAACCGGTCTTGCAGCCATTGCGGGCTCGGGCCGTTTTTGACATTGCGAATGGTGCGACCGAGCACAAAGGGGCAGGCATCCGGCCAATCGATCTTCCAGGCAATTCCATCGTCGAAGCTGCTGGGGATTTTTACTGGAGCGAAAGGCTTTAACTTTCCGAGACCGGCAGCCGCGAGATCGCGGGCGATGCCACGCACGGAAAACGCGTCGCCGCGATTGGGGGTGACGGAAATTTCGATCAGTGGATCATCCAATCCAGCCCATTGCGCATAGGATTTTCCAACCGGCGCATCGCCCGGCAGTTCGATAATTCCATCATGATCGCCGCCGAGGCCCATTTCATCGGCTGACAACAACATGCCCGCACTTTGCACGCCGCGAATTTCCCCGATCTTTAACGTCACATTCTTGCCGGGGATAAAATCACCGGGTGCCGCGAACACCGCCTTCATGCCGGTACGAGCGTTGGGGGCGCCGCAGACGACAGACACAATTCCGTCTCCGGTATCTACTTTACAAGCCCGCAGCCGATCCGCGTTCGGGTGTTGCACCGCTTCCACCACATGGGCAATGCGGAACGGTGCCAGCGCGGCGCCGGGGTCGGTGACGGATTCCAGCTCCAGGCCAATATTGGTCAGCGTATCGGTGATGGTTTGCAGATCGGCATCGGTGTCGAGATGCGTCTTTAACCAGGCGAGAGAAAATTTCATGATCCGGGGCCCTTAGTGGCAAAAGGCTTCGAGGAAGCTATTGCCGGACGGGCACGTGCCGGCGATGGTCTTTGTCGTGGCCCGGTATTCCTTCGCGTCGGCGAGCACCCGAGCGGCCATGCTCATTGCCGTGCCAGCGTAGGTGCAGACGAAGCTGTAGGACATGACAGGGCGCGGTAGCCACACCATGCCGATGCCGCGCCACTCGTGGCGCTCTTGTCCGGGGTCAGATCCGCCACTCCCGCAGGATCGCCATCGAACAGTCGGGCGTCGGCAAGCGCATGGCGTTCCACCACCTTTAGCGGGCGCCAGCCGGGGATGGGTTTCACGCTGACCTGTGGGGTCATCTCGATGACCGGCGGGCAGGGGATCGGTTCCGCCAGAGCCGATGTGGTCGGGAGCATAAACAATGTGAGGTAGGGCATCACAGCCCCTCGTGCAGCATGGCGGGGGCAAGGGCGTTGAAGCCGTAATGGCGGAGCCAGCGGATATCGGATTCGTAGAACGGGCGAAGGTCTGGGATGCCGTGTTTCAGCATCGTGAGGCGCTCTATCCCCATGCCAAAGGCAAAGCCTTGCCATTCGCGTGGGTCGAGGCCGCAATTGGCCAGCGTGCGCGGATGCACCATGCCGCTGCCAAGCACTTCCAGCCAGTCCGTGCCGCCGCCGATCTCTCCCGACTTTCGGTTCCAGCCGATATCGACTTCCATCGAGGGTTCGGTGAAAGGAAAGTAAGAGGAACGGAAACGCACCGGTAAATGTGCGATGCCGAAATAGGCGCGCAGAAAATCGATTAGGCAGCCTTTTAGATGGGCGAGGGAAATATCGCGGTCGATGACGATGCCTTCGCATTGATGAAACATTGGCGAATGCGTCGCATCGTGATCGGCACGGTAAGTACGGCCGGGGGCGATGACGCGAAACGGCGGTTCCTGCGCCAGCATGGTGATAATCTGCACATCTGAGGTCTGCGTACGCATGACCAGCGGGCGACCATCGCGTTCGCCAGGGAGGTAAAATGTGTCGTGATCGGCGCGGGCGGGGTGGTGCGAGGGAATATTCAGCGCGCCGAAATTGAACCAGTCGGTCTCGATATCGAAGCCTTCATTGATTACGAACCCCATAGCGCCGAAGATAGCGGCCATTTCTTCCATCGTGCGGCTGATCGGGTGGATGCTGCCGGTTTGCGCCGGGCGCGGGGGAAGGGTGACGTCCAGGCGTTCGGACGCAAGGCGGGTATCCAGCGCGGTGGATTCCAGAACGGCGCGACGAGCTTCAATCGCGGCGGTGAGAGCATCTTTCAACTGGTTTAGCGCGGCGCCACGTTCGCGCCGCTGTTCCGGTGCGGTCTTGCCCAGGTCTTTTAACAGCGCGGTGAGCCGGCCTGATTTACCCAGCATGCCCACACGCACCGCATCCCAGGCGCGCAGATCGCTGGCGGCCGCGAGCAGAGATTCGGTTTCAGCCTGGACAGCATTCAGATCGTTGCTCATCGTCTCTCACAATGAAAAAAGGGCCACCCGAATGCGGGCGGCCCTTTGCTTCCGAAATTCGGCATCGTGGTTAGAAAACCGAACTCAAGCCAGGGTGGCCTGCACCTTCTTGACGACGGCTTCGAAAGCCGCCGCGTCGTCATAGGCGATAGCGGCGAGAACCTTGCGGTCCATCTCGATCCCCGCCAGCTTCAGCCCGGCGATAAACCGTGAATAGGTCAGGCCATGTTCGCGCACCGCGGCGTTGATGCGCTGGATCCACAGACCGCGGAAATCGCGCTTCTTGTTACGCCGGTCGCGATAGGCGTATTGGAGAGACTTTTCCAGCCGCTCGATCGCAATGCGGTAATTGGTGGAGGAGCGGCCGACAAAACCTTTCGACTGCTCCAGAACTTTCTTGTGACGGGCGTGGGTGGTGGTGCCCCGTTTGACGCGTGCCATGCTCTGCGCTCTCCCTTAGTTTAAGCCATAGGGGGCCCATTGCTTGACGGTCAGCCCGTCAGCATGGGTCAGCGTCTGGCTGCCGCGATTGGTACGCTTGGCCTTCTGGCTGCGCGCGGAAAGATTGTGGCGCTTATTGCCGGGACCGGCCAGTACCTTTCCGGTCGCGGTGATCTTAAACCGCTTCTTGACCGACGATTTGGTCTTCATCTTGGGCATTTTGGTCTCCTTATACTGGTCCGACCCAATCGCCACGGAAGGTGGGGGGCTGTGGTCGCGGCCGGGCATGCCCATATTCAGGCCCGGCGCGCTGACAGAGGCGGGGCGTATAGCGGAGGCCCTTCTCTGGCGCAACCCGCTACCCGACACGATCCAGTAGCTCAGAGTCCCGCTCATAGAAATCGCGCACGAAGGTTTTGACCGTCGGAGTGGCTAGCATGTGTCAATCGGCGCCTCGGGCGCGGTTTTTCTCTCGCGCTGGCGCTGGGGGCAAGCCCAGCAGGGCGAAGGCGGGCGCGAAGTCGTCTCGACCGGACCGGATGGGGAGCAAATGGCTTACAATCTGGCGGTCGCCGAGATCGGTGAACTAGATTTAAGGGAAAATGCACGAATTCTGGATCGACGCCCACGCCGTCCCGAATGCGCCCGGAGCGGGCCAGCCGGTGGATCAGCAGGCGTTTGCCGAATGGCCCCCAGCGGGCGAACCGCGCTTGTGGGGGTCAGCTGTGCAAATGCTTGGCACAGGCGGAGAGGAAGCGTGGCAGCGGATCGCGAAGGAAGGCGATGGAGGTCTGGTGCTCCGGGGAATCAAACACGTCCGGCGCTACCACCGGCAGTTCCCAGGCCCGAAGATGGGCGAGATCGACCTCCATCCGCAGATAAAGTGGCGGGGCGCCGCCCCAGAACGGGACTGGATGATTGTGCAACGACGCAATGGCGGAGTGAGAAGCCGCGCCAGCGAGCGGCTTTCGGTTTATGGATAAAGATGAAAAGGTGGGCGTTGAATGCAACCAACGCGAGATATAATATAGAAATAAACACCTTAAAATAGTATTCAGGGCCGTGATCTAGCCTGTTGGGATATTGGCGAGGGACTGGCGCTTGGGTCCGTCGATCTAGTATGGTTTTGGCGACGAACACAGCGAAAATGGGACGAACAACAGCCATGGAACTCGGCGTCGGCCTGAATTTCACCGATTATTCCATGCCGCCGGCGGCGCTGGCGCAGGCGTTGGAGGCGCGTGGTTTCGAATCCGTCTGGGCGACGGAGCATTCGCATATTCCCACCTCCCGCAAGACACCCTTTCCGCCAGGGGGGGAACTGCCGAAGGATTATGCGGAATGTATGGATCCGTTCGTGGTGCTCTCGGTCGCCGGAGCAGTCACGCAGCGGCTGAAACTGGGGACCGGGGTGTGTCTGGTGACGCAGCGCGATCCGATCCAGTTGGCGAAGCTAGTCGCCTCGATTGATCAGGTCTCCACCGGGCGTTTCCTGTTCGGCGTCGGCAATGGCTGGAACGCGGAGGAAATGGCCGATCACGGCACCGTGGATTTCAAGGGCCGGCACAAGCTGGCGCGTGAGCGGATCGAAGCGATGAAGGCGATCTGGACCGCGGAAAAGGCGAGCTACAATGGCGATCTGGTGAAGCTGCCGGAGATGTGGGCTTGGCCGAAACCAACGCAAAAGCCGCATCCGCCGATTATCGTGGGGGGTGCGTTTCCGTTCGCGGCGCGCCGGGCGATTGCCTATGGCGATGGCTGGATCCCGCATGCCGCGCGCCAGCAATATGGCGATGTCACCGATTTTCTGCCCGAATTCCATAAGATGGCGCGCGAAGCCGGGCGCGATCCAGCCAGCCTGCCGGTCACGGTCTGGGCACCTGTCACTGTGGCCGCCGACCGGCTGCGCCATCTGCGCGATCGTGGGGTGGCGCGGGTGGTGCTGCATCTGCATCCGGATGGGGCGGACAAGGTGCTGCCGCTACTGGACCGGTTCGCCCCGCTGATCAGCGACCTGAAAGGATAAAGCGATGGCTCTGCACATTCGCCCGATCCGTCCTAGTTTCGTCGCAGAAGTGAACGGCGTTGATCTTGCCGTGCCGCTGGAGGGCGCGACGGCCGCGGCGCTGCGGGCGGCGGCGGATGATTATGGCGTGCTGGTGTTTCACGGCCAGCGCCTGAGCGACGCGCAGCAGATCGCGTTCACCGAGAATTTCGGCGAGCCGGAGCAGTTTGCCCTGTCCTATCGCAACAACATCAAGCTGCGGCTGGGCAAGCCGGAGATGGTGGATGTCTCCAATTTGGACGCGGAAAGCGGCAAGCCGCAGACCGGCGCGGCACGGCACCGGGTGGTCAATCTGGGCAACCGGATGTGGCACACCGATAGCTCCTTTCGCCTGCCGGCAGGTGGATTTTCCCTCCTTTATGCGCACGCGGTGCCACCCCGGAGTGAGCTGGGCAATGGCGAAACTGAGTTCGCCGATACGCGCGCGGCGTATGAAAGCCTACCGCAGGCTCGCCGGACGATGCTGGAGGGGATGGAGGCGGAGCATTCGCTCATGCATTCGCGCGCCGTGCTGGGCTTTACCGATTTCTCCCCCGAGGAACATGCCGCCCTGCCGCCGGTTCGCCAGCCGCTGGTGCGAACCCATCCGCGCACCGGGCGCAAGGCACTTTATCTCGCCTCCCACGCGTCCCGGAT
>SHWN01000009.1 GCA_009693795.1 Acetobacteraceae bacterium
CATTTCGATGTCGTAAACCCCGCCACCGGCGAGAAAGTCGCCGAGGCTGCGGACGGCAATGCCGACGATGTCGCCGCCGCGGTCGCCAACGCCAAGACCGCACAAAAATCCTGGGCCCGCATGAACGCCCGCAAACGCGGCGCCCTAGTCAGCCAATGTGCCGCCATCCTCACCGATCATACTGAGGAACTCGCCCGCCTTATCGCGCTCGAAACCGGCAAGGCCCTGCGCACCGAAAGCCGCGTCGAAGCCGGCGTCGTCGCCGATATTTTTTCCTTCTACGGCGGCCTCGGTGGCGAATTGAAGGGTGAAAGCGTGCCCTTCGCCCCGGATGTTCTCTCCGTCACCGTGCGCCAACCGCTCGGCGTCATCGGTGCCATCATCCCCTGGAACGTGCCCATGTTGCTGATGGCGCTGAAAGTGGCGCCGGCCTTGGTCGCGGGGAATACCGTGGTGGTGAAATCGGCGGAAGAAGCCCCGCTCGCCGTGTTACGAATCTGCGAATTGCTAAACCGTATTCTGCCCCCAGGCTGCTTCAACATGGTCTCCGGCTTCGGCCCCGAATGCGGTGCGCCCTTGGTGCTGCACCCAGACGTCCGCAAAGTCACCTTCACCGGCAGCGTGGAAGTCGGAAAAATCGTCGCCCAGGCAGCGGCGCAAAAACTCATCCCCGTCACGCTCGAACTCGGTGGAAAGTCGCCGATGATCGTCTTTGCCGATTGCGATTTCGAAAAAACCGTACTGGGTGCGATCACCTCCATGCGCTTCACCCGCCAGGGCCAAAGCTGCACCGCCGCCAGCCGCATTTACGTCGAACGCCCCATCTATGACCGCTTCGTCGCCGCGCTCGCCGAAAAAGTGGACGCGATGGTGATGGGCGATCCGCTGGACGAAAAGACTGATATCGGCACCATCATTTCTAAAGGCCAATTCGAAAAAATTGACGCCTTCATCAAGGAAGGCATCGCCACCGCCGGCGCCACCGGCCGCGCCTGTTCCGCCATGCCCATCGACCCGGCCTTAAAAAAAGGCCTCTTCATCCAGCCACACATCTTCACCGGCCTGCCCAATTCCTCCCGCCTCGTCCAAGAAGAAATCTTTGGCCCCGTCACTGTCGTGTTCCCGTTCGACGACGTAGACGCGGTGATGGAAGCCGCCAACGGCACCGATTACGGCCTCGCCGCCTCCGTCTGGACCAATGATCTGAAAGCTGGGCTGAAACTCGCGCACGGTCTGGAATCCGGTCTGGTGCAGATCAACCAGAACCTCGTCGTGCAGGCAAATCTTTCCTATGGCGGCGTTAAAAACTCCGGCCTCGGTAAGGAAGCCTCGCTGGAGGCGATGCTGGAGCATTTCATGCACAAAAAGACCATCATGGTAAATTACGGCTGAGCCGGGGAATAGGTTTCCACGCGTGGACGTCTTCCCGGCACGATTTACTTAAGGGACCGCATGCTCCGATCCGTGGTGATGGTGGCTCTGCCCTTTCGGCTGCTCATGTTTAAATTCTTACTTTACCAGGCCCATAAGACGATCGGCCTGATCGTGCTGGCGCTCGGTATCCTGCGCCTCATCCAGCGTGCGATGTGCGGACGCCCGGCATGGGACGCAGCTTTGTCCTCCCGACAGCGCTTCCTGGCGCGCGGCGGACATGCCCTGCTGTATGCGCTGCTGTTAATTGTGCCGCTACTCGGCTACATCACCGCCGCCCGGGCGCCGATTCAGATCCCGACATTCTTCTTCGGCGTTTGGCCCGTCCCGCATGTGGTCGGCCCGGATGCCGCCGCCTATGCGGTGCTGCGCCCGCTGCATCTGGGGTTAGCGGTGCTGCTCATGCTTGTCGCCGCCGGGCATGCCGCCATGGCCATCCACCATCATCGCACCGGCAGCAACATACCCCGCCAGATGTGGCGAGGCTTACTCCGGCCAACGGGGCGCGCCTCTTGCCTCCCCCTTATGGCTATTCAGCCCATGGCCGGGGCAGGGCAGAAGTTGGCTTGCGTCGCAAGTAAAGTCCCGGCATGCCACCAGCGCAGACAGACGAGGCCGCATGACCCAGGCTCCGCAACCACCCGACGCCATCACCTCCCGCCGGTTATGGCTGACATTGATCGGCGCCAATCTCCTCGCCTGGGTCTGGGCCTGGATGGTTTTCGGCGACACGCCGGCCTTACTCGGCACCGCGCTCCTGGCCTGGATGTTGGGCCTACGCCACGCCGTGGACGCCGACCATATCGCGGCCATCGACAATGTCACGCGCGGCCTATTGCATCGTGCCGCGCATCAACAGGTGGGGCATGTCGGGCTATATTTTTCCCTGGGTCATTCCACGGTAGTGTTCCTCGCGGCCTTTCTGATCGCGGGCTCCGCCAGCGAGTGGCAGGACCGCCTGCACGGCATCAAAGACCTGACGGCTTCCATCGGCACCGGAATATCCGTGATGTTTTTACTCCTGATCGCAGTAGCCAATTTGGCGATTCTGCGCGGCATATGGCGCGATTATCGGCACCTGCGCGCCAGCGGGGCAGAAATGCCGCGGAACGCACAAACGCCGCAGACCCGCACCGGGCCAATGGCACGAGGCTCCGGCACGCTCCTGCGCAAAGTGGGTAAAAGCTGGCACATGTATCCGCTGGGTTTGGTGTTCGGCCTTGGCTTCGACACCGCGACTGAAATCGGCCTACTGAGCCTTGCCGCCAGCCAAACTGCGCCCGGATTGTCGCCCTGGCAGATACTGGCGCATATCCTGGTTTTCCCCGCTCTGTTCACCGCCGCCATGGCCCTGGTGGACACCGCCGACACCCTGCTAATGGTGCGAGCCTATGGCTGGGCCTTCACCCATCCTCTGCGCAAGCTTTGGTATAACCTGGCCGTCACCGCCGCGTCCGTCATCGTCGCGCTCCTCATCGCCACCATCACAACGCTCGATCGGTTGGGCGAGATTTTCGCTCTCGACAGCTGGATCTGGCGCGGCATCGCCGGGCTGAATGAAAATATGGCCGGTTTCGGCATTCTAATCGTCGGCATCTTCGTCCTGTTCTGGGCAGTCTCGGCGACGGTCTATCGCCGGAAAGCGTATGCCGTGCTGGTCGAGCGGATATAGGTCGTGCTGAGGCGGCTGCGAAGTTCACATATTCCACACGCTGCGATCACCGGCCGATCCCGGTACTTTTTGATGATTTCGGTCCAACGCGTTTGTTCTTCCGCCATGAGGGTCCGTAGCTCATTGGCGGTTGACCCGACGACATCAGCACCGAATTATCGCATGCCGCGCGACCGAAACCTCAAACCCTGAGGCGACGGAGAGCGCACGTGCCAGAGGCAGCGCCAGATTGTACGCCGCAAATCCAATCGGAAACGGGGTGATCAGGTGGACAGCACCCGCGGCTGGCTAGATCTGCGCCTGTGCCCGGATCGCTGCGAGCGGAGCCAGAGTTATTAATACTAATATATGGAGAACATACCGACGCGAGTGTATAAAGTGATCTCGGTTCTTTTTGGGATCCTCGCGCTGAACCAATAACGTACTATTACACTCGGTTGTATGTCCCTCGGGTGGAGCGAGCGATATTGAGCGGCTCATAGGCGCAAGCGGACAGCTAAACTCCAGTAAACCGCGCGTCAGATTAATGAAGAACTTTGGACCAAAACGCGGTCTTTAAGAACGCACCCTCTCTACGATGCGTCAATCCGGCGCAAAGCTCCCCCCCTTACAGGAAGCCCCTGCAGCAGGCCTGACGAATACACGCGCCGCTTCCCGCAACAACCGCCCCACTCACGCTGCCGGTTCCGCCAACCGCATCCAGCCCGGTCGCTCCGCTGTTAACCGCGCGTCCCCACACGCCAATTCCCAGCCCATCGCCTCCACCCGTAACGTCGCTAACGCCCGCCCATCGCGGCCAGACCGCAAAATCCCTACCTCCACGCCCGCCCGCGTCACTGGCGTGCCCGGCGCCGGCAAATCCCCCTCCACAAGCACTGGCACCAGCCGTCGTTTGATCAGGCCACGATATTTCGTCCGCGCCGTCAGCTCCTGCCCCATGTAACAACCCTTGGTCCAGGAAACCCCGGCCAGTTCATCGAACCCCGCCTCCAGCAGCAGGGTTTTGTCCGTCTCTAGATCGCGCGACCCATCCGGCAGCCCAAGGAACAACCGATGCCGGTCCCAATCCTCCGCGCTGGCGTTCCCCGGCAGAGGCACGGCCGCCAGCACCCGCCAGCCCGCCTCCGGCAAGCGCGGATCGGCGGCGATCAATCCGCCCTGGGTCGGCGCGCCGCCCCAGGCCGCATGCACGGCCCAACCGGAAGAGACATCCGCCACCGTCACCTGCGCACGCAGCCGGTAGCGGGACAAACGCGACACTAGCATCGCGATCTGCGCGCGCTCGCACTCGAGCAACAGCTGCTCGCCATCGGCAAGAATAAAAAAATCCGCCAGCCACTTGCCCTTCGGCGACAGCAGCGCCGCCCAAATCGCGCGCCCCGGCGCCACCAACTCGATGTCGTTGGAAACTAGGCCCTGCAGAAACACCACCCGGTCCGGACCAGACACCACGATCACGCCACGATCTGGCAAATATGCGAGACAGGTCATGGCAGAGAGTTTGGCCCACGCACGCCGGAACGCAAGAGACAGAATGCCAGATCGTCGTCGCCAATCCCTTTGGCCCCATCCCTTGCCCTTATCCCGTTAGGGCGACACATCGGGCGCGTAACCCTGCACGGAACGGGCTGAACTACGGCGGATGCCGTCCTGGTAGCAGATGATGCTGGCTATATTGGGAAGTGCTGCGGTGGGATAAAACGCCTGCCACCGCGTCCTCCGGGGCTGCTTCCTGGGTCAACTCCCAGACAACCTCCGGCGGCCTTCCGTGCGGGATCTACCCAGACTTACCGTTCCTCATCGCGGGCTTCCCTCTTGCCCGGACGCTCCCATAGGAAGCGTTACCTCCTTGATCTTGATGTCTTCACCTCTTGAGGGAGGGGTCCAGGGAGGGATACTTGCCGCCTCGGCCGCCGGAGAACAGCGGAAGCACCAAGAAATGTGTCATTTCGGCTTACCAGTAGAAGCAGCGTCCTCACGTTGCCGTAATGGGCGTGATACCTCTGCCCTCTTGTTGAAGCTCGCCGTGTAGGCGCTCGCCAGGACCGCATCATCAGCCACCACCAGCACGTTCTCTGCGTTGCTCGACTGAGCCGCTCTGGTGAAGTTGAAGCTGCCGGTGATCACGTGCTTGTCGTCGATGACCATGACCTTGTTGTGGGCAATGGCGACCCGGTGGTCCACCAGAACCTGGATGCCATGGTTGGTCAGGTAGGTGGCGCCTGTGTAGCGGGGCTGCTCGTTGCTCTTGTCCAGGATCACCCTGACATTGACCCCACGATCCTTTGCCTGGGCCATCGCCTGCATGATGGGTGGGCTGGTGAACGAATATGCCTGGACGAGCAGCGTGGACTTCGCCTGCTCGATCTGGCGCACAATCAAGCCCGTGCAGTCCCCACCGGGGGTAAAGCAGGGCGTCAGCGTGCCGGCATGGGAGGGCTGAGAAGCCAGGACGCTGCCAATCAGAAGCAAGACCAAGCTGATCTGACGGAAGCGCATCGGGGTCAGGAACATAGAGTGCATCATCATAATCCAGTCAGTGGGGGGGGGGCGGGTCTGCTCGACCCGGGACACAAGGCATACGGCTGTATAGGATCGCATCCTAGCGTCAGAGAGATCCACAGTGGGCATGGCTACTTCCCCAGATGGATGGGCGCAGAGTAGGCTGCCGCCGTGCGAGAAGAGCTAGGAAAATCTTGGGCTAATTGCTTCGGCACCCTCACGAATGGTCCGTCATCCCAATGGGCTGGCAACACATACGTCGGTGGGTTCAGGAGCGGCAACCCCGACGCAGAGGCCTTCATCGGCGATTAGCTACCAAGCCATCTGACCTGAATGTGAGCAGGGCAGGCAACAAGGTCACGCGTAACCGCAATTGCATGGACTGATACCGCGAATCAACAGACGACGATTTTGCCCTATCCCTGATCCGGCGGACGGTTGATACCTTGCGGCAGCCCTCCGCAACCGGAACGGGTCGCACGCGATGAACGCTAATGGACGTCAAACGGAGTAAAATGATGCCGAGAGGACATGTCTGGCGCGTCAACGCCTTGATCGGCACCGCGCATTTCCTGTCGCATTTCTATGTCCTGTGCCTGCCGCCCTTATTTCTGGCCTGGAAGACCGCCTTCGACGTGTCCTACTCCCAGCTCGGGCTCACAGTGGCCTTGATGTCGGCCACCACGGCGATCCTGCAAACCCCGGTGGGGTTCCTGGTGGACCGCTACGGCGCGCGCTATTTCCTGATCAGCGGCACCTTGCTGATGTCGCTGTCGATCACCGCGATGGGATACGCCACCGATTACTGGCAGATCGTCCTGTGTTCGATCCTGTCCGGCGTCGGCAATTCGGTCATTCACCCGTCTGATTACGCCATTCTCTCGGGCTCCATTCCCAAGGAACGGATGGGCAAGGCCTTCGCCTTCCACACGTTCAACGGCAATGTCGGCTTCGCACTGGCCCCGCCGGTGATGGCGCTGCTCATGACCGGTTTTGGCTGGCGCAGCGCGGCGATCACGGTCGGTCTTCTAGGCGTGCCCACCGTCGCCGCCATCATCTTGCAAAGCCGCATCCTAGTCGATCAGGCAAAGCCGCCGCCGCAACCGGCCAACGAGATCCTGTCCGGGCGCCAATTACTGACATCGCGCGTCATGCTGGGCTTCTTTGCCTTTTTCATGTTCAGCGCGATGGCCGGCGCCGGCATCCAATCCTGGCTGATCACCGTGCTGCATGCGGTGCACGGCATCGATATCGCCGTCGCCTCCTCGGCGCTGACCGGCTACATGGTGGGCGGCACCGCAGGCGTGCTGGTGGGCGGGTATTTTGTCGATCGGCCAAATATCCGCCTGCTGCCCTTTATCGCCGTGCTGGCTTTCTCCGCCGCCAGCTTGCTGGTGCTAGCCGATCTGTTGCGCATGCCCGACTTTTTTCTCATCGCCACCCTGTTCACCGCCGGAATCTGCATGGGGGCCAGCCGCACACCGCGCGACATGATGGTCCGTGATGCCGCGCCGGCTGGACAAATCGGCAAGGTCTTTGGCTTCGTGTCCGCCGGCTTGCCCTTCGGCCAGGCGCTGACCCCAGTGCCATTCGGCTTCCTGATCGACCATGGAAGGCCTGAATGGGTGCTCTTACTGGCCGCGGGCCTCGTGGTAATCAGCGTGTTTTGCGCCGGCGCGGCCCGTAGCGTCGCGGCCCAACAGGCCGCTGCCCCCGCCGCGGCGCAATAGCGCCGCGCCGGTGCTGATAATCGTCACTTCCAAAAACGGCCGGAATCGCCGGTTTTAGATCTTTAATCAAAATGGCGTATTTCCCGCTGTAGCGCGGGCGCCCGTCCGGTCGGCAGGGACAAAGCGGTGGGTTTGTGCGGGATGGCGAAATTATTGACATAGACCCAATCAGCCGGCGCCGGCCGTTCACGCGCGGCATCGTCCAATAACGCGTGCACGGCTCGCCGGATGCGCGCGGTGGACGCGCCAATGGCAAAAATATTAAAGCCGCGAACGTTCATCTCCGTGCCGAAGCGCATCCTTCGCGCCGCCTAGCCGGTCAACCCGACAACCGGTGGCAAATCCGTCGTCGTCGTAAAGGCCGGGGTACTCAGATCCGCCACGCGATAGAGCTGTGCAGGGGTCAGTGCGGTGGGTGGCGAGATGTCACCTGGCATCGCATTCTCCTGCCAAGTTTCGAAGACCGCACCATCCCGCGCCCTATTCATGGGATAATTAATGCAAGTCACACACCGAATTCACGAAGTGCATCAGGCCAGATCGGGCCATCTTACAATAAGCATGCTCTTACGAGCGGTAAATATCGTGCGCCTGATGCCGTCCATAGGCCAGGAGCAATGGCAGCAATGGTAACGTCGATCCCAGTGTCACCAGCAACCAGTAGCCAGCCAGGCTCAACACGCCGTTCGCGTGCAATCCAGCGGACAGCAAACCCAACGCATAGCCACAATCCCAGAGTGGAATGGCCAGGCTGAAGAAGACCGCCTGCTGGCGGGGATTGATCCGTTGTTGCATCGCAGTGAACCATGTCGCGGTGGAGAGAATTTCCGGAACGCTGGCCAGCGCCAACACCACCATCGCCTGCGTCATCGTCGCGGTCAGCAGCAAGGCCAACAAAAGCGCACCCTCCAAGATGCCGGTCAGCAAGGTCAGCCCATAGGCCGGCATCCACCGCTGCAGGGGCCGTCCGAACAGGCCCGAGACAAGCGCCCCGATCAGCGCGCCCACGCCCTGTGCCGCCAGCAGGCCGGTCCAGGCGGCGTCAGATCCGCCAAACCAGTCGCGGTTGGCCCAGAACAGAAAGGGACGCAGGCCACCCAGCATGATCATGTAGCTGGCCGCCGCGATAAGCAGGCCCAGCATAACGGGATCGGCCCGCATCATCGCCACGACCTCCGCCGGCACCGTCCAGAACGCCCGGAGGCCGAATGGTCGCGGATCAGAACTCGCAGCCGGTGCCGCGAGGCGCGTTGTTGTCAAAGCGGCCCCAAAAATCACCAGCGCAAAGCCGAGAAATGCCAGCTTGAAACCCGCAAGCACCATCAGTCCCCCCAGCGCCGGGCCGATGAATTTTGCCAACCGATCGGCGACGGAACACAGCGTATTGCCTGCTATTTCCAGGCCAGCCGGCGTCGCGGGGCCCCGCAATGAAAGCAATGATGGGGTGATGAAGACATCAAGCATGCCGATGATGGCGATCATGATTTGGAACAGAACGAAGTCATCACACCAAGGCAGCATGGCCGTCAGCATCGCCCCGCCCCCCAGCGCGAAGCCAGCCACAAGCCGCACCTCAAACCGATGCAACAAGCCACCGGAGACCGGCGCCAAAAGAATTTTTGGCAATAGGCGCAGACCGAGACTAAGGACCAGCTCATTGCCCACGCCATACCGATCCGCAACCAGGATCGGTATGGCGGCGATCACGCACCAGCTGCCCAGATTATTGCAGACCAAGGTAACCCAAAGGGCGCGAAAGGGCGCTGTGGCGAGCAGGGTTTTCCAGTCTTGCATACGGCCATGATGCTACACTGATCCACTGGCGCGGGCGATGACCTCTCCGCGGCGCGAGGAACACGCGACAACCGGCTTGACGAGACTGGCCGCTGCGCGTCCCCTGCCCGCGCAGCGGGAGGAAATGGCATGACATCACACTGGGTGGGCACCTGGGCCGCGACACCGGCGCCAGCAGACGGCGTCGCGTTGAGTAGCCCGACAATTCGTATGTTTCCCCGCATTAGCATCGGTGGCGAGATGATTCGCATCCGCCTGTCGAATGCCGCCGGCAAGGGGGATCTCGTGATTGCGGCAACCCAAGTCGCCCTGCGTGCGCCGGGGGCCGCTATCCAGCCCGGGTCAGACCGGGCGGTGACCTTCAACGGCTCAGGCGCCGTGAAAATTTCCGGCGGAGCTTTTGTCATCAGCGACCCGGTGGCGCTACGCGTAGCGCCACTCGATGATCTGGCGGTCAGTATCCATATCCCCAACGATATTCCCGCCAGCTTCGGCGTGACCGGCCGCTATTCCCGCCAACTTAATTATCTGTCGCCGCCCGGCGATTTCACCTCCCATGAGGTGATGCACACCAGCCGCATGGTGGATGACTGGTTTTTCCTGTGTGGCATCGATGTCGAGGCTAGCCCAGATGTGGGCGGCATCGTCGCCCTGGGTGATTCGATTACCGATGGAAATATCTCCACCTACGACGCATTCGCGCGCTGGCCCGATCAACTGGCGCGCCGGCTGGTGGCGCGCGGCGGAAAAAAATTTGGGGTGATGAACCAGGGCCTGGGCGGGAACCGGATCCTGCACGACATTCGCGGCGATTCAGGTGTAAAGCGCTTCGATCGCGATGTCCTGGCACAACCCGGCGTGACCCATGCAATCGTCGTACTCGGCATTAATGATATCCGGAACCGCCGTGGCCTAGCGGAAGAAGTCGTCACCGCGCCAGAAATGATTGCGGGGCTAAGGCAAATGGCGCTGCGCGCGCACGATCACGGCATCAAGATCTTCGGTGGCACACTAACCCCCTTTGAGAATGAAACTTTTATGCTGGGCGCCTACACGCTGGAAGGCGAGGCGAAGCGGCTCGCCGTCAATGAATGGATTCGGAGTTCCGGCGCATTTGACGCGGCGATAGATTTTGATGCCGGACTGCGCGATCCCGATCATCATGCACGGATGCTGCCGATCTACGACAATGGCGATCATCTGCATCCTGGCGATGTGGGGTATAACCGGATGGGCGATCTGATCGATTTATCGCTATTTGATTAACGCGTGCGTGTTCACGAGAGATCACCGATGACGGCCAGTGCCTTGCGGATCGAGATCACCGAGCGTCTGTCCCCCGTCTTCGCGGGCACCGAATTTGACGCGGTGGGTCCATATGAATGCCTCAGCGGAACCGTTTATGGCGCGCTGGACCCGGCACATCGGCTGAATGCCGGGATTATCAATCTGGATAAGGCGCCACGCAATCCGCAAGGTTGGGTGGACTACGCGTCCGATTTTTCACTGCTGAAACCGATCGATCTGGCACGTGGCAATGGCATGTTGATCTACGACGTGCCCAATCGCGGCAACAAGGTGATCCTGACGCGGGTCAATCGCGGCGCGGAGGGCAACCGCCCGATCAACGCCGCGCATGCCGGCGATGGATTGTTGATGCGGCATGGGTTTTCCATCGTCTGGAGCGCCTGGCAGACCGAGGTACCGGCGGGCAATGACCGGCTGAACGCACAATTTCCCATCGCCACCGACCATGGCACGCCAATCACCAAAATCATCCGCGACGAGTTCATTGCCGAAGGCGCTGGCGGGCCCGGTGATCTGTTTATTCAAGAAATTTCCGACAATGTATTTATAGCCACCCTTTCCTACGCCACCGCGGATCTCGATCCAGCCAAAGCCAGCCTGACGATCCGTGAACGCGAGCGCGATGCGCGCGCCATGCCGGCCGGGATGTCCTGGCGCTATGTCGATGCGCGGCATATTAAGATTACCCGTCCCGGTGGCGCTTATGACTGTGGCGCGATCTATGAATTTATTTATCGCGCGCGCGATCCTGCGGTGATGGGCATCGGCTTCGCGGCCATTCGCGATCTCACAGCGTTTCTGCGCCACGGCGTCGTCGATAGCGCTGGCACGCCAAACCCGTTGGCTGTGACTGGGCGGGCAACCATTCGTCACGCGCTGGGCTTCGGGATTTCGCAAAGCGGGCGCGTTCTGCGCGATTTCGTACATCTTGGATTTAACGAGGACACGGCGGAGCGCCAGGTATTCGATGGCATTTTTACCATCGTCTCTGGTTCCCGGCGAACATTCATCAATCAGGCATTCGCGCAGCCGGGGCGGTATTCCCGCCAGCACGAAGATCACTCATTTTTGGATGACCAATTCCCGTTTACTTATCCAACACTGACGGATCCAATCAGCCGGCAAACCGGTGGCATCTTGCAACGAGCAACGGACAAAAATATCTGCCCAAAACTGCTGCATCTGGATGCCGACTCAGATCTCTGGGCGGCGCGCGCCTCGCTCGTGGTTACCGATCCCAGTGGCAACGATATCGTATTACCAGACAATGTGCGGGCCTATTTGGCCGCCAGCGTGCAGCACGGCGTGCATCGCCCACCGGTGAAGCCCGCGACGCAACTGCCGAGTAATCCGCTCAGCTACGCGTGGAACATGCGCGCCTTACTATTGGCCTTGGCACAATGGGTGGCGGACGGGACATTACCGCCGCCCAGCCGGTTTCCATCGCGCGCCGCCGGCACATTGGTCACCTTGGCGGAGGCGACCGCACAATTCCCGAAAATACCCGGCATGGAATTTCCCGATGTGCTGAACGCCTTGCATTTACGCGATCACAGCGTAGAGCCGCCGCGGGATGCGCAAGAGTATCCGGTTTTTGTCTGTGCGACGGATGCGGATGGCAACAGCCTGGATGGCATTCGCCATCCGCTACTCAGCGCGCCCATCGCGACCCATACCGGGTGGTCCTTACGCGCGCCGGGCTTCGCGGCTGGGGATTTATTTTCCGTTCAGGGTTCAATTCTCCCCTTCCCCGCAACAGCAGGGGACGCGGCGCGCAGCGGTGATCCCCGTCCATCACTGGCAGAACGCTACCCGACCCATGATCACTGGCTCGCCTTGCTTCGCCAGGCCGCCGCGATATTGATCGCGGAACGGCATTTGCTACGAGAAGATGCTGATCGATTGCTCGCGGCGGCGCAAACATCCCGAGATGTGCTGGACATTCTGTAACCGCCGCGACCGATCTTACGTTACAGCAAACCACGCTCTTCCATGATTTCCTTGGCTATCCGCGCGGCGGTCATCGATGCCGGCCAGCCTGAATAAAATGCCAGATGGGTAATCACTTCCGCGATCTCATCCTTCGTCACGCCATTATCGAGCGCGCGGTTGAGATGCCCGCGCAGCTGTTCCGGCCGATAGGTGGCGATCAACGAGGCAATCACGATCAGGCTGCGATCGCGCTTGGAAAGGCCAGGGCGTTCCCAAATATCGCCATAGATGACCTCCTCGGACAGTTCGATCATTTTGGGGACCATCGGGCGTACGGCGTCGCGCGGGCTGACGGATGGTGTGGCCATGCTATCCTCCTGTTTATCTACCGCGCCGACCCTAACGTAGGATGCGTGGCGATAGAAGCGTCCATGGTGCAACAGGAGACCATAGAAATGGCGTCCCGCGCGGCATGATCATCGGCACCGCCGGCCATGTTGATCACGGCAAAACCAGCCTGGTGCGCGCGCTTACCGGGGTCGAAACAGATCGTCTCCCGGAAGAAAAGGCGCGCGGTATCACCATCGATCTCGGCTTCGCCTATGTGCAGCTGGATCATGGCGGCGTGATGGGTTTTGTCGACGTGCCGGGGCATGAACGTCTGGTCCACACCATGATTGCTGGGGCGTCCAGCATTGGCATGGCGCTTCTGGTGGTCGCCGCCGATGACGGCGTGATGCCGCAGACGCGCGAACATGTGCAGATCCTTGCGTCACTCGGCATTGCGCGCGCCGTGGTGGCGCTGACCAAGACCGATCTGGTGGATGCCGATCGCGTGGCGGAGCTGGAGCTGGAAATCTCCCTGTTGCTGGAAGGCACGCCGCTCGCGGGCGCCGCGATATTTCCCGTCTCCGCCACGACAGGTGCAGGCGTGGGTCCATTGCGCGCCAGTTTGCTGGCCGAAGCCGCGCGGGATGTATCCGCCCACACCGCCGATGGCCGCGCCTTTCGTCTTGCGGTGGATCGCTGTTTTAGCCTCGCCGGCACGGGAACCGTGGTGACCGGTTCGGTCGTGGCCGGGCTGGTGCGCGTGGGGGAGAACGTGCTGGTGCAACCGCCCGGTTTACGCGCGCGCGTGCGTGGCATCCATGTCGCCAACCGCGCGGTGGAGCAAGCCCGCGCGGGGGAGCGCTGCGCGCTGAACCTGACCGGCCCCGGCATCAGCAAAGACGCAATCGGGCGTGGCGACTGGGTGCTAGATCCGGCGCGCGCCACCAGCACGCGGCGCTGCGATATCGCGCTGCGACTACTGGAGAGTGAGCGCGCGGCGATGAAGCAAATGACACAGGTGCTACTGCATCACGGCGCCGGGCAAATGGCGGCGCGGGTAATCTTGCTAGAACCAACAACACTGCGCCCCGGGCAGGCCGGTTTCGCACATCTGGTGCTGGATCGGCCCTTGCCGATGCGCCATGGCGACCGGCTGGTGCTTCGCGATATCAGTGCCACCCGCACCATCGCCGGCGGCCAGGCGCTGGACCCACGGCCACCGGAACGCCTACGCCGCGCACCCGCAAGAATCGCCGTGTTAAAAGCGCTGTCGGCACCCGATACCAACGCGGCGCTGCGTGGCTGGCTCGCACAACCGCCCTTCCTGATCGCCCACACCGCGCTGCTGGATGATTGGGGATTGATCGAGACAACACGACCGCCCGACATCGTTACATACGGCACGCATATCGCGACCGAAGCGGCGGTCGGGCAATTAACGGCGGAGACGGCGCGCGAACTATTAAAATTCCATACGGCGCAGCCCGGCCAGCCGGGCATGACGCCGGAGGCGTTGCGCATCGCGATGACAACACGGCTGCCGCGCGATGCTTTTACCGCGCTGCTGGCGCATCTCCTGGCCTCGGGCGCAGTGGCTGCGGATGGCGCCATACTACGCGCTCCCACCCATCGCCGCGGTTTGGCTGAGGAGGAGGCCCGGCTTTGGGACGCGCTGCGCCCGTTACTAAACGAAATGCCGTATCGTCCACCCTTGCTGCGCGAGGCCGCCGCGACACTCGGGGCACCAGAGGTCACATTGCGCCGCACCTGCAAGGCCTTCGCGCGCCAGGGTTTGATCCTCGAACTGGCGCCGGACCGCTTCTTCCTACGCGATGCGGTGATCGCCATGGCGCAAGCGGCGCATACGCTGGCTGCTGAAATCCGGGACGGTTTCACCGCCGCGCAATTCCGCGACCTTTTGGGCAATGGGCGGCAATTGGCGATCCAGGTGCTGGACGATTTCGACCGGCGCGGTATCACCGTCCGACGCAGCGATCTGCGCCGTGCGGGCAAGGACCCGGCCAAAATCTTTGGTCCAGGAACCTTAGGACAATAAGGACAAAGCGCATGGCAGCGTGGGATGTGGTGGTGATCGGCGGCGGCGCGGCCGGGCTGAGCGCAGCGGCTACGGCGGCAAGCGCGGGCCTATCCTGCCTGGTGCTGGACCGCATGGGCGGCGGCGGCGAATTGATGAATCTCGGCAAACTGGAGGAGGTGGATGGCGCGCCCACCGGCCCCGACATGGTGGCCCAATTACTGGAAGCAGCCATGACGACCGGCGCGGAACTGGCGGTCGCGGAAGTCACCGGCCTGGTCGTCGACGCAACCGGTTGGCAAATCACCACCGACGACGGAGCGCATGCGGCGCGCGCCGTCATCCTGGCTGTGGGCCTGGCACCGGGCCGCCTGGGCATCGCAGGAGAGGACACGTTCGAGGGTCGGGGCCTGTCCTATTGCGCCGCCTGCGATGGCCCGCTTTATCGCGGCCAGCCTATGTTGGTCGCTGGTACGGATCGTTGGGCAATCGCGGAGGCGCATGAGTTATCGACGATTGCCTCCCATGTCACCTTGGTCACGCAGGGCGGAATGCCGCCCGCCACCGCTGCGGGCTTCGCGGTGCTGCCCGGACGCATCACGGCGCTGCAGGGCGAATCCGGCCTCAAATCCGTCCTGGTGCAGCCCGAGGACGGTGGCGCGGAACAACGCCTGCACGGCCCCGTTCTATTCGTGCAAACCGGCCGGCGCCCAGCGCTCGATTTTGCCCCGACCACTCTCATTCGCGATCCAGACGGCAAGTTGGTGACGGATGCGACCGGGCAATGTCACCCGCCGGGCCTGTTCGCGGCCGGTGATGCCCGAGCTGGCACATCCCGGACCATTGCCGCCGCGATCGCCGATGGGAACCGCGCCGCGATCGCCGCACAGGGTATGTTCTCCCCCCTTGGCAAGCCCACCGGTTCGGAGTGAGATAAGCAAGGTTCGGAGGGGAAGCCACGCTATGCGCATTGTGAATCCCAGTTTCGGCATTGCGCCGCAGGGCGAGGGCACCGCCACGGCGGAGCCCGTCGATTGGATCAATGATCCGATCATTCTGTTTTCCAACAACAAGCCCAACGCCAAGGAATTGCTGCAGGGGCTGCGTGATCGCCTCTCCGCCGTCCGCCGCGTGGACAATATCGACTACATCGCCAAGGCCAGCGCCAGCCAGCCGGCGCCGCCCGAGATGATCAACGAAATCGCACGCAAGTATCGCATCGCGCTGCTTGCGCTGGGTGACTGAGGCTCCTGCTCATCGTGGAGTTTCCACGACAGCATCGAATTAAGGAAACGCGGCCTGGTCGGGGTGGTGATCGCCACGGAAACGTTTCGGCCATTGGTCCTGGCACAGGCGAAAGCCCGCAAGCTCGACCCACACCTGCTCGTGGTAAAGCACCCGGTCGGTGGGCTGAACGGGTCCGAGCTTGAGGAGCGGATCACCGCCGCAGTTGAGGGCCTGAAGCTGGAGATGCAGAGGTAGCTCTGCCCCCGCTGATCAAAAGCGGGCGATCAAGATCGGGGCCGCGGGCGACGTCCGCGGCCCTTTGCGTCAGAGGAGGGCTGCATGTCCGATACCGCCGAGGCCGAATTTCTCGACATTCCGGAAATGGATGAAGATGCCTGGGCCGACTATGTGGAGGCTCAGGGCTGGACCGATGGCCTGCCTTTGGTGGTGCCATCGGAGCCTGCGGTGGCACGCATGATGGACGGCGCGCGCGGCGATAACGAGCCGTTCGCGGCGATCACACCCCGCCAGATGGTCCCAACCCTCCGCGGCCTGGCCGCCAATGCGGTGATGGCCGGTTGTCGGCCGAGCTATTTTCCGGCGGTTCTGGCCGCACTGCGCGGCGTGCTGGTGGCCGATTACAATCTACACGGTTCCCTGGCGACGACGCATTCCTGCACGCCAATGGTGATGGTGAACGGACCGCTACGACAGGCCCTGAACATCAATTGCGGCACCAACTGCTTCGGCCAGGGCTGGCGAGCCAATGCCGCCATCGGCCGCGCGCTGCAACTGATCCTACTCAATATCGGCGGCGCGAAACCGGCGGTGATGGACCGTTCCACTTTCGGATCTTCCGCCAAATACACATTCTGCTTTGGCGAAAATGAGGAGGAGAATCCCTTCGCGCCTTATCATGTCCGCCAGGGTTTTAGCGCCGATGAAAGCGTGGTGACGGTGATGTCGGCGGAACCCAACCATAACCTGAATGACCATGGCAGCACGACAGGCGAAGGCCTACTAACCACCTTTGCCGGCGCCATCGCCTCCCCGGCTGCGAACACGGCCTCCGCCAAAGGGCCGTATTTCATCATCTTCGGGCCGGAGCACGCGGCCACCCTGGCGCGCGATAACTGGACGGTAGAAAAAATCCAGCAATTCCTGTTCGAAACCGCGCGGATCCCCGTGGCGCAGGTGTCGCGGGAAAATCAGGCGATCTATGCCACTGCCGGCCATGTTCCGGAAAACAACGCCTTCAAGACAGCCCCAACGGCCGAAGATATCCATGTTGCGGTCGCCGGCGGAGCGGGCAAGCATTCGGCCTGGATCCCGTCCTTCGGCGGCACGGCGGCGATTTCCATCCGCGTGAAGCCGCCAGCTGCCGGATGAGTATTCGCACCATCCAGGTCGGCGATCGCGAGGCGCCATTGTTTAGCGCCGATGCCGATTGGGATACCGCCCAGGCAAAGCTGCTCGACGCAGCGTTGGCGGACGGGCTACCAGTCGTGGTGCCGACCGAGGCGCGCCTGAGCACCATGCTGGCCGGGCGCGACCCGGATCTCGGGTACGGCTTCATGCCGCCCTTATTTGGGGAAATCACGGCAGCTTCCATCGCCTATTGCTGCGTCATCGCGGGCTGTCGTCCGAAAGAGTTTTCCGTGGTGCTGGAAGCCGCCATCGCCACGTTGGAGCCGGAATTCAATCTGCTGGGCATTCAAACCACCACCGGCACGCCCACCGCCGCCGTGCTGGTGCATGGCCCCGCCGTGGTCGCGCTGGGAATGAATGCGGGCACCAACTGCCTCGGCCCCGGCAATCGCGCCAATGCGTGCATTGGCCGCGCGCTGCGCCTGGTCCTCACCAATATCGGCGGCGCGCGGCCGCTGATCGGCGACATGGCGACGATGGGTCAGCCGGCCAAATACGGTCTCGCCTTTGCCGAGGGTGAGCATGCCCTCGTCCGCCCACTGCACGCACGGCGCGGCCTGGATGCAGGTGAAAGTGCCGTCACCGTCATCGGTCTCTCCGGCACGATCGAGGTGCTGCCCGAAGCCGGCGCCAGCACACCGGAAGCCGTGCTGCGCCCTGCGCTGGCCGCCATGCAAGGAGCGCGCGAAGCCGCATTCGGCGGTCGCCACCGCGACCTCGGCGAACAATTCCTGCTGCTGCCACCGGAAATGGCCGATATTTTCGTCGCAGCGGGCTGGACGTTGGAACAAGCGCAGGCATTTCTGCAACGTCAGTCCGGTACCGAACGACCAATCGCGCGCGCACCGGAAGATATTCATATTATCCTCACCGGCGGAGCTGGCGTAAAAATGACCTGCCTGGTTCCCTGGGGCGGTGGCACGATGTGCGCAACACGACGCCTACCGGGGATATCCGCCTAAGCCGCCATCGATTATCGCGCTGAGGCCCATCGCGACCCTAGTCCGTGCCGTTGGCACAGGTGGATGTTAGCCATCCTTGCCTCTACCAGGACGACACCTGGGGCGGCTTCTTCGCGCGGCTGCGCGCCGAGGATCCGGTGCATTTCGCGAACAACTCCATGTATGGCCCGTACTGGTCCGTGACGAAATATCACGACATTCTGCAGGTCGGTAATCGCACCAAATTTATTCCTCGGACGCATCTCTGGGGGGTATCGCGATCAAGGATGTGCCGCTCGCGTTCCGTAAGGAAAGTTTCATCGCCATGGTCCCTTCGGTGCATGACGAACGAAGAAAAACAGTCAACCCCATCGTCGCCCCACCCAATCTAATGAAACTTTCGGGCACGATCCGCAAACGTGCCTGCCGCATCCCCAATGACTTTCCGCACGGTAAAATATACGACTAGATCGATCGCGTGTTCGTGGAGCTCACCACGCGGATGCAGTCCACATTGTTTGATTTTCCGTTCGAGAAACGGCGCATCCTGACCCATTGGTCGAACGTCGCGACGGTGAATACCCGCGCCGAGACCGAGATCGACTCCGAAGCCAAGCGCGAGGCCGTGCTGCGACAGATAGTGGCCTATTTCATCGATATCTGGCGCATTCGTGCCGCCCCCCCGCACCGGATTTGATTTCCATGCGAGAGCGTGATCGTCGCAATTTGAACCGTATCCGGCATGACAAACGTAGTTTGCGTACTCGGTCTGGCTAAATTGGTTAAGCAGTTTACCAGTACGGTGCCAAACGGCAGCGATGGATCGTTCATCGGCTTTTCGGAACAGGGTTTTTAGTCAGGCGAAGACTTGCTCGATCGGGTTTAGGTTCGGGCTATAAGGCGGCAGGAACAGCCGTCAGTGCAATAAAAGCGGCTCAGCGAGCACTGCTCCCTGGTGGGGGGGGGTAAAGCCCCCAATCTTACTTTCGTTAACTCGCCCCCGGTCTGGAGATTCTGCCGCATGATCAATGCCCGGCGTGGCTGCCGGAGAAATCCGGAGCCGACAGGCCCGAGGCCGCCAGTTGAGCAATCAGCGCCGCCTTCAACCGCTCCAGCCCGGCTGCGTCCTGCGCTTCAGCGCGGGAGACCAGAACGGCCTGGGTGTTGGAGGCGCGCAGCAGCCACCAGCCATCCGTGGTATTCACCCGTACGCCGTCAATATCGGACACATCGGCGCCGGCTGATCGCAGCCGCGCTGCCACTTCCGTGATGACCTGAAATTTTCGGACGTCATCGCAATCGAAGCGTACTTCGGGCGTATTAACGACCTGTGGCAATGCCTTGCGTACAGCCGAAAGTTTACCCTCCATACGTGCGATGATGCCGAGCAGGCGGATGCCGGCATAGAGCGCGTCATCGAATCCGTACCATTTATCGGCAAAAAACACATGGCCAGACATTTCACCCGCGAGTGGGGATCCCGAGGCCGCCATTTCCGATTTGATCAGGCTGTGGCCGGTCTTCCACATTTTCGGTGTGCCACCGGCACGGGTGATTTCGTCGAACAGGATCTGGCTGGCTTTCACATCCGCGATGATGGTGGCGCCTGGATGAGTTTTCAAAACGTCACGGGCCAGGATAATAAGAATCTGATCGCCAAACAGAATTTCTCCGGTGTCGTCCACCACGCCAATGCGGTCCGCATCGCCATCGAAGGCAATACCGAGATCCGCACCTTCCGCACGCACACGGGCGATCAGTTGTTCGAGGTTTTTCGGCACGGTTGGATCGGGATGATGCGCCGGAAATGTGCCGTCAATCGTGCCATTCAGGATGTAATGCGTGCCCGGCAAGCCAGCCACCATCGGACCTAACACATCACCCGCGGAACCATTGCCATTGTCCCACACCACTTTCAGCGCACGCGTTCCGCCATCCCAATCTTGCAACAGGCGCGCGATGTAAGCAGCGGAAACATCGGCGCTACGTTGCGACCCCACGCCATCCACAACATCGCCTTCGCGTGCCATGGTGCCGATGGCCAAAATATCGGCGCCGAAAAAGGGTTTGCGGCCCAGCATCATCTTAAAGCCGTTATAGTCTGGCGGATTATGGCTACCGGTGACCATAATCGCACCATCGGTGGGCAAGGTGGTGGCAGCGTAATAGAGCATCGGTGTCGGGCCGCAGCCGATCCGCGTCACCGCCATGCCGCCTGCGATCAATCCATCCACCAGCGCCGCTTCCATCGCGGGCGAGGACAACCGGCCATCATAACCGGTCGCGACCGTCTTGCCGCCAGCGTGCGCCACGACGCTGGCAAAGCAGCGGCCGATGGCGAACGCATCTTCCACATGCAAGGTTTTACCGACGATGCCGCGAATATCGTATTCGCGCAGCACGGTGGGATCGAAATTATGTTGGAATGCCATCGGATCAACAATCTTTGAGATAAGTGGACAGGAAAGCACGCACCGCGTCACGCAAATCGGGGCGTTGCAGGGCGAAGGCGATCTGGGCTTCCAGGAAACCTTCTTTACTGCCGCAATCGAAACGGCGGCCTTCGCAGCGCAATCCGTGGAACGGCTGCGTGCCGATCAACTTCGCCATGCCATCGGTCAGCTGCACTTCACCACCCGCGCCGCGTTCCATTTTTGCCAGATGCGCAATCACTTCAGGCATCAGGATATAGCGGCCAATGATGGAAAGATTGGACGGCGCCTCGTCAGGCTTCGGCTTTTCAACCAGTCCAAGAACCTCGGCGATACGCCCGTCGTCCACGCCAACGCGCAGAATACCATAGCGATTGGTGTGCTCACGCGGCACTTCCTCCACCGCCACGACATTACCACCGGTCTGTTCATAGACATCGGCCAGTTGCTTCACCCAGGAGACATCCGCCAGCACCAGATCGTCCGGCAGCATGATGGCGAAGGGATCGTCGCCGACGAACGCACGCGCACACCAGATGGCATGGCCAAGGCCCATCGGTACTTGCTGGCGCATCGTCACCATCGATCCCGGTTCGACGGTGCTGCCCCGCAACTGCGCCAGCGCATCGTCCTTGCCGCGTGCCCGCAACATGGCTTCCAACTCATAGGCGATGTCGAAATGCTCCACCAAAGCGGTCTTGCCGCGTCCGGTGACCATGCAGAATTGCTCGATCCCGGCGGCACGAGCTTCCTCGATGGCGTATTGAATGAGGGGCTTATCGACGATGGGCAGCATTTCCTTCGCCATCGCCTTGGTGGCGGGCAGAAAGCGGGTGCCTAGACCGGCGACCGGCAGCACAACCTTACGCAGTTTTTTCATTTTTCCGCAGATGTCCATGGGTGACGGCGTGACGCCGGGGGGGGATTCGCAGCTCGGGGCGGCGGAAATATGGCAGGTTTATCCCAGCAAGACGTCCCGCGCCTGATTCAGCCGCGCCGCGATCCAGTCGGAACCACCACGGTCTGGGTGTGCCGCGACCATCAGGCGACGGTGCGCGGCCTTGATGTCGGCTTCGGTCACGCCTTGCTTGAGACCGAGGATCTGCAGCGCCTCCTCGCGGCTCATGCTGCCGGGGCGAGCGGGGGGCGCCTCTCTCAGACTATCCACATTCGGGCGGGAGCCGAAAACGCGATTGCCCCAGCGATTCCAAAGAATCGGTAACATCAGGCTAAGGGCAAAGATGGCGAAGCCGCCGCGCCCGGTGAGTATAAGCAGCAAGGCGAGCGAAACACCCGCCAGGGCCCCCACCCAGTGCAGCAAGGTCTTCACATCCTGCACCGAGGCCCGCGCGAACCCGCGCATCAGCCCCAGCATCAGCAGTAAAGTTGCGCCGCCCAGCAGCAGCCAGATCATCATCGCTCCCCGGCGGAGGACTGGTTTTAGAAACCGTTTGTTCAGTCCGGCACCCTCCCCCCCGGCCACCCAACGAGCTTACACAGCTGTGGGTGGCCGGGAGGGGAAGTGGGAAGGTGCCGGACTGAACAAACGCCCCCTTAGCCCTCCGGCATACGCAGGCGATAGAAGATTCGTGCCGCCATATCCAGGAAAAACCCTAACGCGCCGATCAGCAGCACCATCGCCATCAGATCCGAATAGGCCAACCGGTCCCGGGTATCGAGGATCACATAGCCGAGGCCCGCCGAGACACCGAGCATCTCGCATGGCACCAGCACAATCCACAAAATGCCAATGGCCAGCCGCACCCCTGTCAGCACATGGCTGAGCACGCCGGGCAGCACAACATGGCGCATGGTTTCCCAGCGCGTCGCCGCCAGGCTGCGCGCCAATTGCAGCGTGCTGGCATCGAGCGCACGCACTCCGGATGCCGTGCTGAGCAGAATCGGCCAGACCGCCGCGAAGGTCAGCAGAAAATAGATCGGATGATCACCTACCCCGAACAGCATCACCGCAATCGGCATCCAGGACAGCGGCGAAATCATACGCAGGAACTGAAAGGCGGGCGAGGTGGCGGCCTCCAGCGTGCCAAAACTGCCCACCGCGAGCCCCAGCGGCACGCCGATGGCCAGCGCGCAGGCAAGCCCCACAACGATCCGCCGCAGGCTGACCGCGATATGCAGCAGCAGATCAGAATCCGTGAGCAGCGCTCCAAGGCTAACCAAGGTCTGGATGGGCGAGAAGCGACGGGCAAAGCTGCCCGGGACGGTGAGCAGGTCTGTCCCGATCCACCACAGGGCAAAGACGATCACAAGACCGGCAAAGCCCAAGGCGGCGCGTCGCCAGGGCAAACGTCGCAGAACCACGCGCAGAAGCGGGCGCAGTTCGCGCCGGGGCATGGCAATTTTCGGAGTGTTACGAGACGTTAGATATTCTTTCGTCATGGCTGGATGGTTTCTCTGCGCGTGAAACTTTCCGGCGCGCCAAATGCAGAGAATCCACCGTTGGCGGCAATGGCATGGCGCACGAACCGGTCATCAGTCAGGTCGCGCGCGGCGCTGACGGGGTCGAGATCAGTGAGGAAATCGCGACTGCCTTGAAGCACCGTGGTTTTCAGCCGGCGGATGAGTTCTTCCGTATAGCTAGGATAGGGGAAGGGTTGGAAATCTATTCTTCTATCGTTCCAGCCGCCGTTCTGGATGGCACCGGATGTGATATAGCTGGCACGGTCCGTCTCGGCCGGAGACAGGACTTTGCCAAGCGTGGCCGGGGCATGCGGCGTATAGCGATTGGCGCCATCCTTGGACAGCAATAGCACCGAATCCGCGCGGTTGGCGCGCGCCCAGAGTTGCGCCTTGACGACTGCATTGACCACTTTCTGCGACCAGTCTGGGCGCTGTTGCAAATCGGCCTCGTTCATCAGCATCACGCAGCAGGCATGGTTGCGCCAGACATCGCCGGTAAAACGCAGAATTTTACCGATCCCCAGCAATTCGGCCGCCGCGTTGAACGGATCCGCGACGATAAAGCCAGCGATCTGCTTGGCCGCCAGCGCGGGCGGCATGTCGGACGGCGCCATGACGATGAGATTGACATCGCGCGCCCCAATGGTGCCACCCTGTTGCGCCACCGGGTTCAGGCTCTGCGCGCGCAGCATCGCTTGCAACACCACGTTATGGATGGAATACCAAAACGGTATTGCCACCGTCTTACCGCCGAGATCGCCGAGGCTGTTAATTTCTGGCGCCACAGTAAGGCCGGACCCGCCAACATGGTTCCAGGCCACCATCTTCACCGGCGCCTTACTGGCAAACCGCGCCCAGACCGCCATCGGGGAAAGCAAATGAATGACATTCACCTGCCCTGACAGAAATGCCTCGATCACCTGCGCCCAGCTTCGGAGCAGAACGGGTTTTTCCACAGCAATACCCTCGGCCTCGAAATAACCATTGGCATGCGCGAGCAGCAGCGGTGCCGCATCGGTGATGGGTAGATAGCCAATACGCACCGGCGCATTGCTGGCCTGCGCATGCAGGCGGCGTGGCGCCACCATGACCCCGGCTGAGAGTAGACCCGCGAGTTTAAAAACGTCGCGGCGCGAAAAGCAATTCAGACACATGAATTTATTCCGCCACGGTGGGTTCGGCCACTTTATTCTGCCGTTGGGCTGCGCATCGCCGCGCGCAGCGTTTTCAGAATGGCGATGCGGAGCAGGCCGAGATCCTCGACAAAATCCTCGCGCGGCTTGGGTAAATCAACACACCATTCGCCAATGATATGCGCGGGAGCACCGCCAAGGAGGAGAATGCGATCGGAAATCAGCAAGGCCTCGTCGATGTCATGCGTGATCAGCAAAGTCGCAGGGCGCAATTCAGCGACCACGCGCAGCAACAGGCGTTGCATATTGCCGCGGGTGATTTCATCCAGCGCTCCGAACGGTTCATCCAGCAGCAACGCTTCTGGATTGCGCGCCAGGCAACGGGCCAAGGCGGTGCGCTGCGCCATTCCGCCGGAAAGCTGCGCCGGGTAATAATGGCGGGCCTGCGTCAGGCCGACGGCTTCGATGGACGCGTCGATACGGGATTTTTTCTCGCGCGGATGGAGCTTCGGCTGATGTTTAAAATCGAGGCCGAAGGCGACGTTTTTTTCTAAATCCAGCCAGGGCAGCAGGCTGGGGTCCTGGAAGGCGATGGCGACGCGCGGATGCACCGCAGTTAATGTCTCGCCGGACATGCTGACTTCCCCGGCGCTCGGCGTCTCCAGCCCGGCGAGGATGCGCAACAGGCTGGATTTACCAACGCCGCTGGGGCCGAGAATACTGACGATCTCGCCAAGCTGCACGGCCAGAGAGACGCCTTCGAGCACGGGATGCGCCGCGCCGGGGTATTGCAACGTAATGCCCTGCGCCGCCAGGGCTTGCGTGCGCGCCAGCATCAGGCGGCAGCCTGTTTGATCTGTGCCGCCAGGGCAGATTTTAACTGCACGAGGCTCGGGGTGATCACCGGCACGAACGCTGCTTCGCGCCAGCGCCGGGCAAAACCGTCTCCTGCCGGCATCAGATAGGCGCGCCCACCGCTAGCTTGCAATTCCAGTGCCACGGCCTGCGAGGCGGTCTCGGCCAAGTCGATGCGAATTTCGAATAATTTTGCCGGTGCGCTATGAAAGCGCTGGGCACGCAATCCGTCTAGCAAGGCACGTTCCTGCGCGATCAGCGTCTCGTCGAGATCGTCGATCGGGGCGCGCAGCACATGCCGCGCCGCTCCCGCACAAAGCCGCGCCTCCGCCAACGCACGGCGGGCTAGGCCGATGGACATACCGCATTGCATCCCCAGAAACGCTGGGCGTACCTGCGGCAGGAATTGCGTGGCCTGCGGATGCAAAATGTCTTCGCTGCTCAACTTTGTGTCCGTCAGGCGGATCGCGGCGGTGTTGGTTGCACGCATGGCCATCAAATCAAGGTCCAGCGAACGCTCCAGACCCGGCGCGTCATGCGGCAGGGCCGCCACGAAGGCGCCGTCCGCATGGGCGATGGCGGCGGCGACATGAAAACCTTGTGGGCGCAGATTGGTCACCCAGGGCATGCCGCCGTTCAGGATAAAATTTTTACCCACTGGCTGAGCGGAGATCTGCAACCCCTCCAGCCCGGACAGAAATTTCATTGCGTTGGACAGCCCAGTAGCACCAGCGACGCGCCCCGCGCGTAGATCGGGCAGCAGGCGTTCACACAACGCCACGTTCGGGCTTTGGATCAGATATTCCATGAACACGCGATGGCCCCACAGCACGAATCCGGCCGCCATCGAATGTTCTGAAATGCGCGATATCGCCGCCACCGCCGCGAGCACGTCGCCTTCCGCCGCGCCGGCCGCGATCAGGCCAGGCAGCAGCATGGAGGCGTCTGCCGTACCGTTATCCAGCGCGGCAGCGTTCGCATCCAGCCATGTCAGAAAATCGGCGGGCAGCGACATTATTCAGCGGCGGCTGGCAGGCCGTCCCACCGAAACGCTTCCAGCTGTGGGTTCAGCGGCGGCTGGCCGAGATTATTTGCGAAATTGCACAAAGTGGCGAGGCTGACGCCGAGCACCACTTCCAGCGCATTGGCATCGGTGAAACCGGCGGCGCGGAAGGCGTCCAGCACGGCGTCTTCCACCCGGCCGCGCGTTTCAATTACCGCCGTGGCAAAGGTGGCGATGGCGGCCAGGCGCGCATCGGCGACCGGGCGCAGGCCGCGCAGCTGGTCCACCGTGGCACCATCGAGGCCGGCTTTCTTGGTAGCGATAGCGGTGTGGCCTGCAACACAAAAACCACAGCCATGCGTGGCGGCGGCGGTGATCTGCACCACCTCGCGCTCCGCTAGGGTCAGCCCCGAACGGGCATTGATGCCGGAGACGGTCAGATAGGTCTCCAGCGCCACCGGGGCATTGGCGAGCACGCGCAGCAGATTAGGCAGGAAGCCATTGGCCTTTTCGGCCGCGGCTAGTGACGCCTGGGCTGCTGGAGGGGCATCTTCGATGGTGCGCAAAGGCAAACGGGACATGGGAAAACCTCTTCAGGCGATAAGATCTAATCATAAAGAGATAATTATTTTACAAAATACAATATATTCGAAAAAATAAGTTTATTTTATCTTATTATCATTCATAATGGGGTATTTATTCTAAAAACCCATATTTTTCGGTGTGTTTGTGCCGCCCCTCGACCTGACGCCACGTCCGGGGGCGTCTTGTCCCGCCAGCATCGTGCACGAGCATGCCGCCACGGCAGGGTTGCCGCGAAGCTGCCATTGACCGCATAGACAGGCCCTCTCGCCAACCAACCGGAGCGTTCGCCCATGCCCGCCATCACCCTGCCCGACGGTTCCGTGCGTATGTTCGACGCGCCGGTCACGGGCACGGAGATCGCCGCCGCCATCGGCCCCGGCCTCGCCCGCGCGGCGCTGGTGATGAAGCTTGATGGCCGGTTGGTCGATATGGCCACAACCGTGGCCGGGGACGCGTCCATCGCCTTCGTCACTCGCCGCGACGAGGACGCGCTGGAAATGATCCGCCACGACGCGGCGCATGTGATGGCGGAAGCCGTGCAGGCGCTGTTTCCCGGCACGCAGGTAACCATCGGGCCGTCGATCGAGCACGGCTTCTATTACGATTTCGCGCGGAACGAACCGTTCACGCCCGAGGATTTTCCAAAGATCGAGGCGAAGATGCGCGAGATCGTGGCGCGCAATACCCCCTTCCTGCGTCAGGTGATGGATCGCGATGCGGCGATTTCCTTCTTTCAGGCTAAGGGAGAGAAATATAAAGCAGAGCTGATCCAGGATCTGCCGCGAGCCGACGAAATATCGCTTTATACGCAGGGCGAATGGGTGGATCTGTGCCGAGGGCCGCATCTGCGTAGCACGGGCGATGTGGGTACGGCATTTAAGTTAATGAAGGTGGCTGGCGCCTATTGGCGTGGCGATCATCGCAACACGATGCTGTCGCGCATCTATGGCACCGCCTGGCGCGATCAAAAGGCACTCGACGCTTATTTGCACATGCTGGAAGAAGCTGAGCGGCGCGATCATCGGCGCATCGGCAAGGATATGGGATTGTTTCATATCCAGGAAGAAGCCGTGGGATCGGTCTTTTGGCATCCGAAGGGCTGGAAGCTGTATCGCACGGCGGAAGCCTATATGCGGCGGCGACTGGAAGCCTCCGGCTATGTCGAAGTCAAAACCCCGCAACTGGTGGACCGGGCCTTATGGGAGGCCTCCGGCCATTGGGAAAAATTCCGCGAGCATATGTTCATCGCGCAGGTGGAAGACGAAGATAAAACGCTGGCCCTGAAGCCGATGAACTGTCCCTGCCATGTGCAGATTTTCCGCCAAGGTTTGCGCAGCTACCGCGAACTGCCCCTCCGCATGGCAGAATTCGGTGCCTGCCATCGCTATGAACCCTCTGGCGCGCTACATGGTATCATGAGGGTGCGGGCGTTCACGCAAGACGATGCGCATATTTTCTGCACCGAGGCACAAATCGCGGACGAAACAGTCAAATTCGTCGAGCTGCTTTCCGCCACTTACCGCGATTTTGGTTTTGCCGAATTCCGCGTCAAATTTTCTGATCGTCCGGCCATGCGTGCAGGCGACGATGTCACCTGGGACCGGGCCGAGGGCGCGCTGAAAGAGGCCTGCGCTACCGCCGGTGTCGATTACGTAATTAACCCTGGCGAGGGCGCATTCTACGGCCCGAAACTGGAGTTCGTGTTGCGCGATGCCATTGGCCGCGATTGGCAATGCGGCACCTTGCAGGTGGATTTCGTGCTGCCCGAACGGCTGGACGCCGAATATGTCGGCGAGGATGGCGCGCGCCATCGTCCCGTCATGCTGCACCGCGCGATCCTCGGCAGTTTCGAACGCTTCCTGGGCATTCTGATCGAGCAGTATGCCGGCCGCTTCCCGCTCTGGCTCGCTCCGGTGCAGATGGTGGTGGCCTCCATCGTGTCGGACGCTAACGACTACGCCGAACATGTCGCCCGCACCTTCCGCGCGGCGGGGCTGGAAGTGCGGGTCGATGGCACCAACCAGAAGATCAACGCCAAGGTGCGAGAGCATTCCCTGGCTCATGTGCCGCTGATCGCCGTGGTCGGACGCAAGGAGGCCGAGCAGAACACGATCGCGCTGCGCCGCCTCGGCGGCGATGCACAGGAACTCCTTCCGCTCGCCGCTGCCGTGACGATGCTGATACGGGAGGCGACACCGCCCGATCTGCGCGCCGCTGCCGGTGGGTGACCGCGGGCGCTGATGGAGCTCTTCGTGGAGACAGATTTTTTACTGGCCGGCTGCATGCTGCTCGCCGCCGCACTCTACAGCTCCGTCGGGCATGCCGGCGCGTCGTCCTATATCGCCCTGATGGCCCTGTTCAGCGTGGCGCCAGCAGTGATGCGCCCGACGGCACTGAGCCTAAATATCCTGGTCGCAGGGCTGACCTCCTATCGCTACGTCCGGGCCGGGGCGTTTTCCTGGGAGGTGCTGTGGCCGTTTTTGCTAGGCGCCATGCCGATGGCGTTTGTCGGCGGCACCGTCGTTCTGCCGCCCCATCTCTATCGGCCGCTGGTTGGGGCGGTGCTGGTGCTCTCCGGCATTCGTATGCTCTGGCCACGGGAATTGTGCGCGGCGCACCAGACCGCAGCGCCACCGGCGCTGGTCGCGGTGGGCGCCGGGGCGGGGCTGGGGTTGCTGGCCGGGCTAACTGGGACGGGCGGGGGCATCTTCCTGTCCCCATTGCTAATTTTCCTCGCCTGGGCGGCGCCGCGCAGCGTTTCCGGCATTTCCGCCGTGTTCATCCTGTGCAACTCCACCACCGGATTGTTGGGCAATCTGACCAGCTTACGGTCGCTGCCAACCGAATTGCCCCTGTATGCCGGGGCCGTGCTGGTCGGCGCCTTGATCGGCACCAGCTTTGGTATTCGCCTGGCCGTGCCAGGGATCATCAAGGCCTTGGGCGTGGTGCTGCTGATCGCCGGCGTGAAGCTGATCGGGATTTATTAATTGCCGGTTCCACTAGCAATCGCGGGTTCCGCTTGATCCGCCAGCCCCGACACTGCAAGATCATTCCCTACCCGGCCTTTGCGCTAGGTATTTCCGTAACCATGACAGGAGCGACCCATAGCCCGACCCCCCTTGCCCGCGCCGCCAACCCGTGACGGGCCCCGCGTCAATGAAGAAATCCGCGCCGCGCAGGTGCGCCTGATCGATCAGGAAGGCGAAATGCAGGGCGTGATGAGTGCCCGTGACGCGCTGAACCGCGCATTCTCCGTCGGCCTCGATTTGCTGGAAATTAGCCCGAACGCGGATCCGCCAGTGGTGAAAATCCTCGATTTCGGCAAATTCAAATATGAACAGCAGAAAAAGAAGAATGAAGCGCGCAAGCGCCAGAAGGTGATCGAGATCAAGGAGATCAAGGTCCGCCCGAACATCGATGAAAACGATTATCAGGTGAAAATGCGCGCCATGAAGTCCTTCATTGACGAGGGCGACAAGGTGAAAGTCACCCTGCGTTTCCGTGGCCGTGAAATGGCGCATCAGGAAATCGGTGTGCGCGTGCTGGAACGCATCCGTACCGAGATGGAGGAATCCAGCAAGGTCGAGCAAATGCCCAGGCTGGAAAACCGCCAGATGGTAATGGTGCTGGCACCACGTTAAGCGCTGCCTCGCGCGCCCACTGGTTGCTTGATCGTGGATCAGTTTAAGTCCGACACCGGCCTGCATCCTAACCCGGCCACCCAACGAGTGTACACTTCCGTGGATGGCCGGGTGGGGATGCAGGCCGGTGTCGGACTTAAACTGATCCACGACCGATTGCCGCCAATACTTGACAGTCGCCAGGGGTGGGCGGAATTTTCCCCGTGACAGTTGGCCCCGTTTCGGCAGGCCCTGCCGGATAAGGAAAAATCGATGAATGTGATTGGGCAGGTGACCCAGAATGCGGCCCAACGCGGCGCCGCCGCCATTGCGCGTGCCCGCGCTCTCACGCCCATCCTCAGCAATGCCGCGCCGCGCATCGATGCCGCCAATCAATTGCCCGACGATGTGCTCGCCGCGATGTATGACGCCAACATCTTTCGCCTGCTGGTGCCGCGTGATTTTGGCGGCGATGAACTGGAACCTGCCGATTACGTGCAATGCGTCGAAGCCGTCGCCATAGGCAATGGCTCCGCTGCCTGGTGCATGAATCAGGGATCCGGTTGTTCCATGTCGGCGGCCTATCTGGAAGCGCCGGTGGCGGCAAAGGTGCTGGGCGTGCGCGAGGGCGTGATCGCCTGGGGCCAGTTGCGCGGCTCAAAGGCCGTTGTCGTCGATGGCGGTTATCGGGTCACGGGTCGCTGGCAATTCTGTTCCGGTGGGCGGCATGCAACCTGGATCGGTGGCCACTGCCATGTTGTGGAACGCGACGGATCACTGCGCAAGGATCCGGATGGCAGCGTGATCGAACGCACCATGCTGCTGCCAAAAGCGGTGGTGGGCATGGAGGATGACTGGCAGGTGTTCGGCCTGCGCGGCACCGGCTCCAACACCTTTTATGTGAACGACGTGTTCGTGCCCGACGATCATTCCCTGCGGCGCGATACCGACGTGGAGCGCCGCCAGGCCGGCAACTTATACCGGTTCACCACCAACAATATGTACTCGTCCGGGTTTTCCTTTGTAGCCATGGGCATCGCGCGTGCCATGCTGGATGATTTTATTGCCGTAGCACGGGAAAAATCCCCCGCCATGGCTGGCATTCCCTTGCGCGATAACAACCGTGTGCAGTTCGAAGTGGCGCATGCCGATGTGCAGCTGCGCGCCGCGCGCAATCATCTGATCCAGACCCTGCGCGAAATCTGGGACGTGGTGCGAGGAACCCATCCAATGCCGATTGAGCAGCGAGTTAAAATCCGTACCGCCGCCACCTATGGCATCCATGTCGCGCGCAGTGTCGCCGAGACCGTATGGAACGAATCTGGCGCCACCGCGATCTTCGATGCCAACCCATTCGAACGCCGCTACCGCGATATCCATACCGTCACCCAGCAAGCGCAAGGCCGTTCCGCGCATTTCGAGAATGTTGGAAACTGGATGCTCGGCGGCAACGTCAATCTGCGCTTTATTTAACGAAAGGACCGCGACAATGCCGCTACACGCCCTCAATCATTTCACCATTTGCCCGGCCGATCTGGACGCAACCAAGAGTTTCTACGCCGACGTGCTCGGCCTCGAAGTCGGCTATCGCCCGCCGTTAAATTTCCCTGGCTACTGGCTCTACTCGGCCGGCACCGCTACCGTACATCTGATCGGCTTCCGCCAAGGCGAAAATGCCGCCCAGCGCAAACAAACTAAAACTGTCCGCCTCGATCACATCGCCTTCGCCTGCTCTGGCCTCAGACAAATGCGCACGAAACTTAAGAAGCACAACGTCACTTTCGAAGAACGCGTGTTGCCACGCGACCGGCAAACCCAAATCTTCCTCCACGACCCTGACGGCATCGCCGTGGAACTAAACTTCCCTGCACATGAGACGACAGCGCAGGCCGCTTGAAGGCAAGGAAGGCCCAGGCTCCGCCCCTAGACCCTGCTATGGGATGACGCTCCTTAGAGCCGGTCCGTTGGGTAGAATGGGTTCCAAGGGTATGCCCTTAGTGGGGGGTCCAGGGGGCAAAGCCCCCTGACTTTCCCTCCCTCACGCCGCCGCGCTGGGGCGTGCCTTCATGTGGGCATGCCAGGCCGTGATGTTTTTCAAGGCGGGGTCTATCGGTTGGCCGACGCCAGCGAAGAAGTCGACAAAGCAGAACAGCAAGATGTCAGCAATTGTCATGCGATTGCCGCAGATATGGGTTTTGCCTTCCATCAGCCCGTCGAGCCAAGCGAGGCGGTCCTGGGCGGTTTTCTTTAAATCGTCGGAGGCCTGTGGGATGCAGCGGATGCGGTCCTGGAACATTTTCAGGCCCTCGCCGAAGCGAAAGCCATTGGCCATCGGTTCCATGATTTGGAGATCGACGCGGCGCATCCACATTCTTGCCTCGGCGCGTTCCTCTGCGGTGCTGCCAACCAGCGAGGCACCGGGGGTGATTTCGTCGAGATACTCGCAAATGGCGCTGATCTCGGCGAGGACGCTGCCGTCATCCAGTTGCAGAGCGGGGGTTTGGCCGGACGGGTTCTTCGCCAGAAAGGCGGGCTGCCGGTTTTCACCGCCGCGCAGATCAATCCTTTCCTTGGGCAGGGTGATGTTGCGTTCGGCCATGAACATGCGCACGGCGCGAGGATTAGGACCGACTGAGTCAAAGAATATCATCTCTCTACTCCGGTTGTTTGCGGATTAAATTAGCGCTTTCCTGATGGCTTGGCCATGCGGCAGAGATTCACGTTGCGGCAACGGATGGCCGTTAAGGTGTCGCCATGCGGTTGAAACTCTTTCGGGTCCCTGACATGGCCGGGGCAATGTCTTGCGTACGTGCCGAACTGGGGACGAAGGCGCTAATCCTGGCAACACGGCGCACGCGGAAGGCGGTAGAAATCACCGCCGCGCTGGAACTTGCGGGCGAAGCCTCGCCCTTGCTGCTGATCGGCCCGCCCGGCCCGGCGCAGGCAAGACCCTGACCATCGCGCGCCTGGCGACACGGCTGGTGCTGGACGGCGTGCGGCCGGTCAGGCTCCGGCATGTTTCGCTGGTGATGCTGGCCGCGATCCGCCACCATGAGAACGCCACGACACCCAAAAAAACAAAGCTTAGGGCTCCGGGCACCCTGCGTGGCTGATCTGCTGGTCAATCCAGGAAATCCGCCGCATCGCCATTAGGCTGCCGCACAAATCGCGCACACTACACCCAAATTGTAACTGTAATGCTAACACCCGGTCTCGGTGCGTGTGACCTTTCGCACCAGTTCAACCCGCAGCGCCGATACGTCACGGATCGGCAGAGAACAGGTGCCCGCGCGACAGATATAGGCCGCTGGCCCGCCGGTCTTGCCGTGCGCGGGGTGAAGATGCGAAATTGCCGCCGGGTCTGGGGCGTGCAGCAGCAGGAATGTTGGATCGGGTGCGCGCAGTACTGCACGGATCATGTGTTGAACGTTGGGGGCTTCGGTAGGCCCTGTGACAACAACCGTCGTTGCCTCGGCCAGCAGATCGGCCGCGCAGAGCAGACTCGGCATGCCGCTCAACGCACGCGCCTCCCCGGTAAAACCGCGCAGGATCGCTTCCGTGCGGGTACACCACAGCGGCTCACCGGTCAGGTGGAACAGCACGGCAAAAACCTCCGCCAACATGGCATTGCCGGACGGCGTGACGTTATCGGCGGCTGATCGCGGCCGCACCTCGGGGCCGATGGGAAAATCCGTGGCATCGGCAGCGGTGGTGGTGCAGACGCCATCGGGGCCGCCGAAGTTTTTCAAAGCGGCTTCGGCGATATGAACGGCCTGGGCCAAGCGTTCGGCGGCACCAGTGGCCATGTACAGCGCGAGTGCGGCACGCGCCATCGCCGCCTGATCGTCCAGCAGGCCAGAAGCGGTGATGCGCCCGAGGCGCCAGGCATGTTGGATGCGCCCGTCATGCGCGCCCATTTGCGCGAGGATGAAATCAAATGCTTGCGCGGCGCGTTCCAACCAGGCGGGCTGGTCGAACACCGATGCCGCGCGCACCAGCGCGGTAATCGTCAGGCCATTCCAATCCGCCAGCACCTTATCATCACGACCAGGGCGAGGCCGGGCAGCACGAGCGGTAAATAATTTCAGCCGCGCCTGATCGAGTGCCGCTTCTGCCACCGCCGTGCCCGGCGCCGTGATGCGGCGCAGGATATTTTTGCCATCCCAGTTTCCTTCCTGGGTCACATCGTAAGCGGCCATGAACGCGGCGGAATCGGCGCCGAGAATACTTTCGACTTCCGCATTGTTCCATAAGTAGAATTTACCTTCCTCACCCTCGCTGTCGGCATCTTCCGACGCGGCGAAGGCGGCATTACGGCGGGATCGGTAGCGGCGGTCATGTCACGGTCCAGCCAGCCGGCGATTTCGGCGGCCCGGATGGCATATAATGCATTTGGGCGATCGGCATGCGCCA
>SHWN01000126.1 GCA_009693795.1 Acetobacteraceae bacterium
GGATGGGTATTGGCGAGCGAGACCTGTGCATTGGATATCATCGGCGCCGAATTCGTCCGCGATGTCGAACCCGGCGAGATCGTGGTAATCAACGATAAGGGCGTGCATTCCGTCAAACCCTTCGGGCGCAGCAGGGAACGCTTCTGCGTGTTTGAATATATTTACTTCGCCCGCCCCGATTCCATCACCGAGGGGATGCCGGTCTATGACGCGCGTAAACGCATCGGCGCCGAACTGGCCCGTGAAACGGGTATCGAGGCGGATGTCATCGTGCCGGTGCCGGACTCGGGTGTCCCCGCCGCGATGGGATACGCGCAGGAAAGCGGTATCCCGTTCGAACTTGGTATTGTGCGCAACCATTATGTCGGGCGCACCTTCATCGAGCCAACGGATCATATCCGCAATCTTGGTGTGAAGTTAAAGCACTCCGCTAACCGCGCCGTGCTAGCGGGCAAGCGCGTGGTGCTGGTGGATGATTCTATCGTGCGCGGCACAACGAGTAAGAAAATCGTCGAAATGGTGCGCCAGGCCGGGGCGAAGGAAGTGCATATGCGTATCTCCTCGCCGCCCACCACCCATTCCTGCTTCTATGGCATCGACACGCCGGAGCGCAGCAAGCTTCTGGCCTCCAGTCATTCGGTGGCGCAGATGGCCACGTTGATCGGTGTCGATAGCTTGGAGTTTGTGTCCATCGACGGCCTCTATCGCGCGCTGGGCAAGCCGGGACGCGACCCGGCGCAGCCGCATTATTGCGATGCCTGTTTTACCGGCGATTATCCCATCGCGCTGGCCAATCAGGCGGATAACAACGACCGTCAGCTCAGCCTGTTGAGCGAAAATAACTAGCCATGGCCGTGCTTGCTGACAGTGTGGCGCTAGTCACCGGCGCTAGCCGTGGCCTGGGTGCGGCCACCGCCGTGGCACTCGCCGGAATGGGCGCGCATGTGGTGATCACCGGGCGCACGCAAGGGGGGCTGGAAGAAACCGACGACGCAATTCGCGCTGCGGGCGGGGCTGCCACCCTGCTGCCTTTCGACCTTGCCGCAACGGAAACCATCGACGCGCTGGGCCCCAGCATTCACGCACGCTTCGGCCGGCTGGATATTCTCGTGCATGCTGCCGCCGCGTTGGGGGTTCTCACGCCGGTCGCGCATATCCAGAAGAAGGATTTTGACACGGCCCTGGCAGCCAATATGACGGCTACCTGGCATTTGATCGCCACCTGCGCGCCCTTGCTCGCGGTGGCACAGGCCGGGCGCGCGGTGTTTGTCACTAGTGCCGTCGCCCGCGCGCCGCGCGCCTACTGGGGTATCTACGGCGCCACCAAGGCGGCAATGGAACATTTTGCCTCTACCTGGGCCGAGGAGACTCGCGCGTCACCGTTGCGCGTGAACCTGTTCGACCCCGGCAAGATGGCCACACGGTTGCGCCGCGATGCCTACCCGGGCGAGGACCAGTCGTTGCTTCCCAAGCCGGCCGACATCGCGCCGCTACTGGCCGCCTTGTGCCTGCCCACGGAAACACGCACAGGTGAATTGATCGGCGCGGCTTGAACCGCCCGCCCGCTCGGCGGACAATCCCCCGATCAAACGGGGGAAACTAGCATGGACATCTCAGGCAAGACCGCCATCGTTACCGGTGCCGCGTCGGGTATCGGGCTTGGCATCGCCACCGCACTCGCCGAGGCCGGCGCCAACGTGGTGATGGCCGACATCCAGAAAGAGGCGGTGGAGGCCGCCGCGCACGGACTGTCCGGCACCAATAAACAAGTGATGCCGGTGTGCATCGACGTCACGCAGGAAGCATCCGTCCTCAATGCCTTAGCTGAAGCAGAGCGAAAATTCGGCAAGCTGCATATTGCCTGCAACAATGCCGGTGTGCCGATGCATGGCACGCAGATGATGGATGTGCCGACGAAAGATTGGGAATTCGTCCTCGGCGTCAATGTCTGGGGCATCATCCACGGCATCCGCCATTTCGTCCCCGCCATCCTGAAACACGGCGAGGCAGGCCATATCGTCAACACCGCCTCTGTCGCCGGCTTCCAGAACCGGCGCGGCACCAACCAGGGGCCGTATTCGATGAGCAAATACGCTGCGCTCTCGCTCAGCGAGGCCTTGGAAATCGAACTGGAGGGCACCAATATCGGCGTCTCTGTCCTTTGCCCTGGCCCGATCAAAACCAATATCGCCCGTGGTGCGCGCAACCGCCCAGACCATATGGGTGGTCCACAGGAACGCGCCAACGACGAGGCGGTACTGGCGGAGCGCCTCGCCACCACCGGCCTCGATCCGAAGAAAGTCGGTGACCGCGTGGTGGATGCGATTCGTACGAAGAGTTTCTATGCCTTCGTCAGTGCGATACCAGCGGATGTTATTCGGGCGCGGCACCGGCGGATCGAGGCGGCACTGAGCTCACCCTGGGTGACGCATTACTGAAGCGGCCGGCCGCGCCGCGCCAGCGTGCGCGCGGCCTCGCGCAGATCGCAGGCACCGAGCATCTGCCCGGCGGCGGCATACGCCGCCATGCCCAGTGTGATCAGCAAGGCGAGGAATAACCATTTCAGCCCGTGCGTTTCGGTGGGATCGGCGAACAGCCAGAATTGCGCCAGCACCAGCGCCGTCGCCATGGCCCCCACCGCCAGGATAATGCGCGGCACCCGGCGGCGCAGGATGGCATCGATCTTGAAATGTCCGCGCCGCGTGAGCACGACCCACAAGGCGCCGGCATTGAACAGGGAGGCGAACGAAGTGGCGAGGGCGGGGCCCATATGCGCCAGCGGCACCATGAACGCGACATTCAACAGTAGATTTACCCCGACGGTGGCCAGGCCGATCTGCATCGGGGTTTTGGTATCGCCACGCGCGAACATCCCTGGCGCCAATGCCTTCACCGCGACATATGCGGGCAGGCCCACGGCATAGGCCATCAACGCCTGCGCACTAAGGCGCACATTCTCCGCATCGAATGCGCCTCGTCCGAACAGCACGAACATCACCGGCCAGGCGCAGACGATCAGCGCGGCGGCGGCGGGCAAGGCCAGGAAGAAGCCATATTCCAACGCGCGGTTGAGGGTACTGTTCGCGGCCTCCGCCTCGCCGGCCCGCAGCTGGCCAGACAGCATCGGCAGCAGCGCGGTGCCCAGCGCGATGCCGATGGTACCCAGCGGCAACTGCGTTACGCGATCGGCGTAGTAAAGAATGGAAACCGTGCCTGGCGGCAGCAGGCTGGCGATGATCACGTCCACCGCCAGATTGAGCTGCATTGCTCCGGCGCCCAGAAGCCCGGGCGCGATGCGGCGCAGCAATGCGCGGATACGACCTGTCAGGCGCGGCCAGGGGATGCGCAGGACGAACCCAGCGCGGCGCATGGCCAGGAGCAGTAGCCCCAGTTGCATTACGCCGGCGGCCAGCACGCCGACGGACAGTGCATAACCGGCATTGGGCAATGCGGGCGTGAGCCAGAGCAGGGCGGCAATGAGCGAGATATTGAACAGCACCGGCGCGGCGGCGGCGGCGGCGAAGCGGTTGAGGCCGTTTAGCACACCGGACGCAAGGGCGGCGAGGCAGATTAGGAACAAATAGGGGAAGGTGATGCGCGAGAGATTCACCGTCAGATCGAATTTCTCCGGGATGGCGGAAAATCCCGGCGCGATCAGGGTGACGATCTGCGGCATAAAAACCTCGCCCAGCAGGGTGAGGAAGGCAAGCCAGAACACCATGACGCCCAGGGCTTCCTCGGCGAAGCGCTTGGCATCGGCGGCGAGCAGGCTAGAGAAGATGGGGACGAAGGCGGCGTTGAAGGCACCTTCGCCGAACAGGCGGCGGAGCAGGTTCGGCAGTTTCAACGCGACGAAGAACGCGTCCGCGATGGGGCCGGCGCCAAGAAACGCGGCGATCAGCACGTCGCGTGCGAAGCCCAGCACCCGGCTGGCTAAGGTCCAGAGCCCAACGATCAGTGCGCTACGCAACATGCCCCGCACCTGCGCCAGGGAAGGTCGCGCGGTCAAGTCTTGGCGTGTGCGCCTGGACAGCCTATGCCCGCCCCCATGGATGCGATCCGGGTCCAAAATCTGACCAAACGCTATGGCAAGACGCTGGCCGTGGACCGGATCGGCTTTACCGTCGCGCTGGGACAGACCATCGGGTTGCTGGGTGGCAATGGCGCGGGCAAGACCACCACCATCGCCATGCTGCTGGGGCTGCTGATCCCCACCGAAGGCACGATTCACGTGCTCGGGCACGACATGGCGCGCGACCGGTTTTCCGCCCTTGCGAGGATGAATTTCTCCTCGCCCTACGTGGCGCTGCCGCAGCGGCTGTCGGTGGCAGAAAATCTGCGCGTCTATGGCTATCTCTACAATGTCGCGCATCTCGAACAGCGTATCCTCGAACTGGCGGACCAGTTGGATTTGCACGAATTTCTTACCCGCCCCGTCGGGCAGCTTTCATCGGGGCAGAAGACGCGCGCGGCGCTGGCAAAATCACTAATCAACCGACCGGATTTGCTGCTGCTCGACGAACCCACCGCCAGCTTGGATCCCGATACGGCGGACATGGTACGTTCCTGGCTGGAGCGGTACCGCGATGAGACCGGGTGCACAATTCTCCTCGCCTCGCACAACATGGCGGAGGTGGAGCGTCTTTGTTCGCATGTGCTGATGCTGAAAACCGGAAAAATCGTCGATCGCGGCACGCCCGATGAACTGTTGGCGCGCTACAAGCGGGAAGATCTGGAAGCGGTGTTTCTCGATATTGCCCGTAACCGAGGGCAAGCCGCCGAGACCGTCGCATGAAAACCGCACCCATGGCTGAATCTTTGCGCCGCATCTGGGGGCTGATGTATCGGCATCTGGCGCTCTATCGCCGGTCCTGGCCGCGCTTGCTGGAACTCGCCTATTGGCCGGTGCTGCAAATGTGCATCTGGGGCTTTACCGCCGATTTCCTTACTGCGCGCATGGGTGGCGCGGCCATTGCCGGCGGACTGCTGCTTGGGGGCGTGCTACTGTGGGAAGTGGCGCTGCGCAGTCAGATGGGGGTCGCGATTTCCTTTCTGGAGGAGATATGGTCGCGCAATCTGGGCCATGTCTTTGTGTCGCCCCTGCGGCCATGGGAACTGGTGGCGGCGCTGATCGGCATGTCCGTCATTCGCCTCTGCGTCGGTGTGCTGCCGGCCATTTTGCTAGCCTGGGTTCTTTACGCCTTCAATCTGTTTGCCATCGGGCCGCTAATCATCTTGTTTTTCGTTAATCTGATGATCATGGGTTGGTGGGTAGCGCTGGCTGTGGTTTCCCTCATTCTGCGCCATGGCGCGGGGGCCGAGGCTTTGGCCTGGTCCGTGCTGTTCGGCCTGACGCCGTTTTCGGCGGTGTTCTATCCGGTCGCTATTCTGCCGGTCTGGGTGCAGCCCTTTACTCTTGCCCTACCCTCGGCGCATGTGTTCGAGGGCATGCGCCAGGTAATGACGGACATGACAATCAATTGGTACCATTTGGGTGCCGCAATGGGCCTGAATGCCTTCTGGATGCTTGTCGCGATTCTAATTTTTTCCCGCCAGTTCCGCGCCGCTCGCGAACGCGGCGCCTTATTGAGTATTGGCGAGTGATTTTCGCCTTTCTCAAAGCACCTCATGCAGCTTCAATTAGGCCTTATCTATTTGAAATCAAGAAATGTCTTGTCCTCATAATAACCTTGGAGATCTCCCGATCTCTATTGAAATTGGTCAGACTGACGGCACCAGGATGGGACGTTATGCTGCAGCGAGTTTCCGATTAAGATGCGGCCTGACTGCGTGCCAGGCCGCGTGAGCGGTCAAGGCGGCCTTGAGTGCAGGTGCAGATTTTATCCGACGAAGCTGCTGGTCGCCCTCCTCGGGATCGACCTTTGGAGCAGAAAACGCCCACGACCTGCCAATGGCCTTGGATCCAAGCTTGTGCTCAATTTTACTCATTGAATTCTGGAGAGAACGCATTTGCGCATCGCGATGATTGGCGGCGGATATGTCGGCCTGGTTTCGGGCGCATGCTTCGCTGAATTTGGCTCCGAGGTGGCGGTGGTGGAGGCGGACCCCATCAAGTTCGCGGCGCTGCAGGCCGGACACATGCCAATATATGAACCCGGGCTGGAAAAGCTGGTGACCGATAATGTCACCGCCGGACGGCTGCGCTTCACGGGGGATCTGGCTACCGGCCTGGCGGACGTCGAAGCCGTGTTCATCGCCGTGGGAACGCCGGCGCGCCGTGGCAACGGCCATGCCGATCTCACCTATGTCTATGCCGCCGCCGAACAAGTGGCGCGGGCCTTGCCCGGCTATGCGGTGATTGTCACCAAATCGACCGTGCCAGTGGGCACCGGGCGGCGAATCGCGGAGATTGTGCGCGCGGCCCGGCCGGAATTGGATTTCGATGTCGCCTCCAACCCGGAATTCCTGCGCGAGGGTAACGCGATCGGCGATTTCATGCGCCCGGATCGCGTGGTGATCGGCGCGGAAAGCGAACGCGCACGGGAGGTACTGCGCCGGCTCTACCGCCCGCTCTATCTGATCGAGGCGCCGATCGTCTTTACCGGCATCGAAACCGCCGAACTGACCAAATACGCCGCCAACGCGTTCCTAGCGATGAAGGTGACGTTCATCAACGAAATAGCGGATCTCTGCGAACGCGTCGGTGCGGACGTACATGATGTCGCGCGCGGTATTGGCCTGGATGGCAGGATTGGTCGCAAATTCCTGCATCCTGGTCCCGGCTTCGGTGGCTCCTGTTTTCCCAAGGATACCGTGGCTCTGATGCGCATTGCGCAGGATTTCGGCGTGCCGGCGCGGCTGGTTGAAACCACCGTCGCGGTGAATGACGCGCGTAAATCCATGATGGCACAGCGCGTGATCACTGCCTGCGGTGGCGCAGTGCGCGGCAAGACCATCGCGGTGCTCGGTCTGACTTTCAAGCCCGAAACCGACGATATGCGTGACGCGCCGTCGATCCCCATCATCACGCACCTGGTGGGCGACGGGGCGACAATCCGCGCCTTCGATCCGAAAGGTATGGAACAGGCGGCCAGCGTACTGCCCGAAAGCGTGGTTTATTGTCAGAACGCACTCGATGCCGTCGCGCAGGCCGATGCGCTGGTCGTAATTACCGAGTGGAACGAATTTCGTGCCCTCGACCCGGCTCGCCTCGCTGGCGCAATGCGCGGGCGTATCATTGTCGATCTACGCAATATCTACGAACCTAACGCCATGCGCAAAGCCGGCTTCACCTATTCGGG
>SHWN01000127.1 GCA_009693795.1 Acetobacteraceae bacterium
GTACAATACGGCAAGGCAACCCGCCTAGCGTGCGATGCGGGATCCATCCGCATTCTCGATCCAACCGGAGGCGGCGCAGCCGGCGGTATCGAGAATGATGTCTCGCACCGGGCCACCACCGGCGTCGGTAAATCCTGATATTTCAAGTTAGCGACGAATTCTGTTAGCGTGCGGGTGGTCACGATCGGTATCCCCTCTTCCTCTGGCCATAGGATCGCCCCTATGGCAGCATCCGGTCAGACCATTGGAACGGGGGAAACCAACCATGAGACTCGCGGGCAAGGTTGCCATCATCACCGGCGCAGCATCCGGCATGGGCGCGGCCACCGCGCGTATCTTCGTGCGCGAGGGCGCGAAGGTCATCATTGCTGATGTGATGGAGCATGAGGGTCAGCAGGTTGCTGCCAGCCTAGGGGCCGCCGCGCGCTTCGAGAAACTGGATGTGACGAATGAGGAGAACTGGGAAGCGGTCCTGGCGAGCACGATCGCGCATTTCGGTAAGCTGGATGTGCTGGTGAACAACGCCGGCATTTCCGGCAGCGCGGAGCAGGATCTGCATTCTACGCCGGGCTGGCACCGGATCATGGAAATCAACGCCAAGGGCGTGTTTTTGGGTATGAAATACGCCATTCAGGCGATGATCAAAAATGGTGGCGGCTCCATCGTTAATTTCTCTTCCATCTCCGGCATTGTCGGCCAGGATGGCATCCATATGGCCTATAATGCGTCCAAGGGCGCGGTGCGGCTGATAACGAAGGCGGCCGCGGTGCAACAGGGGCGGCATAAGATCCGGGTGAACTCCGTGCATCCCGGCATCATGCCGCCGATGCGTACATCTGGGCGCACCGCCGATCCTGCAACGCGGGAGAAGATGCTGCGCCGCGTGCCGCTGGGGCGCGCCGGAGAAGTGGATGAGGTGGCGAACGCGGTGCTGTTCTTGGCGTCAGACGAGGCGTCCTACATCACCGGCTCCGAGATCCATGTGGATGGGGGGTTTGTGGCGGCCTAAGGCAAAAAATTCTGGAGTCCGTTTCGATAAAGATATGCTCTGACCATTCCTGTAGAATAAAGGATGGTCAGCATGTATCGCCTGATCGTTATCGACGCCAAGTTCTACAAGCAGGCCCGAGGCTGCAAAAAGGAACGCTGCGATGTTGATGAGCAGGGACAGAATTCTGGTCAGCCATGTCGGCAGCCTGCCGCGCAACGAGAAGCTGGCGGACATGCTGATCCGCCAGGAAGCTGGCGAAACAGTAGACGCGGCGGCGTTGGCAACGGAGATCGAGGCCGCAACCGCCAGCGTCATCGCCAAGCAGGTGGCGGCCGGCGTGGATGTAGGCAATGACGGCGAGCAATCTCGCGTCGGCTTCCAGACCTATGTGCCACGCTGTATGTGCGGCTTTGGCGGCAAGTCGCAGCGCCCGCCGGCGCGCGACGCGGCGGAGTTTCCGTCCTATGCGCGGCAGATGGCGGCGCGGTTCCCGCATTCGGCCCGGGTTGTGGACGCGCCGGCCGCGTTATCGGACGTCCGCTATATCGATTCCGGGCCGATCAAGGCGGATGCCGCGCGGCTGAACCGGATGGGCACGGGGTTTCGCGAACGCTTCATGACCGCCCCTAGCCCCGGCATCGTCGCCACCACGATGATCAACCAGCATTACGCAACGCACGAAGCCTATCTTATGGCGCTGGCGGAGGGGCTGTCCCACGAATACCGCGCCATCCATGAGGCCGGTCTGGTATTGCAGATCGACAGCCCGGACCTCGCGATGGAACGCCAGCGTTTCTTTGCCCATCAATCAGACGCAGAATTCGTGAAGAGCGTGGAACTGCACGTTGCCGCGATTAACAAAGGCCTAGCCGACATTCCGCGCGAGCAGGTGCGCCTGCATGTCTGCTGGGGTAATAATGACGGTCCGCATATCTACGACATTCCAATGGCGAAAATCTTGTCGGTGCTGTACCAGACGAATGCGGGGGCATTGTCGATCGAGTTCGCCAATCCACGCCATCAGCATGAATATGATGCGATCCGGGACAATCCGTTGCCGCCGCATATGTTGCTGATACCTGGCGTGCTGGATACGACAACAAATTTCGTCGAACATCCGGAAGTGGTGGCCCGGCGCTTGATGGAGGCAGTCTCCGTTGTTGGCGATAAGGAAAGGATAATCGCCGGCACCGATTGCGGCTTCGGCACTTTCGCCGGGCGAGAATATGTGGCGGAGGAGGTGGTGTGGCTGAAACTTAATGCCGCTGCCGAGGGAGCGGCGATCGCATCTAAGCGTTTGTGGGGACGTTGATCATGCAACCTTATCGCGGCATTCGTGTGTTGGATTTTGGGCAAGGCATTGCCTCGCCCTATATCGGACACTTGCTTGCGCTGAATGGCGCGGACGTGATCAAGGTAGAGCCGCCGGAAGGTGATTGGGGCCGCTGGATCAGCCATCGTCCTGCAGGGGATATTTCCGTGATGTTCGCCGCCTATAACCGCGGCAAGCGATCCATCGTGCTGGATTTAAAGAACCCCAACGATCACGTGGTAGCGAAACGTCTCGCCGACCAGGCCGACGTGGTGATCGAGGCATTTCGTCCTGGCGTAATGAGGCGCATGCGCCTCGATTACGAAACCTTGAAAAAGACCAACCCGAACATCGTCTACATTTCTCTTTCAGGCTTTGGCCAGACCGGACCGAACGCCGAACGTCGTTGTTCCGACAGTGTGGTGCAGGCTTTCTCCGGCCTTGCCGCGATGAACCGCGGCAATGACGGCATTCCGCATCGTGTCGGCGTGTTTGCGGGCGATGTGATTACCGGCTTGTTCGGTTTTATGGCCGTGCAATCGGCCCTGGCCGCGCGTGCGCGAGGCGATGGTGGGGCCTATTTGGATGTCGATCTGGCACAGGGCACGGCGGCGCTGGTGATGACACAGGTCGCGACCGCCGCAGCCATCGGCAATGATGGCGAGGTTTCTAACGTCCCAGCCGGTTCCTACCAAACATCGGATGACTTCATTATCGTCTCCCTGGTGAAGGAATCGCATTTCGTCGCACTGTGCGCGGCGATCGGCCGCCCTGATCTTGCGCAAGATCCGCGCTTCGGCTCCAACCCGCTCCGCAGCCAGCACGAAGCGGAGTTGCGCGGCATTTTCCGCGATGCTTTCCGCACCGCAAGCACGGAAGAATGGCTGACTCGGCTGAAAGCCGCCGATGTGCTTGGCGATCGTATCAACTCACCCAGGGACATGTTGACCGACCCACACATCGCCGCCCGTCAAGGGATCATGACGTTTGCGCAGCCCGGCCTGGGCCAGGTTTCCATTCCGCGCACGTCCGGCCAGCCGGACGGCTCCGCGCTCTTGCCGGCGCCGACATTGGGGCAGCATACGGTGGAGATACTCGCCGAATTGGGGTAAAATTCTGTATGCCCCAGGCACTGACCCACCCGCATCCCGTCCTATTCATTCCGCAAAAGCAGGCGGCGCGGCCGTTTACCAAGCGTTTGCGCGTCGTTTCCGACTACGAACCGGCGGGCGATCAACCTACCGCGATCGCGGAACTGGTGGAAGGCATACAGGACGAACAGCGCGACCAAGTTCTACTCGGCGTCACCGGCTCCGGCAAAACCTTCACCATGGCAAAGGTGATCGAGGCGGTGCAGCGCCCGGCCCTGATCCTCGCCCCCAACAAGACCCTTGCAGCGCAATTATACGGCGAAATGAAATCCTTTTTCCCCGATAATGCGGTGGAATATTTCGTTAGTTATTACGATTATTACCAGCCGGAAGCGTATGTTCCGCGCACCGATACCTATATCGAAAAAGACGCACAGATCAACGAACAGATCGACCGTATGCGCCATGCCGCCACGCAGGCGCTGCTGGAACGCAACGATGTAATTATTGTAGCCTCCGTCTCCTGCATCTATGGCATAGGTTCCGTCGAGTCCTACGCACGCATGGTCGTCAAGCTGGAAACCGGCGGGCGGATTGATCGCGACTCTCTGGCGAAAGCGCTGGTGGAATTGCAATACCGGCGCAATGACACTGCATTTATCCGCGGCACTTTTCGGCTCCGCGGCGAGACTGTGGATATTTATCCCAGCCATTACGAAGACCGCGCTTGGCGCGTCACGTTATTTGGCGACGAAATCGAATCCGTGCAGGAATTTGATCCCCTCACTGGCGAGAAGACTGCCGCGCTGGATGCCATCACCATCTATGCCAACAGCCACTACATCACCCCGCGCCCGACGCTGACGCAGGCAGTGCAGCATATCAAGGTCGAACTAAAACAGAGGCTGGATGAATTTGTTGCAGCGGGAAAATTACTGGAAGCCGAGCGACTGCAACAGAGGGCGACGTTCGATATCGAGATGATGGAAACCACTGGATCCTGTAAGGGGATCGAGAATTATTCCCGCTACCTCACCGGCCGCAGTCCGGGCGAGCCGCCGCCCACTCTGTTTGAATATCTCCCGGAAAACGCGCTGTTGTTCGTCGATGAAAGCCATGTGACCGTGCCGCAGATTGGCGGCATGTATAAAGGCGACTTCAATCGTAAATCCGTCCTCTCCGAATTCGGCTTTCGCCTGCCCTCCTGCGTCGATAACCGACCTCTGAAGTTCGAGGAATGGGAAATTTATCGTCCGCAAACCACCTTCGTCTCCGCTACTCCCGGCCCCTGGGAAATGGAACGCACTCATGGCGTCTTTGCCGAACAGGTGATCCGCCCCACTGGACTGATCGATCCCATCTGCGAAATCCGCCCTGTAGAGCATCAGGTCGACGATCTTCTGGCAGAATGCCGCATTGTAGCGGCCCGAGGTATGCGTGTCCTCGTCACCACATTAACCAAACGTATGGCCGAGGACCTGACCGAATATCTCGGCGAGCACGGCATAAAAGTCCGTTATTTGCACTCCGATATCGACACGCTGGAAAGAATCGAAATCATCCGCGATCTACGTCTTGGCGTGATCGATGTATTGGTCGGCATCAACCTGCTGCGCGAGGGGTTGGATATTCCCGAATGCTCGCTGGTGGCAATACTGGACGCGGACAAGGAAGGCTTCCTTCGCTCCGCCACCTCGCTCATCCAGACTATCGGCCGCGCCGCGCGCAATGTGGAAGGCAAGGTCATCCTATATGCCGACACCATGACCAAAAGCCTGCGCCGTGCGCTGGAGGAAACGGATCGTCGCCGCGCCAAGCAGACGACCTGGAACACCGATCACGCCATCACCCCGCAATCTATCAAGCGTCAGATCGGCACCGTGTTGGAAAGTGTGTTCGAACAAGATTACGTCACCGTCGCGCCCATCAAGGATTCCACCACCACCGAATTCGTCGGCAGGGACTTGCGCGCAACCATCACCGAGATGGAAAAACGCATGCGCGCCGCCGCCGCCGATCTGGAGTTCGAGGAAGCGGCCCGCCTGCGCGATGAAATTAAACGCCTGGAAGCCCTCGATCTCGGCCTGGCACCCCCACCCGCTGCAAGCATCAATATTCGCCACCGCCGTGAGAAAACCCCCGAACCCATGGGCCCTGGCGGTGGAGGCTACGACCCCGACAAACGCCGCGGCAGCCGAGGTCGCCGGCGCGGGCCTTGAGGGCTGATGAAGGGGTTAAGTCAGCAAGATTGGGGGCTTTACCCCCAAACCCTCACCAGGGGCGTTACGTTCTTAGCAGGGTTCGCGGCAGAGCCCCGACCTTACTTCTGGCAGGCCACGCCCTCTGGTACTTGGTATCAGTCAGCGGATCACCCGATTGGGGCGCGCCGCTTATGCCAGTCGGTTGCCTGCTCATAAGCCTCGGCAACGCGGAGAACTTTTGCGTCATCGAAATACCGGCCGACAAACTGCACCGACAGTGGCAGGCCAGTGGAGGAAAAACCGGCGCACATGGCGAGCGCGGGATGGCCGGTTACATTGAACGGCGTGCGTGCCTGGCGCGGATAGGTGCGCGCTGTTTCTGCCGCGTCGTGGATGTTCGAGGCCGGGTCCATGGAACTCGCGCATATCAGGATGTCATGATCGCGCAGCGTGTCGTTGACGGCGGCGATCATACTTAGGCGGCGGCGTTGGGCGTTGATGTAATCGCCAGCCGGGATGAACGCGCCGGGCATCAGGCGTTGGCGGGATAGCTCGCCGTAATTCTGCGGCTGCTCGCGGAGCCATTTGGCGTGGATGGCCCAGGCCTCGCTGGTTAGGATCACTCGGTTCACAGCCGAAAATTCGCCCAGGCTTGGCAGTTGTACGGTGCGCACAATGGCACCTTCGGCCTCCAGCACGCGCTCGGCGATTTCCAGCGCAGCGGCAACCTCGGGGTGCGCGGGCATATCGGTTTCATGGAAGTGGCGGATGAAGCCAATGCGCAAGCCCCGCGCCCCGCGCCCGAGTTCACGGCCGAATTTTTGCGCCTTGCTAGCGGTACTGCCGGGGTCGGCGGGATCGTGCCCGGCGATAACGTCCAGCAGCGCGGCGTTATCGGCGACGGTGCGCGTCATCGGCCCGATATGATCCAGGGTGAAGGACAGCGGAAACACACCGCGCCGGGACACCAGGCCGTAAGTCGGTTTCAGCCCGACAATGCCGCAGGCGCTGGCGGGATTGCGCACCGATCCGCCGGTATCCGTGCCGAGCGCCAACGGAAATTGCCCGGACGCTAGGCCTGAGCCCGAACCGGAAGACGAACCGCCGGGATGATGATCAGGGTTCCAGGGATTGCGCGCGGCCGGCCAGGGTAGGTCGTGGCTCGGTCCGCCAATGGCGAATTCGTGCGTCGCGAGCTTGCCCAGGATGATCGCGCCGGCGCCGCGCAATTTTCCGGTCACCACTGCATCGGCGCTGGCGATATTGTTGATCAACACGCGCGAATGGGCCGTACTGGGTAGGTTGGCGACGTCGATGATGTCCTTTAGCCCCACCGGCACACCGTGTAATGGGCCGCGCATCCGCCCGGCCATGATCTCGGCCTCCGCCGCGCGCGCGGCGGCGAGCGCGCCCTCGGGATCGAGGCGGATAAAGGCGTGCAGTTTCGGTTGCAGTTTTTCGATACGCGCCAACAAGGCCTGGGTCAGTTCGACGGGCGAAAGTTTTCTCGCGCCATAGGCGGCGGCGATGTTGGCGGCGGAGAGCCAGTGCAGGTCGGTCATGTGCATTACTCCCGTTACAATTCCGGCCCGGCCTGCATCGGTGGCCAGGGCTCGGCGCGCGGGTCGGCGGGTTCGGG
>SHWN01000128.1 GCA_009693795.1 Acetobacteraceae bacterium
GACCGCAGCTCGCCAATTCCATTGTTGGCCAGCGTCGCCCAGGACGATGTGGAGGGCGATGCAAGCAGTGATGCCAGCGCAGCGCTCATCGCGTAATACTCGGTTCAGCTTCGCGCGGTGCGCCGGCGCGCGGCTTGCGGACGGCCTGCTCTGAGCGTGGCCGCAAAAGCAGCCGTGATAACGCCAACACGATGAAGGATATAACGAATAGCATGAAGCCCAGCGCCAGAAGGGCAGCCAGTTTCAGACTGCCGGTTTCCGTCTCCCCAAATTCCAGCGCCATCTGGGAGGCGACGGTATTGCCAGAGGCGAACAGCGACGTGCTGATGCGGTTGGCATTACCTATCACGAAGGTGACGGCCATCGTCTCCCCCAGCGCGCGACCAAGCCCCAGCATCACACCGCCGGCAACGGCCGTGTTCGCGTAGGGCAGCACCACGTCGCGGACCACTTCCGTGGTCGTGCAGCCCAACGCGTAAGCGCTTTCTTGATGGACCGTGGGTACCTGATTGAAGGCATCGCGCGCGGTGGCGGCGATGAAGGGCAGGATCATGATCGCTAGGATGAGGGCGGCGGTGAAGATACCGGTGCCGAAGGGCGGGCCCTGGAACAAGGAGCCAATGATTGCCACGCCGCCCAACCCGTCGATCAGGATTGGCTGGATCGTGTTGGCCATGAACGGCACGACGAAGTAAAAGCCCCACATGCCGTAGATGATGGAGGGTACTGCGGCCAGCAGTTCCACGGCGGTGCCAATCGGACCGCGCATCCAGACGGGGGCGAGATGGGTCAGGGTAACGGCGATGCCAAAGGCCAGTGGCACGGCCATGGTGATGGCAAGCATGGCGGTGACGACGGTGCCGTAGATGGAGACACCGGCGCCAAAGATTTCCTGCACCGGATCCCATTCCGTGGACCACAGGAAGCCCACCCCGAACGCTCGGAAAGCCGGCAGGCCGCCGAGGAACAGCGTCAGGATGATGCCGCCTAACAACACCAGAACGAAACCGCCGGCCGCATGGCACAGGGCGGCGAAGATCGCATCCCCCCAGCCACCGCGCCGGGCCGGTGCCTGGTCGAAGATGTCCCGGGCGGTGGCGCCACTCATGACATTCAGGAGCTCCAGACCGGCTTGCCGCTCGTGTCCTGCACCCGGCGCCATGCGGCACGCACGGTTTGTTTCACTGCGTCCGGCAGTGGGATGTATTCCAGCTGCTGGGCAGCGGCGTCGCCATGCGTGAAGGCCCAGTCAAAGAACCGAAATACGTTGGTCGCCCGGGCCGCATCCGCCGGATTGAGCGGCACCAGAATGAAAGTCGGTGCGACGATCGGCCAGGAGGTCACGCCGCCGGTATTGATCACATTGGCGACGAAATTGGGTACTGACCAATCGGCTCCTGCCGCAGCCGCGAGGAAGGATGCGGGCGTCGGCGTGACGAACTGGCCGGCCTTGTTGCGCAGCTGGGTCGTGGTCAGCTTGCTCTGCAAGGCATAGGCATTTTCCGTATAGCCGATGGCGCCGTGTGTGTTGCGCACCGTGGCGGACACACCTTCGTTACCGCGCGCGCCGTTACCGACGGGCCATTTCACGGATGTGCCAACGCCGACCTTGGTCTTCCATTCCGGGGAGACGGCAGAGAGGTAGGACACCCAGACGTATGTGGTGCCCGATCCGTCCGCGCGATAGATCGGCGCGATAGCAAGGTTCGGCAGGTCCAGGCCTTTGTTAAGTTCGGCGATCCGGGCATCGTTCCACTTCGTGATATTGCCCAGGTAAATATCCGCCAGCACATCCCCGGTCAGCTTCAGCTGATCAATGGCGACACCGGGCAGGTTCACGATCGGCACCAGCGCGCCCATGGTCGTGGGGAATTGCAGCAGTTTGTTTTCTTTCAGGAGCTCGCCCGTCATCGGCGCGTCTGAGGCGCCGAAATCGACCGTGCGGTTTCGTATTTGCGCCTGACCAGCGCCGGAGCCGACGGATTGGTAGTTCAGTGCCGGACCGCCAGCGGCTTTTGCCGCTTCAGCCCATTTCTGATAGAGTGGATTGGGAAAAGTGGCGCCGGCGCCGGTGATGGAAGCGCCGGATTGGGCGCGGGCGCCGTGCAATGCGGGGGCCGCAAGAACAGCAGCGGTGGTGAGCAACAAGAAGCGCCGATGCATCGTAGACTCCATGTCGTATAGGGTAACGACGCCGGGATGGCGCGCGTGGCCTAGGATACAGACAAGGGACGTTTAGCTACGCTTGATGTCTATTAAATTTCATTTTTATGACACTTTTGTGACATTGGTCAAACCATCTGGCACGCCAATGGCCGGGGGTATTTTCAGCGGCAACCAGACGGAGACGGTCGTGCCCTCACCCTCCACGCTCTCGATGCGCAATTCCCCGCGATGGCGGTTTGTGATGTGCTTGACGATGGCAAGGCCGAGGCCGGTGCCGCCGACGGCGCGGGAACGCCCAGAATCAACGCGGTAAAAGCGCTCGGCCAGGCGCGGCAAATGCTCGGCAGGGATGCCGATGCCGTCATCGGCGACGCTGGCCACCAGGCCGGGCCAGGCCGGCCAGCCGGCATTTTCCGGAGCCAGACGGAGGGTCAGGCGGATGGTGCCGTTGGCGCGGCCGTATTTTACCGCGTTTTCCAGCAGGTTTTGAGCGACTTGGGTCAGTTGGTCGGCATCGGCGATGAGACTGGGCAGATCCAGTGGCAACGCGCGAACCAGGGTGATATCGCGTTGTGCCAGGCGGGGCGCGAACCCGCCCGCGGCGCGATCCAGCAGTGGGCCAAGTGCGATCGCATCGGTGGGCGGCACATGCTCGTTCATCTCCAGCCGCGAGAGGCTCAGCAAATCGTCGATCAGCCGCGCCATGCGCGCGGCCTGTTCGGCCATGATGGCCAGGAACTGGGTCTGCGCGTCCGGATCATTCGCCGCCGGGCCGCGCAGGGTTTCGATGAAGCCGATCAGGGCGGCCAGCGGGGTGCGTAACTCGTGGCTGGCATTGGCGACAAAGTCGGCACGCATGCGGGCCAGCGCCTGCTCCGCGGAGCGGTCGAGTAGGGCGATCAGGTAATGCGGCCCATCGGGTGGCGGCTGCAGCAGGGGGATGACGCTGGCGCGTAACTCACGCGCGACGGGAACCGTGAGGCGCAGGTCGGCGAAGGCGCGTGTGCCGGTGGCGCGGGATTGATCCAGCGCCGCGGCCAAGGAAGGTTGGCGCAGCAAGGCGGGCAGTTCGGCCCCTAGCAGGAGGCGTGCTGGCGTGCTGGCGTATAGCGGCGCGCGGGCGCCATCCAGCAGGATGATGGGCTCTGGGACCATGTCAAGCAGGGCGACGCTGCTCCGCTGGGCCTGGCGCAGTTCCTCGGAGGTCGCATCCAGATGCTGCCCCATAAGCGCGTTGGCGCGGGCAAGTTCATGTAGGCCAAGCCAGGCCAAGCTTCCGCCCACGCGCGATGTGGGCAGCGTATCGACGGCGTGTACCCAAAGCCGGGCCAGAACCATCGCAAGGGCAAGGGCGGGCAACAGAGCCAGGGCGACGAGGCTGAGATGACCAGCCGTGACCGCAATAACGCCCAGGCAGAGCGCGGCAGGGGCAACAAGCAGGGCACAGATGGCGAGGAAGGTGCGGGCGCGCATGCATAGTCCGGACAGTGAACGCTACGGAAAGCATATTCCGCTCGAGCGCGAAACATGGACGAATTCAGTCCCCCGGATGGGTCCGGCAATACGCCACATCCTGGCGAGGGACGTGGCGGCGTAAAATGCTTTTGGCATTGAACCTACCGGAGAAAATTGAGCCTCGGTTGCTAATGCTCCAGCGAATAATACGCTAATTTCGCCATTTTGAGCAGCCGTCAAATCAATGATTCAAAGCTGAACACGTTGAGACCGCAGTGGATAGCGTCGGAGAGTATTGGCGCTGCAAAGCGAGAAAACGGTCGTTATTTCGTAATAGGACCGGACAGATTCGGGGGGGGGGAATCCCTAAATTCCCTGGGATCCCGAATTCCCTGGGATATAGCCCCGATCAGTCAGGCCAAAAATCTGAACCGAGACCCTGCCCCCGCGTTGTGCCCGGTTTGTCGACCGCGGAGGCGTGAGTTTATTGAAGAGTTGGAAGAAGATGTCGATGCTGTTGCCGCTCAAGAAGGCGACGCTGAAAGAGGAAAAGCTGGCGGCGCCGAGCTCACCTGGGTGGGTTGGCGCGGAGGACCAAAACCAGGCGATGACCACGCCCGCAAGACCGCCAAGGCAGATGCGGTAAAGCAGGCGCGACACCGGCGGGTCGGGGATGAGGGGATCGAGGATACGGCGCAATTGGAAAACCATTACCCCCAACAACCCTTAGAGGCCAGGAATGATCCAGGCGCCGAGCAGGGAGCAGCCATCCTCGATATTGGACGGCAGTTTGGTGCATTTCCGGAAGCCCTGCGGATGGATCTGGATGCCGATTATTTCGTTGAAACGCGGGAGGTTGCGGTAGTCGGCATCGATCTGCGCCTCCAATGTGGGTGCAACTGGCAGTTCGGCGGCCGCCGGCGGTTGGGCGTAGCCCGACTGCAACTGCCTGATCTTGGTCTCCCAATCGGGATCCGTCGGCGACGCAACCGGGACCATGGCGGGGTTCGTGGCGACAGCGTGGGCACGCTGAGCAGGGCGCTGAGCGTCGAATCGAGCGCGCCTTTGACCTTGTAGGCCAGCGGGACGAACGCGGCGATGCGCTCGTTCAACTGCTGGAGATCGGTGACCGAATGGCTGAGATTGTCGTAGAGAAAGTCGCGCCCGTAGCCGTCGGGCGCGGCGGCGAACGCCTTTTGGCTGAGGCTGGCGGCGCGATAGACGCGGGCAACCTGCTCGGTCGGGCGCGCTGCCAGCGGCGGATAAGCGGCCGGCGGAAATATCGGGTGGCATGAAGTAGCGCATCGGCATCGCCCGCGCCCTGTCGATGCAACCCAAGGTGCTGCTGCTCGATGAACCCTTCGGCGCGCTGGATGCGCTGACGCGGGCGCATTCGTGGGATCAGGCGATAGCGATCCATGTGCGCCTGCGCACCACCATCCTCATGATCACGCATGACGTGGATGAAGCGGTGCTGCTGTCGGATCGCATCATCATGATGACCAATGGCCCGAAAGAGACTATCTTGGAAGTACTCGATGTGGGCTTGCCGCGACCACGGGATCGGCTCTGGCTGGCGTCCAATGCTCACTTCATCGAAGCGCGGGCGCGCGTGATGGAACTCCTCTACGCACGGCATACACGCCCCGAGGCGGCGTGACCCGGGGCGTGCCGTCATTCCGCGCGGCTGCTTAAGATGGCCGCCGTTTACCTGAGACCTGCGTCACAGCGCCGTCATGCCACCGTCCACAAACAGTAGGGTTCCGGTGATATAGGAGGCGTCGTCGGAGGCCAAAAACAGGATCGCGGCGGCGACCTCCTCGGCCCTGCCAGGGCGCTTCAGCATGGTGCCTTGCGCGGCCCTGGCGTTATACTGCTCGATGCTCTCGCCAGCCGCTTCGAGGCGCCGCTGATGAAATGGCGTGAAGATCGGCCCGGGGCCTACGGCGTTCACACGAATACCCTCCGCTGAATGATCGGCGGCAAGCGCCCGCGTTAAGCCTGCGACCGCAGCCTTGGTGGTGTCGTACTGTAGGTTACCACCGCCAGCGACGATGGAACGTACGGAGGCAATGTTGACGATAGCACCGCTTTTGTTACTGCGCATGAGCGGAACCGCCGCCTTGGCGCAGAAGGCGTAGCTCAACAGATTGATGTTGAGGATCTCGTTCCAGCTTGCCGCGGTCGCCTCGTCAATCTTCTCGTATTTGCGGATGCCAGCATTGTTGACGAGGATGTCGAGGCGTCCGAATTTCTGCGCGGCACCGTTGACGAAGGCGAGGCAGGCCGCCTCGGTACCCACATCGGCCTGCGTAAACGCAATCTTGGCGCCGGCGGCCTTGAGCTCGGCTGCCACACGCTGGCCGCGCTCATTGTCCCGATCGCAGAATGCCACGCTCGCGCCCTCGGCGACAAAACGCCTAACCGTCGCCTCGCCGATCCCCGATGCCCCACCCGTCACCGCCGCGATCTTATCGTCGAGCCTTCCCATATTCGCCACCTTCATTGCAGTGCGAAATGCACTGATGATTTGAGTTGAAATTTGACCGGGGGTTTTTATTGAAACTTGACCGGCCTTCAGGGATTAGCCCTCTTGTGTGCATTTTGGTCAAGTCATGGTGGCGTCTTTGCTCGAGTGATTGCGGCCTTGCTGTTTTCGCGAATATGGCAATGATGCGTCAGCCCTTTGAGCAGTGCGGCGATTACACCGTCGTGTTTGAGTATGAGGCGACAGCGATGTTACGCTCGCGCGAGATGTGTGTGCCGCACGAGCTGCTCGGCAGTCATTTCACGGCGGTGGGATCAATAAAGGGCCACGCCGAAGACCCGCGCTATCTTCTGGATCTGGACGAACTGTGGCGGATCGATCGCGAGCCAGGAGCATTGAACGTCGAACCCGAGCAGCGCATGTTCCACAGATCAAGAGATTTTCTGTTTAGTCCCGGCATTTGATAAACTGAGTTGAGTGTCTGCTTGGTTCGGTCTGCCAAGCTTTACAGATGAACTCGTGGGGTATAAGACCCTTGAGTGTCTTAAGTCTTCGGACAAAATGATGGTCAGTGACGAGCTGCCCAAGATGCTGCCGCATCCGGTCGTGGGTCTCGTAGTGGTAACGCTCGGAGAGGCCCCATCTCTCTAACAAACCCATGTCGCATCGCATATTAACTCAGAATACGACGCAGAAATTTAGGGTTAAATATCCCCTAATATCAGGCCTTCTCGCGCTCACGACGCGCTTCGGTGTTACGGCGGGCTTCGGCGCGGCGTTCGTCAAAGCGGGCGACACGGCGGCGGGTGTTAGGGTGGACAATGTTGTCGGATTCGCCGGGGCTTTTTTGTGATCCGGCCCAGCCATCCTCGGCGATATCGAAGATCACGCCGTTGGGATCGGCGTATTTAA
>SHWN01000129.1 GCA_009693795.1 Acetobacteraceae bacterium
TAGTAAACGCGCGTCTTCGGCGGAAAGACCGAAACTTCATTGGTGAGGGTTTGCATTTTTACCGGGCGATAGCCGAGGGCCACCTCGCCATTATCGTCGCACCAGGAGAGCGAATGGTGCATCCAGTTGACATCGTCGCGATCAGGATAGTCGTCATGCGCATGCGCACCGCGGCTTTCCTTGCGCGCCTCGGCAGAGACCATGGTGGTGATGGCATTGGCCATCAAGTTTTGCAGTTCCAAAGCTTCCATCAGATCAGAATTCCAGATCAGGCTTCTGTCCGTCACGGACATGTCCGACAAGCCGTGCCAGATTTTTCGCATTTTCGTCACCCCTTCCTCCAGGCTGGTGGAGGCGCGGAAGACGGCGGCGTGCTGTTGCATGGCGCGCTGCATATCGAGGCGCAAATCGGCGACGCGGGTAGACCCCTTCGCGTGGCGCGCGCGGTCGAAACGATCGAGGCTGTATTCGCCGGCCCGCGCAGGCAGTGGCGGCTGGCTGGCGCCCGGTTTTACGACTTCCGCGGCGCGATGCGCGGCAGCGCGGCCGAATACCACAAGATCGAGCAGGGAATTCGTCCCCAACCGGTTGGCGCCATGGACCGAAACGCAGGCAGCTTCGCCCACGGCCAGCAGGCCGGGCGCGATGGCGTCCGGGTTTGCCGCCGTCGGGCGCAGCACTTCGGTGCGGTGGTTCGTTGGGATGCCGCCCATATTGTAATGCACGGTCGGCAGCACCGGGATCGGGCCTTTCGTCACCTCCACGCCAGCAAACACTTTTGCCGTCTCGGAAATGCCGGGCAGGCGTTCGGCCAGCAGATCGGCGCCGAGATGTTCCAGATGCAGCATGATATGGTCCTTGTTCGGACCACAGCCGCGACCCGCGGCAATTTCTAGAGTCATGGAACGCGACACAACATCGCGTGACGCCAAATCTTTCGCGGTCGGCGCATAACGCTCCATGAAGCGTTCGCCTTCCGAATTGGTGAGGTAGCCGCCTTCGCCGCGCGCGCCTTCGGTTATCAGGCAGCCAGCCGGAAAAATGCCGGTGGGATGAAATTGCACAAATTCCATGTCCTGCGTCGGCAGGCCGGCACGCAGCACCATCGCATTACCATCCCCGGTGCAGGTATGAGCTGAAGTGCAGGACAGATAAGTGCGGCCATAACCTCCGGTGGCCAGCACCACCGTTTGCGCGCGGAAGCGGTGCAGGGAGCCGTCTTCCAGGTTCCAGGCCATGACGCCACGGCACACGCCTTCCTCATCCATGATAAGGTCGAGGGCGAAATATTCAACGAAGAATTCAGCGTTGTGCTTCAGACTTTGCTGATAGAGCGTGTGCAGGATGGCGTGGCCGGTGCGGTCGGCGGCGGCACAGGCGCGCATCGCCGGTTCCTTGCCGTATTCCGTCATATGACCGCCAAAGGGGCGCTGATAAATTTTGCCATCGTCGGTGCGGCTGAACGGGACGCCAAAATGTTCAAGTTCGTAGACCGCCGGAATCGCCTCGCGGCACATATATTCGATGGCATCCTGATCGCCGAGCCAGTCCGAACCTTTCACGGTGTCGTACATATGCCAGCGCCAATCGTCCTCGCCCATATTGCCGAGTGCCGCGCCAATGCCACCTTGCGCGGCAACAGTGTGGCTGCGGGTCGGGAACACCTTAGTGATGCAGGCGGTTTTCAGCCCCGCCGCGCCCATGCCGAAGGTGGCGCGCAGGCCGGCTCCGCCGGCACCGACGACAACCACGTCGTAGGTGTGATCGACGATGTTATAGGCGCGGGAGGAGGGCAGCGTGATGGCGTTCATCGTTCGAACTTTCGTTCCATAAGTCTAAAGACCCAGCTTCAGCGCCGAGACAACCCCGGTGAGAGCAAGCAAGGCCGCAAGTCCCTTCATCACCAGCACGGAAGCCAGGCGGCACGTTTCGGTATGGATATAATCCTCGAGCACGGATTGCAGGCCGAGCTGCACGTGATGAAACGTCGCAACGATCAAGGCCAGCAGAAGCACCAGATGGAACGGATTGCCCATCCAGGCGATCAACGCGGCATGCGTGGCACCTTGCAGGACCAGCACGCTATAGATGAACCACAAGGTGAGCGGCACCAATGCCACCGCCGTGAGCCGCTGCATCCACCAGTGATGCAAGCCGGATTTCGCCGCCCCCAGGCCGCGCGCGCGGCCCAGCTGGGAGCGCATGATGTCGATATGTAGGGTCTCGTTTGCCATCGTCGTGTTCCTCAGCGCACCGCGTAGCCGATGATCCAGGCGAGCAGGCTGGCAGCGGTGGTGGTAATCACCACGGCCCACCCAGAGGCGGTATATTGCGCTTTCTCGAACCCAAGGCCCATGTCCCAGGCGAGGTGCCGGAGGCCCGAAAACAAATGGTAAAACAGCGCCACGGTCCAGCCGAACAGCAGCAACTGGCCAAGAATGGTGCCGGCAAACCCTTGCACGGTCTCAAACCAGGCCGGGCCGGAGGCCCCGGCGGCAAGCCAGCAGACCAGGAAAAGCGTGCCCGCCGCCAGCGCCACGCCGGAAATACGGTGAAGGATGGAGAGCACGGTGGTAATCTGTGGCTTATAGACCTGCAAATGCGGCGAGAGCGGACGGCGCACGAGCTTTCCGTCGCTGCTGCGACCCACCATCAAGGCGTCTCGAACATCCCTCACCACACGTCTCCCATCCAGGCGAATCAGACTTCTCGGCCCATGTCCCACCGGCAAGGTTCCTTACTCGTGCGGCGGTAATGGGTCAACGCGGGGAAGGTTGACGGGAGTGGGATTATGGGTGTGGCCATGGCATGCTCGAGGCTCTGACGGGAGCCATGACGATGTCCAGTGCCGATCGCCTCGCAACCACTCTGGCCCACGCGGATGTGACGATGGAGGATGCGCGGGGCCGATTATTCGATTTTCTGCGTATTCCCTCGATCAGCGCACAGCCGGCGCATGCCGCGGATTGCCAGCGCGCGGCGGGCTGGGTGCGCGATCGGTTGGTTGCGATGGGCTTCGCGACAGAAATTCATCCGACCAAGGGCCAGCCGGTGGTGCTGGGACGCCATGAGGGGCCGGCTGGGTATGCGGGGCCGACGATCCTGTTTTATGGCCATTACGACGTGCAGCCGGCCGATCCGCTTGAATTATGGACGACCGACCCGTTCGATCCACAGATGATCGATGGCCCGCGCGGAAAGCGCGTCGTCGCGCGCGGGGCGGTGGATGACAAGGGCCAGGTGATGATGTTTCTGGAGGCGCTGCGCGCCTGGCATGAGGTTGGTGGCGGCATTCCGGCGCGGCTGATCGTGCTGATCGAGGGGGAGGAGGAAGTGTCCTCGCCCAATCTCGATCCCTTTCTGGTAGCGCATCGCGACCAGCTGGCGGCAGATTTCGCGCTGATTTCGGATACCGGGATGTGGAATATCGATACCCCGGCGCTGACCACGCGGCTGCGCGGGATCACCTATATGCAGGTAACGGTAAAGGCGGCCAAGCGGGATTTGCATTCGGGGCTGTTTGGCGGCTCGGCCTTGAATCCGATCAATGCGCTGGCGCGGATTTTGGGCGAGTTGGCGGATTCCGAGGGACACATCCAGCTACCCGGATTCTATGACGGAATTTTGCCCGTTTCCAACGCGCAGGTGGCAAGTGGGAAGCGTTGGACTTCGATGAGAAGGCGTTCCTCGGCGATATCGGCCTGTCGGTGCCGGCCGGTGAGCGCGGCTATTCTGGGTTGCAGCGGCTGTGGGCGCGCCCGACAGCGGATATTTGCGGTATCTGGGGTGGCTATACGGGGCCAGGGGCGAAGACGGTGATCGCGGCGGAGGCATCGGCCAAAGTGTCGTTCCGGCTGGTGCCCGGGCAGGATCCGGCGCGGGTGGCGGAAGGGTTCCGGCAATTTGTCCACGATCGGCTGCCGCGCGATGCGCACGCGGAATTCGAGAATTTTGGAATGAGCCCGGGAATCGAAGTGAATACCGCCATGCCCTGGGTGGGCGCGGCGAAGCAGGCCCTCGCCGATGAATATGCGCGCGCACCGGTCATGATCGGCTGCGGTGGATCGATTCCGGTGGTGGAATCGCTTTACCGGCTGCTGGGTATTGATACGTTGCTGATGGGATTTGGGCTGGAGGATGACGGCGTGCACAGCCCGAACGAGAAATTCGAATGGCGTTGCTTTCAGCACGGGATGCGCGCGCATATCCGGCTACTCGATCAATTATCCGGCGCGTGAGAGACTGTTTAAAAACCCGCCCAAGGGCGAGTTTTTCAGTCCGGCACCTCCCCTCGCCCCCACCAGCTACCCATGAGAGTATACTTCTGTGCGTGGCCGGGTAAGGGTGAGGGAAAGTGCCGGACTTTTTAAACGGTCTCTAAGAGATCCACGCCCAATGGTAAGGAGTTGTACATAATGATTGCGGCTGCTGTGATGGCGCCGAGGTGATTGCCGTTGCCCCAGAAGCCAGTTTGGGTGAGGCAGTAGTGCTGATGCTGGACCGGAGTGAGCTTGGGGCCGCGCGGTGCAGCTCCTGGTGGTTGTGGAGAATACACGCGGCGCGCAACGGGTGATCGATTACATGATGAATATAGATTTTTATTTCAGCGTGATCGTCGAACCGCCGGCGCGGACGGACGACCGGTAAAAATCCGCGATCACGGGCCTGCTTAACGCCAACCGCGGCCGCGCATGATTGCGGCGGTGCCGAATTTACCGCGCAACTGATCAATCGCAGTTTGCGTGGCAACGCGGCGGGGGGTGTCGGGGTCTGCCAGATCGGCGTGGTCGGCCTGGTCGAGTGGGAGTAGCCCGTTGGCACCGATGCCGATCAGGCGAAACGCGGTACCGTCGATTTCCTTCGCCAGTAGCGCCGTCGCGGCGGCGAACAATGCGTCGGGCAGCACGGAGGGACCAGGTAGCTTCGTCGCGCGGGTGCGTTGGACGAAGTTGGCTGTTTTAAGTTTCAGCACCACGCCGGAGGTGCAGAAACTTTTCTGGCGCAGGCGCCGGGCGAGTTTTTCGGCGAGTGGCCACAGCGCGCGTTCCAGTTCCGCGCGTTGGGCGAGGTCCGACGCGAAGGTGGTTTCGGCGCTGATCGATTTTGTTTCGCGCGCGGGGTCCACGCGCCGGGAATCCTCGCCGCGCGCGCGGTGGACCCAAGCGGGGCCGTCATCACCCAGGCGGCGCAGCGCGTCCTTATCGGACAACGCCTGGAGATGGCCGAGGCTGGTGACGCCGAGCGCCGAAAGTTTCTTTGCCAAAGCGGGACCAATGCCGGGCAGCAGGCGGACCGGTTCGGGAGCGAGCAAGCTGCGTGCCTCCGCTGCGCCGATCACCGCGAAGCCGCGCGGCTTGTCGCGTCCCGCCGCGATTTTTGCGAGCAGCCGGTTGGGGGCGAGGCCTATGGAAATAGTCACGCCCACGTCGGCTTCCACCGCGCGCGCAAACCGCGCCAGCACCGCGGCGGGCGGCGCGCCATGCAAGGCCGCGGTGCCCGATAGATCGAGCACGGCCTCGTCGATCGACAGCGGCTGCACGAGAGGGGTCAGTTTTTCCATCAGGGCACGGATCTGGCGCGAGGCTGCGGTGTATTTGGGAAAATCCGGTGCGATCACCACAGCATCCGGGCAGGCTTTCAGCGCTTGAAACATGGGCATGGCACTGCGCACACCTGATAGCCGCGCGATATAGCAGGAGGCCGAGACAACACCGCGCGTGCCACCGCCAACGATGACGGGTTTGCTCGCCAGTTCCGGCCGGTCGCGCTTTTCCACGCTGGCATAAAAGGCATCGCAATCGACATGCGCGATATGCAATTGGAATAGTTCTGCGTGTCGCACGATGCGCACCCCGTCGCAGGAGGGGCATATAGGGGCCGCCACCGCCACCGCCCCGCAATCCCGGCAGAGTGCATCTGTCATTTGGGTGGCCAGAGCCAGGCGGCGCCGCGCACGCCTGAGGAATCGCCATGCTTTGCCCGTACGATCGGCGTGTGGCAGACATCGGAAAACACGTGCCGGCGCATGATCTCCGGCACCTGCGTATATAAATGTGCCATGTTGGACAAGCCGCCACCCAGCACGATGACGTCGGGATCGAGCAGAGTGACTAACACTGCCAGCCCGCGTCCCAACCGGTCCGCGTGGCGCTGCAAGGCCGCGATGGCCCGCGCCTCGCCCGCCGCCGCGCGCGTCGGGATGCCGCTCGCGTCGCGCGCGCCCCCGCCATCGCAATCGGCGGCCAGGCCGGGGCCACTGACAAAAATTTCCAGACAGCCGCGCGCGCCGCACCAGCATTTTTTGCCGGGGTATTCTTCCGCCGTTTGCCAAGGCAACGGCATATGGCCCCATTCTCCGGTCAAATGTTGGCGGCCTGTTAAAAGTTTGCCCTCCACCACCAGACCACCACCGCAGCCCGTGCCAAGGATCACGCCGAACACTGTGCCGTATCCCGCTCCGGCGCCATCCACGGCCTCGCTGAGGGCAAAGCAATTGGCATCGTTCTCGACGCGTATTTCGCGCCCCAGCAGAAGCGACATATCGGTGTGCAGCGCATGCCCGTTGAGAGGGTTGGAGTTGGCGTTCTTCACCACTCCCATCGCCGGGCTGATGGCGCCGGGGATGCCGATCCCCACGCTGGCCTGGACGCCGATTTTCCCCTCAATCCCGCGCACCATCTCAGCCATAGTGGCCAATGCATCGTTATAGCCAGAGGGCGTGGCGATACGCTCTCGCAGCCGGACTGCTCCACTATCATCCAGCGCGGCGATTTCGATTTTTGTCCCGCCGAGATCAATGCCGATACGCCATGTGCTCATGCGCCCAGCATGGCGCCACCGCTCGGCTTGCTCAAGCGCCGAGCGCGTTCCAGATTACCCGCCAGGAGCGTATGGCCATGAGCGAGACCTTGCTGGATGTGAAGGGCCTGAACTGCCCGTTGCCCGTGCTGCGCGCCAACCGCGAATTACGGC
>SHWN01000130.1 GCA_009693795.1 Acetobacteraceae bacterium
CGGAATTCCTCCGACCATGATAATGGACCTTGCGCGATGGAGATAATTCTTATCTCCCTGCTGAACGGCTTCGTCTACGGCATGTTGCTGTTCATGCTGGCGAGCGGCCTCACCCTGATCTTTTCCATGATGGGCGTGCTGAATTTTGCCCATGCCGGCATCTATATGATTGGCGCCTATATCGCCTATGAGAGCAGCCGGTTGATCGGTTTCTGGGCGGCGTTGATCATCGCCCCCCTTGTGTGCGCCGCAATCGGTGCCGCGATCGAGATTTATGGGCTGCGCCGGACCCATCATAACGGCCATATCGCTGAATTACTGTTCACCTTTGGCCTATTTTTCATCATCGAGCGCGGCGTGCAGATGGTCTGGGGCATGCTGCCCGTGGCCTATCGCGTGCCGATGGCGTTGGATTTTCCGCTGTTCAGCCTGTATGGCATTAACTTTCCGGCCTATCGCGGCTTCATGCTGCTGGTTGCCGGGGGTATGTTGCTGGCGATCTGGCTGATGCTGACGCGCACGCGCATTGGCCTGATCATTCAGGCGGCGCTGACGCATCCCAATATGGTAAGCTCGCTCGGTCATAATGTACCGCGCGTGTTCACCATCGTGTTTGCCGGCGGGTGCTTCCTGGCCGGCCTCGCCGGGGTGATCGGTGGCAATTACCAGGTGACCGAACCGGCCATGGCGGCGGCTTTGGGGCCGATCGTCTTTGTGGTGGTGGTGTTCGGCGGGTTGGGTTCGCTGACTGGCTGTTTTGTCGCCTCTATTATCGTTGGCATGATCCAGACTTTTGCCGTGGTGGTAGATGCCTCCGTTGCCTCCACGCTCGGCGATGTGGTGTCCTGGATCGGGACGGATAATCTGCTGGGTGAAATCCTGGCGATACCCCTTTCCCGCGTCGGGCCGTTGCTGCCCTACGCCATGATGGTAATCATGTTGCTATTCCGCCCACGCGGCTTGCTAGGGACACGCGACACATGATGGACGCCACCGTGACAACCAAAGCAACGCCCGGGGCAACAACCGGGCTGACGTCGGCAACATCCTCCCGCCAGCTTACCCTGTGGATTGTGCTACTTCTACTAGCGGCCTGCCTACCCTGGATGGTGTATGACTGGAACACCGGCCGGCATTCCGGCTTCGTGCTCACCATGCTCAGCCAGATGGGCATGATGATCATCTTCGCGCTGTCGTACAACATGCTAATGGGTCAGGCTGGCCTGCTGTCCTTCGGACACGCTGTGTTTTTCGGTTTGGGTGGGTATTGTACTATCCATTTACTTAATGCGGCGGAAAAAGGCGGCTTGCCGGTGCCGATTGAACTGATGCCGATCCTGGCAGGGCTGTCCGGACTCGGCTTCGGGATTGCGTTCGGTTACATGGCAGCTAAGCAGCGCGCCACTGCCTTCGCCATGATCACCATGGGCATTGGCGAACTGATCGGCACCGTGGCAATCATGTTCCACCATTTCTTCGGTGGTGAAGGCGGCGTCAGCGCCAACCGCATGATCGAAAAAAGTCTGTTCGGCGTCAGCTACGCCGCCCCGGTTGAGGTCTTCTACCTGATTTTGGTCTGGACCCTGATTGCCGCGCTGTGTATGCTGTTTCTGACCAGGACGCCGCTCGGTGCCATGGCCAATGCCACGCGGGATAATTTCGAACGCGCGCAGTTCATGGGCTACGATCCGCGCCGCGTGCGGTTCCTGCAATTCGCCCTGTCCGGCATGTTCGCTGGTATCGGCGGCGGGTTGTATGCCATCACTTATGAAATCGTCACGTTTGATGCGGTGGCCAGCGCGCTGTCGGCGAACGTTGTCCTGATGACCTATATCGGCGGGGCAACGATCTTCTACGGTCCTATTCTTGGTGCCGCGGTGATCACGCTGATGCAAAGCGTCCTGAGCCTCTACTCGAACTCCTGGCTGATCTATGTCGGTGTGATGTTCATCGGCATGGTCACCTTCGCTCCTTCCGGCCTCGCCGGCATGATCGAGGCGCATGGGCCAATCGCGCGCGCCGGGCGGCTGAGGCGCCTGATCGTGCCCTATCTACGCATATCCATCCCCGCGATAGCATTGCTGCTGGGCTTTGTGGGCCTTGTGGAGCTGCTTGGCTTCCTTACCATCGGTCAGGCCCAGGGCAAGAAATTGGTCTTGTTTGGAAATAAAATCGATGTCAGGGCGACGATGCCTTGGGCAGTCACCACGGCCCTCCTGGTCATCGGCGCGGCCTGGCTTCGTGTTGAGCTCCGTGGCTTTATACGGGTCTGGGGCGATATCACCGCCGATCTCAAGCTACGGAGCGTGTGATGTCCGCCACTGTCACCATTGAGTCCGCCCTCAGCTTGAAGGACCTTCGCAAGAGTTTTGGCCCGACGGAGATTATCCGTGGCACCAATCTGGAGGTAAAGCGCGGCGAACGCCATGCGGTTATTGGCCCGAACGGGGCAGGGAAAACCACGCTGTTCAATCTGATCAGCGGGCGGTTTCCCATCACGTCGGGAGAAATTTACCTCAACGGCACCCGCATCGATGAGCTGGCGCCGCAGGAAATCAATCGCCGGGGGCTTTCGCGCAGCTTTCAGATCACCTCGATCTTTCATCGCATGACGGTGTTTGAGAATATCCGCTGTGCGCTACTCTGGTCGACCGGCTATCGCTATTCGTTCTGGAGCCCGCTTTGGGCACAGAAGGCGTTGAATGAGCAGGCCGAGCGATTGCTCGACGAACTTAATCTGCTGGAGCGGCGCGATTTGCAGGCGGGGTTGTTGTCCTATGCCGAGCAGCGGGCGCTGGAAATCGGTATCACCATCGCCGGTGGCGCAACCGTAATTCTTCTGGATGAACCCACCGCCGGCATGAGCCATAGTGAAACCGAATATGCCGTCGCGCTGATCAAGCGGGTGACAGAAGGCAAGACCCTGGTGATGGTAGAACACGACATGCACGTGGTATTCGGCCTCGCCGACACGATTTCCGTGGTGGTTTATGGCGAGGTAATCGCCACTGGCAAGCCAGAAGAAATCCGCGCCAACCGCGCGGTGCAGGAAGCCTATTTGGGAGCCTTGACCGAGTGATGGCAAACGACGCGGCAAACATGCTGGAAGTGCGGGATCTGCACGCCTATTACGGCAAGAGCCATATCCTGCATGGCGTGAATATCGATGTCCGCGAGGGCGAAATCGTCAGCCTGCTGGGGCGCAACGGCGTGGGCCGCTCCACCACCTGCAAGGCGATCATGGGGCTGGTGGAGCCGCAAGGCAGCGTGCGCTTTCGCGGGCGCGATGTGGCTGGGTTGCGCACCGATCTCGTCTCTCGCGCTGGCATTGGTTATGTGCCGGAAGACCGGCAGATTTTCCCGATGCTGACGGTGCGGCAGAATTTGGAACTTGGCTTGCGCAAATCCGGTGTGTTTGGACGCTGGAGTTTCGATGATGTTTACAAACTGTTCCCCAACCTGGGGAGCCGGCAGAACAATATCGCCGGCGTACTCTCGGGCGGCGAGCAGCAGATGCTGACAATGTGCCGCACATTGATGGGCGATCCCGATCTGATCCTGATTGACGAACCGACCGAAGGCCTAGCGCCGCGGCTGGTGGAACAGGTGGGTACGCTGCTGGAAGAAATCGCCAAGCGTGGGATTTCCATCCTGCTGGTCGAGCAAAAACTAACGATCGCGTTGAAAATCTCCAAGCGCCTTTATGTCATGGGGCACGGCCAGATCGTGTTCGAAGGCACTCCGGCTGAACTGGATGCCAACGCCTCCGTCCGCCAGGAGTGGCTGGAGGTTTGAACGACGATTGAGGAAGACTAGGGGCCTTTGTCCCCATTTATCTTCTTCGAAGTTCAATCAGCACCCAATGAATGGGTGCGGAGGATCAACGCGCCGGCTTTCTGGTGCTGGCCCCCCCCCTCATGCGCCAACACTCCCAGCAGATGAAGCATGCCCGGATGATCGGGGCCCTGGCGCAGAATGGCGTGATAGCCGGCTTCCGCCTGCGTGCGCCGGCCCGCCTGATGATGCGCCATGGCGTCTTGCAGCAATTTCTGTATCGCCGGCGTGTTGGCCGGGATGGTGGGTGGTCTCAAGGTTTGGCACCCGACGTCAGGAAGGCGCGCAACATGTCGATTTCGGCTTTCTGCCCGTCATTATCCTCGGCCATGCGGGCATAAAATTTGGCGAACGCGGCATGCACCTCGGAATCCGACAACTCCTTGCCAACGAAGCCAGAAATTTCGTCCATCTCCGCAACCCAACGATACGCCTTGTCATACATGCGCGGGATGGATCCGTTCAGCCAACCCAGTAGGGCTTTCTGACTATCTGCCAGCTCCGCATACAGATCGGGTGCGGTGCCGGCGCGCACCGCCGCCAGCAGCATGATGGAGCCAAGCGCGGTAAGCCCCTTTGTGATGCCCGCATAGGACATTTTTAGCGCCGAGGCCGCGTCCGCGGGCCCGCTCAGCACCCGCACGTCCAGGCCATACTCGCGCAGCCGCAACACCCGATCAGCATTTGGACCCGCGACATAAAGCCGCGGCCCGGCATCGCTGGGATGCGTGGCCAATGGATGCGGCGGCCCACCGATGATGCCGCCATCGACGAAGGGCGCGCCGGTTTGGCCCACCGCCGCATCAATCCGATATGCAGTTTCCGTGTTCACCGCATTGCAATCCACATAAATCGGCTTGCGATTGGCGGCGCTAAATGCCGGGGTCAGACGCTGCACCAGCGCCAACGCATCACCGGGCGGCACGATGGACAGAAAAAAATCCGCCTCCGCCAGTTGCGCCTCGGTCGCGTCCAACATGCCGGCTTCCTGCGCACGTTGGGCCGATCCGGCGCTGCGCCCGGTGAGCGAGGTGCGGACTTCCACACCTTTCTCGGTCAGGCGACGGGCGATACCGGCCCCCATCGTGCCTTGTGCCAGGATCGCGACGATCGGTTTCATTTTTTGCTCCGTGCTGCGGGGGTGGAGTTTCGGCTGAATCCCTGGGTCAAGCAAACCGGACCACGCGCCGGGCTTGCCTGGGGCTGCAAAAACCTTTCACTCTGCGGCACACTTGGCAGGGAACCCCAAGATGAGCCGCATCCACGTCCTGCACGAAAACCCGCTTTGGCTGCCGCCGCTGGCCGGCGCCTTCGATCAACGCCGCCTGCCCTGGACCGAATGGTTCATGGATGGCGGCATTTTCGATCTTTCTGCCCCGCCGCCGGAGGGGGTTTTCTACAACCGCATGAGTGCGTCCTCGCATACCCGCAATCACCGTTTTGCCGCCGAACTCACCGCCGGCGTGCTGGCATGGCTGGCGGCACATGGACGGCGTGTAATCAATGGCTCCGGTGCGCTGGATCTGGAAATCAGCAAGGCGCGACAATACGCTGCCCTGCAAACTCAGGGCGTCGCCACACCGCGCAGCATCCTGGTGGGTGGGCGTGACCGTGTGCTGGACGCGGCGCGGCTTTACTTCGCCGACCGCCCAGTGATCCTGAAACCCAATCGCGGCGGCAAGGGGCTGGGTGTGCGGCTGTTCCACACGCTGGACGGGCTGCGCCAACACGTGCAAAGCGATGAATACGAAGAACCCGTCGATGGTCTGGTGTTGTTGCAGGATTATATCCGCGCCCCGGAACCCTGCATCACCCGCGCTGAATTTATCGGCGGTCAATTTCTCTATGCCGTGCGCGTCGATACGTCGGAAGGGTTCGAACTTTGCCCGGCGGAGGCGTGCGAAATCGGCGATCTGGTCTGCCCGGTGGGCGAGGTGCGGCAACATAAGTTTGATATTTTGTCCGATGGTATCCCCGATGCCCTGCGCGTGAAGCTGGAGCGATTTCTGGCTGAAAGCAGCGTGGAAGTCGCCGGCATTGAATTCATCCGCGACACGCATGACCGCGTCTGGACCTATGACGTTAACACCAACACCAATTACAATCCCGAAGCCGAGGCGCGTGCCGGGTACGTCGGCACCGACCGCTCCGGCCCGGGCGCGCTGGCGGCGTTTCTGGGCACGGAATTACGCCGGCTTTATCCGCTGGCGGCGTAAGGATTTTCTCCTCCATCACGGTAACGGAAGTAAAATCATGGCCCGCGTTCGTTCCATCCCATCCTCTGAATTGCCGGCCGATCTGGCGGTCATTTATGACAGCTTCGTGTCCCTGTATGGCCCGTTCGCCAATCAGGCGGCGGTGTTCGCGCATGTGCCGGCGGCCTTGCGCCACTTGATGGCCATGCTGCTGGAGCTGCGCGAAGCCAACACGTTACCAAAACGCTATCTGGAACTCGCCATCGTCGTCGTCTCCCGCCTGAACGACTGCAATTACTGCGTCGCGCATCACAAACCCTTCCTGGCCATGGAAGGCCTCTCGCCCGCCGGCATCGACGCCGTGATGGAATGGCAAAACCACCCCGAATTGTCCGAAATCGACAAGCTCGTCATCGAATACACCATTGCCACATGGACCAATCCGCACCGCCTGCGCGACAGCATCTTCTCCCGCCTGCGCGCTCATTTCTCCGAAGCACAGATCGTGGAACTGACCTTGCGCCTGACCCTCTGTGGCTTCTTTAATAAATGCAATGACGCCCTTGGGATTGAGGAAGAAGCCGAAGCCACGGCGCGCGTCGCCGCCTTGGCGCCATCGTAAATAAATCATCCGCGCATCAATTGGATTGCCTCGACAAGACCGATCCGTTCCGCGTCCCCCAGCGGGGAGGTCAGGTCATCGATTCGTTTACGTGCATGTGGATCGCGCCATGGCGTAATAGCAGCCCCAGAACCTTAAGCCGCTCCTCCCGATCCGACGACATCGTCAGGACCAGCTTCGGGCCAGGGTTTTACGAATGACCGATCGGCACTGAGGGTTGGACGTGCAGCACTGCCAGCAACGCCAGTAAAAATAAGAAACTGCTCAGCAACCTGCAGCCGAGGCTAATCAATAAC
>SHWN01000131.1 GCA_009693795.1 Acetobacteraceae bacterium
CATGCCGGTGGCCGCCGAAACGCCGTTGCGCATGCCGTTGACGCACAGCTTGGTCCAGCGTTCGCCCCAGAGATTATCCGTCGCAACTGCGGTATCGACGCAGCCCATGATCTCGGCGATTTCCTGCGTGCGTTTGGTAATGAGCCCACTCGGCTCGCCGATATAGAAAGAGGTCACGTTGGGGCGCTTGGAATAGCCGCGGCGGATATGGCCGGGTTCATAGAGATCGACGCCCACGCCGCCCGTTACGATGCAACCAAGCGTGCGGCCCCAGCCAACGACACTGGCTACGGTTTCTTCGTTGATACAGTTCTGCATGGACACCACACAGCCGCCAGGGGCGAGATATTGCGCGATCATCTGCGTCGCCCAGACTGTGTCGTAGGACTTCATGGAAATAAACGCGATATCGATCGGACGCTGCTTGGCGAGGCTCTGCACATCGGTCAGGTGCATGGCGTTCACCGGAATGGTACGGCGCTCTTCCGGCGTCATGCCGTAGAGATTCATGCCGTGTTCGCGCAGCGCATTGACGTGTTCCGCCCAGGGATCGATCAGGGTGACATCGTGGCCGGCGTCGGTCAGGTTGGCGCCGACATAGCCGCCCACGGCCCCGGCGCCGACAATGGCAATGCGCTTCAGCATGGTACTGTGTCCTCTTGCGTGAGAAGCTCGGCGGCGCCGCCGCCCAGGATTGTTAAGTTTGAATCAGCCCGGCGGTACGGTTTGCGCGATCGGCGGCATGGCGGAAACCTTCGCACACCATGCGGTCAGCTTCGGCGCTGCTTGTCGCCAAGGTTCGTTAGCATAGCGGAAATCCAGATAGCCCAGCGCGCAGGCAATGGTGATTTCCCCGATCGTGGTCAGCGCGCCGAGCTTGTCGGCTTGGGCTTCCAGCACCACGATAGCACGATCGACCTTGGCGCGTTGGGTGGCGATATATTCGATGCGCCCTTCATCCTGCGGCAGCGCGATCTCACGACGCCGCGGTTGGCACGCATCCATGATGCCGTCGCCCAAGGCCATCTGGCACAGCGCGTTCCAACGCGCCGGGCCGGCGGCGGGAAACAGTTTTGGCGCACTGCCCAGGCTGTCAAGATATTCACAAATGACTGGGCTGTCATACAGCACCATGCCGTCATCGGTGATCAGGGTCGGCACCTTGGAGAGCGGGTTGGACTTGGCCAGCTCGCCACTACCGGCGGCGGGAATCCATTTTTCGAGGGTCAGGCCACGCGAAATAACGCATGCCATTGCCTTACGCACATAGGGGCTGTTGGGGGAGTAGGCGATTTTCATGGAGCGTTTCCTGCTAAGTTAAGTCGTTTAGTCGGTGATGGCCTTGCGAACGCCGGACGTCCAGGCGGAGGCCGCGGCATTGATGAAGCCGATATCGGCCTGGGTGGTGAGGAAGCTCATGCCCCGCTTGACCCAGGCGGCCTGGCTGGCGATATCGCGCAAGCCGCCAAGGCCGGCGAATTTATTGTTTACCTTCGCCGCTGCTATGACGCGCAGCAACGCGGTTTCCAGTTCCGGGCCGACGAATTTTCCCGGCAGGCCCATATTGACCAGTAGATCATTGGTGCCGACATGCAGCACGTCGATACCGTCGACCTTGGCGATTTCCTCCACATTGGCAAGGCCTTCCGGCGTTTCGATCATGCAGACTACGACGGTGGAGGCATTGAGCTGGCGCGTGGCATCGGCGATCGGCATCGAACGGTGATTGAATTGCGGGTAGCCGCCGCCGACGGAACGCCGTCCCACGGGTGGAAATTTTGTGATTGCGACGGCCTTGCGGGCCTGCTCCACCGTGTTGACATCGGGAAAAATAATCCCAGTGATGCCGTTATCGAGCAATTGCGGAGTCGAAAGGTCATCGGTGCCGAGCACGCGCGCCATCGGTGCTACACCCACGCCCAAAGCGGCCTGGGCGATGTGCGAAATGGTTTCGGGATCGAAGATGGCGTGCTGGCCGTCGATGAAAATAAAATCATGGCCGGTAGTCGCTGCGATGCGAGCGATGTCACCGGAGCGGGCGATGCGGACATTCATGCCCATCGCCACATCCCCGGCGCGCATGCGCGTAAGAACGGGGTTTTGCAGGTCCATTTAATTTTTTCTCCGGGTTACTTCTGCATTTTCGTCCAGGCTTCGTAGCGAGCCTTGGTTTCCGCGTTCATCGGATAGAGGCCGGGGAGCGGAATCCCTTTATTGACCTCGCCCATGATCCAGCCTTCGTGGCGTTCCTGCTCCATCGCTTCTTCCGTGACGGAAGCGACCATGGTTTGTGGGATGAGCACCGCGCCATCGTCATCTACCACGATCACATCGCCAGGGAGCACGGCGACGCCGCCGCAGCCGATCGGTTCCTGCCAGGCGACGAAAGTAAGACCAGCGACGGACGGTGGCGCGGCAGCGCCGGAACACCAGACCGGCAGGCCGGTGCCGAGCACGCCGGCGACATCACGCACCACGCCGTCGGTGACGAGGCCGGCGACGCCGCGCTTGGCCATGCGCGCGCATAGAATGTCGCCGAAGATGCCGGCATCCTGGCAGCCCATGGCATCGACGACGGCGACGCAGCCTTCCTCCATCGCCTCGATCGCGGCACGGGTTGAGATTGGGGAAGCCCAGGAGGCAGGAGTGGCAAGGTCTTCACGAGCGGGGACGAAGCGGAGCGTGAAGGCCTCTCCCACCAGCCGCTTCTGGCCGGCGCGCAGTGGCCGCGCGCCGCGCATCCAGACATTACGCAGGCCTTTTTTGAGCAGCACCGTGGTCAGGGTGGCGGTGGTGATGGTGGAAAGCTGGTCTTTCAGGCGCGCGTCGAGGCTCATGGCGTATCCCATCGGTGGCCGATGGCGCCGAGGCTATACGAGTTTCGCCGGGAGTAAACCTAGCGAACCGAAATCAGCCAGTGATGTCGGTGGCGGCAAAAAAGAAAGCGATTTCCACCGCGGCATTCTCGGCGCTGTCGGAGCCATGCACGGAATTAGCCTCGATGCTTTCGGCGAACTGGGCGCGGATGGTGCCGGGGGCAGCCTTCGCCGGGTCGGTGGCGCCCATCGCCTCGCGATTGCGCGAGACAGCGTCCGGGCCTTCCAGCACCTGCGCGACCACCGGGCCAGAGATCATGAAATTCACCAGATCGCGGTAGAACGGGCGCGCAGCGTGTACGGCGTAGAATGCCTGGGCCTGGGCCTGCGTCAGTTGTAGGCGCTTTTGCGCGACAATGCGCAGGCCGGCCGCTTCCAGACAGGCATTGACCTTGCCGGTGAGGTTCCGCCGCGTGGCGTCGGGCTTGATGATGGAAAGGGTACGCTCGGTCGCCATGGGGACTGCGCCGGTATCGTCTCTGGGTTGGGGCGCGGCTTTATCGCGGGTGGGGAATGGGGGCAAGTCCCAAGGGAGGTTTGGGTGTGGGCTTGGCGCGGCGGGTTGGGGCGCGTAAATCGCGGGCATGAGCCTGCTTGTTATCAACGGCCTGACCCTAAGGATGGGCGGGCGAACCCTGCTGGACCGTGCCGACCTGTCGGTCGAGCCGGGGCGGCGTGTCGGGCTCGTGGGGCGCAACGGAGCTGGCAAATCCACTCTGCTGCGCTCTATCGCCGGCGAAATCACGCCCGATGGCGGCGAAATCCGCCTGGCTCAGCGCGCACGCCTGGCGCAGGTGCGCCAAGAAGCGCCGGAAGGCGAGGGCAGTCTTTTAGATGTCGTCCTACAGGGCGATCCCGAGCGGCTGGCTTTACTGGCGGAGGCCGAAACCGCGGCCCCAGAGAAATTGGCCGAGCTGCATGAACGGCTGTACGCCATCGGCGCCGACAGCGCCCCGGCGCGCGCCGGCGTGATTCTAGCCGGCCTCGGTTTCGATACGGCGGCACAGGCGCGGCCGGTGGCGTCGTTCTCCGGCGGTTGGCGCATGCGCGTGGCGTTGGCCGCAGCGCTGTTCGCCAACCCTGATATTCTTTTACTTGACGAGCCGACGAACCATCTGGATCTCGAAGCGACTTTGTGGCTGGAAAATTGGTTGTCGCGCTTTCCCGGCGCGGCACTGATCGTCAGCCATGACCGCGCCCTGCTCGACAAGGTCGTGCACGCCATTGCCCATCTGGATCGTGGCAAAATTGCGCTAACCCCAGGCGGCTTCGATGAGTTCGTGCGTATCAAGACCGAACGTGCTTTGCAGCAAACCCGCACGGCGGAGACGGTGGCGCGGGAACGCGCGCATATCCAGTCCTTCGTCAATCGCTTTCGCGCGCAGGCGACGAAGGCGCGCCAGGCCCAATCGCGTCTGAAGGCGCTGGCGCGTTTACCGCAGATCGAGGCGGTGATCGAGGATGCGCCGACACGGTTTAACTTTCCCGAGCCCGCACGCCTATCTCCGCCGATCCTGGCGCTGGATCGCGTTACAGTTGGATATGACGGCATAGAAATTTTACGTGGCCTGTCGCTAACGATCGATATGGATGACCGCATCGCGCTTCTAGGCGCGAATGGCAATGGCAAATCCACGCTTGCAAAATTACTGTCCGGGCGGCTGGAGCCGATGTCCGGGGAAATTCGGCGTGGTCCGAAACTGCGCGTAGGATATTTCGCGCAGCACCAGACGGATGAATTAGTGATGGGCGACAATCCAATCCACCACATGGCGCGCACCATGCCACGTGCAACGCCGCCGCATGTGCGCGCCCAGTTGGCACGGTTTGGCCTGGATGCGGATCGCGCCGAAACACCCGTCGCAAATCTATCGGGCGGGGAGAAGGCACGACTTTTACTTGCCATCGCTACGCGTGACGCGCCGCAATTATTGATCCTAGACGAGCCGACGAACCATCTCGATATCGATGCGCGCGAGGCCTTGGTGAAAGCGCTGGCTGATTTCGCTGGCGCGGTGTTGCTGATCACGCATGATCCGCATCTGGTGGAGCTGGTTGCCGACCGACTGTGGCTGGTCGGTAATGGTAGCGTGAAGCCGTTCGATGGCGATCTGGATGATTACCGAGAGTTGCTCGCAGAAAAATCACGTGCCGCCGCGCGCGGGGAGGCGGCCCAGCCACGCAAGGACGATCGCCGTGAACGCGCCGAGGCCCGCGCCGCGCTTGCCCCCTTGCGCAAACGCGCCAGGGATGCGGAGGCGCGTATTGCCAACTTGTCGGCCGAAAAGGTCCGGATCGAGCAGACACTAACAGACCCAGCGCTCTACGCCCCTGGCCGGACCGGCGAAGTCACCGCGGCCCACACCCGCCTCGCCGCCATCACGTGCGAAGTCGTGGCCGCCGAAAACGACTGGCTAGCGGCGGAGGAAGCGCTGGCGGGGTCAAATTGATCAGAGTTAGGCCCACAAACACCATGTTTCACGTGAAACAATCCACAGCCCCAGCGGCTCTGCCCGCTGCCCAGGAGGATCCTATGGCCTCTCACTATATTAACGTTACTACCATTGGACCGGCCGTACGCGTCGATCATGCTCGCCTCGCGCAACTCCGCATCGGCATGATAGACCACGTTGTCCTGCACGCCGATCTGGAGGAGGCCACCCTAATGCTCGCCAATGGTATCGTCGAGGCCACGCCCTTCGTGCTGAAATTAACGAAACGCTCGCTTAATTTCCCCGTGGGCATGAGCGGTCTTCGTGACGCGCTCACCGCGCATTTCGATACGTATCAGCTTTCCCATGTCTCGGATGCGCTTCAGCAGCATCGCGCCCAGGCCTGCTTAGAAGGCGCCACCGCACCCGTCCAGGCGGGCGGATGACACCCATACCCACATATGCCCTTCTCGGCATCGGCAACGCCATCGTTGATGTGGTGGCGCGTGCTGACGAGAGTTTTCTCTCGCGCCACGATATGCACAAAGGAGCGATGGCCCTGATAGACGCGGAGGCGGCGGAACGACTATACGCCGCCATGCCCCCCGGCATTGAAAGCAGCGGGGGCTCGGTTGCCAACAGCTGCGCCGTCGCCGCCAATCTTGGTGCTCGCGTCGCTTACCTGGGAAAGGTCGCAAAAGACCAACTGGGAGAAGTGTTTCGCCATGACATCACCGCGGCAGGTGTGCATTTCCCCACCGCGCCCGCCACCACCGGCGCCCCTACTGCGCGCTGCCTGATTCTCGTCACGCCAGATGGCCAGCGCACGATGAACACGTTTCTAGGTGCCTCCGTCGAATTCGGACCCGATGACATTTATACGAACTTAATAGCCAGTGCCGCCGTCACCTATCTGGAAGGCTATCTGTTTGATCCGCCCGCCGCGCAAGCTGCCTTCCGCACTGCCGCCGCTGCCGCGCATGCGGCCGGTCGGCAGGTCGCGCTCTCGCTTTCCGATGCGTTCTGTGTCAACCGCCACCGCGCCGCGTTCCGTGCCCTGGTAAAGCAGGACATCGACATTCTGTTAGCCAACGAAGCGGAAATTTGTTCCCTTTATCAAGAAAACGACTTTGCCGCCGCTACCGAAGCCGCGCGCCACGATGTGGCGTTGGCAGCGCTGACCCGCGGCGAAGCCGGCAGCGTTATCTTGCGTGGGGCGGAAACTCTCGAAATCGCCGCTTATTCCACGCAGGTCGTGGACACTACCGGTGCCGGCGATGCCTATGCTGCTGGCTTCCTCACTGCATTAACTCAAGGCCTGGATCTTGCGACCGCCGGCGCGCTCGCCAGCCTGGCGGCGGCGGAGGCGATTGCCCATATCGGTGGTCGTCCGCAAACTAATTTGCGCCACCGCGCCGCAGCCTTGTTACAAACTTAGCGCCCGAACAGGCGCGCGAAAAACCCTTTGCCTTGCGTCTTGCCATGCGCCGCATGCGGCATATGGGCGGGCGGGGACGGGGGCAGCGCGCTACGCATCACGGTCAGATCCAGATCGTCGATTGCCTCCACCACGAAGCGGGCCAGGAGCCTTTATGGAAGCCACTCATCGAACG
>SHWN01000132.1 GCA_009693795.1 Acetobacteraceae bacterium
GAACATTACCAGTCTCACCTATTGAGACGGCAACAGGCTAATAATGGTGGTTGCGAGGACACGCAATCGCCGACAGTTGACTTTCGTCACGGTGTCCTACTGAGCTGCTGGCTAGGATCACGGCTCTGCATGCCACGACCGGTGTCGATATCTCCGACATCGACGCCGTGCGGCTGGCTACGTGTGCGGCACTGCTCGATTATCTGGCCGCGCACGCGGTAGGATGAGTTGAACACCGACGAGCACGAAACTTCCCGCACCCACCGCCATGGTCTTGGCGGACGGATATGCCGGATTGATCCCCATCAATGCGGTGCCGACCACATGCAACAATTGATCGAATGCTTAGGCGGGTGCTTTCTTGGCGACCAGGCATTGACCGCTGGTGGGCTGTAGTCGTCCGCGATGCGGAACCCGGTCAAATATTTAATAGCTCCTCCGAGGTGATCGGCCTGGCGGTGTTGCTGTATGTCCGTTACCCCGCTGCTGCTGCGTAACGTGGAGGGCTGACTGGCTGAGCGCGGGATCGAGATCTGCCATGAGACCGTGCGGCTAGGGTGGAACCGCTTCGGTCCGCTGTTGGCCGCTGAGCTCAGAAAGCGCCGGCTCCGGTTGCGCCAGGGCTGCCCGGAGTAGCAGAGGCATCTCAAGAGGTGTTTGTGAACATCAACGGCCGAGCCCACTCTCTGTGGCGGGCCGTGGTGACCGACCATTCCCGCGTCCGATGTCTCCTCCTGCTACACTAGGCTGCTAAGCTGACAAAGCCGCCCGAGGCAAAGCCGAGAAAGCCCGCGAGAGCCTCGTCTCGATGATAACGTCCGCTCAGATAGCCGAGGCGCAACGTCTGGCGCGCGAGTGAGGGCCGACGGATGAGCGGTAGCTACAACCCCACCATCCCCACAGCGTTACGGATTCAGCCACACAGCAACGCGAGGGACTTGTAGCAAGACGGGTAACAAAAAAGGGCGCCTCACGGTGCCCTTTTCCGTCTCGGTCCGATGATCGGTGGGATCAGCGGATGATGATCTCCACGCGCCGGTTCTGCGGTTCACGTACACCGGGGCCGGTGGGGACGAGAAGAACCGTGTCACCGAATGCCTTAATGGCGATTTCGCCCTTGGCGACGCCGTTACGCACCAGTTCCGCGGCCACCCTCTGTGCGCGGCGCATCGAAATGCCCTTGTTGTATTCCGCTTTGCCCGAGGTATCCGCGTAGCCGTTTACCTCGATCTTGGTGTGCTGCGTCGTCTTCGACGTCGCCGCCGCTTCGCGGATGATGCGGCGCGCACGGTCCGTTAGGGTCGATTTATCCCAATCGAAGAACACCAGGAACGACTTCCCGGCCGGCGCAACAACTGGGGCACCGCCCGTGCCGCCGGTATTGGCCACGTCATTCGAGCAGGCGGAGAGCAGCGAGAGGCCGAGCAGGCCGCTAAGAAAGGTTTTCCACATGGTGGCTTGTATCCTTGCTGAAGTTGGGCGCTTAGCGCGCCGGGGGGGGGTGTTGGAATTGACCAGACTGATGGCACCGGGACGGGAAGTTATACTGCGAAGGGTTTCCGATCAAGATCTCGATCAAGATCTGGCCTGACTGGGTGCCTGGCGGTGCGAGCGGTCGAGGCGGCCTTGCGGATCGACAATTGCTCATGGATTTTGAGCCGGCTGGAGCCGTTTGCGACTTGGATCATGCCGGCGGCGGTCCATCGGAGCGCAATGCAGTCGTCAGGCCAGTGCTTCACGTTGCGGCAGACCCGCGGGACCGTGGCATTCGTATTCTCGTTGGTGCCTTGTCAGTTAAGGGGCCCAGTGTAGCAGGAGGAGGCATAGAGACCCAAATGCAGTCCCGGCGCGCCCAGGCAGAGCAGCGGGAGCGCGATGCGCGCCGATCGATTTAGCGCTTGCCTTAACGTGTGCGTCCGGCGGCGCGGCGCAGACGAGGTTTGATCGGATCCCGCGCCTGATCCAGTAACGCATGCATCCCCGCTACGGTCTCCGGCGGTAGGTGATGGATCGTCTGCGCCAACCGGTTGGCCAGGGCCGTCTGTTCCGGCGTCAGCCCCGCCGTGTTCACCGTCACGCGCGGATGCGACAGGCGGGCCAGGCGGGCCAGGTCCTCGGCATCGTCCCAGATCAAGCCGAAGAATTCGTTGACCTGATGCACCAACCCAGTGCTCGGTGCCCCGCGTTGACCATGTTCGAGGGCGGAGACATAGGCCGCCGAGACCTGCAAAGCGGAGGCTAGCTGCTTCAGGGTGACGCCGCGTGCCGCCCGCAGGGTGCGCAGTCGGGCGCCGAACGGAGTCATCGAATGCGCCGCAACAACAGGCGCACGGAGCCCGAATTGGCGGCATGCGGATGCGCCGCTCCCAGGATTAGTGGCCGCAGTTCCGGCAGATTCAGCCAACGCGGTAGTTCTCGCTTCAGCACGCCGCCCGCTTCCCCGGCGCCACGCCCCGTAATGACCTCGACACAGCGTACCCCCTCGGCCTGCGCCGTGCGCAGGAAAGCAGTCAACGCGTGAAAGGCGCGTTGCGCGGTGCGGCCATGCAGATCCAAGGTGCGGCCGGCCGCGAGCTTGCCGGCGCGGAAGCGGTGCCACGTGGCCTTGTCCACGCCACCCGGCTGGGTGCCAATATCGAGGTCAGCATTGACCCGCCGGACGGAGGTCGGCAATGGCGCGGCGGGGCGGGCCATGATGGCCGATACCAGTGGCGCTGCCGGCGCCAGTGGCCGCTGCTGGCCCGGCAGGTTGGCGATCTGGTGCGCAAAATGCGCCCAGACCGCGTCGTCATCGGCGCTCAGTCGGCGTGGCGCACGCGGTCTCCGGGCTGGCCCAGCTGCGTTCACCTTGCCTCCGGATCGTCTTCCAGCAGTATGATATGCAGCCTGCGCGGGCCATGCGCGCCCAGTTCCAGTGCCTGCTCGATATCGGCCGAGCGCGATGGCCCGGTCACCAGCATGACATTACGCGGCATGCCCTCCTGCTCGCGGCGAAGCATATCCCACGCTTCTTCATAGGCGCCCACCACGCGGCTCGCGCGCAGTACCACAAGAGCAGTATCAGCCAGTAGGTTGATCGTCGTGGGACGTTCCGCCGCCGAAGGCAGCATGAGCGTGCCGGTCTCTGCGATGGCGGCATATCCGTGCTGGATGGAGACCATATCCGTCCCCACGGCGCGGCCTTCGCGCAGGCGCAGCAGCGGGCGGTCGGCCCACGGGATTTTTTGTAGTTCGGGGTGCGGCGCGATCACCGCGTCGGTCGGCAGATTCTGCGCCGCCAAATACTCCGCGACCGCGGTGGGAATTTCCGCTGATTCGGTAACGCGAGCCACCGTGCCAAATTCTTTTTCGACGTTCGCGACGAAAAGATCGATCAGCGCCGGGCGCGGGAGGCGTGTGCGCGCGGGGATCAGATGGCGCGGATGGGTTTGCAACCGCACGCGTAGCAATGTCGTCTCATCAGCGGGCAGCGCCCCCCGCTTCAGCCCTCGGCGGACCGCATTCAATATCGTTTCCCGGCTCATTATATATCCCTGGCTCGCTGCGCCTTGGCATAGCGGGCAAAAAACGTTTCGCCTTCCGGCGCGGGTAAGTCGCGCCCGTCGCACCAACCGCTGGCGAATGGCAGGCGGGTAAACCGGCCGCGCGTGCGCCCCAGAAAACCAAGCATCTTCGCCGCCACCCGCGTGGCCAGACGATAGGCTAGCGGACGTTGCGCGAACCAGCTCCAGATCGCTAGGTTGGTCCGAATGGCTTGCGGTGTCAGATGCCGTTCAAATTCGCGTTCCCGCCAATGGCGCATGAGCTTTGGTAAAGGAATTTTTACCGGACACACGCTCTCGCATTTACCGCAAAAAGTCGAAGCGTTTGGTAAATGTCCAGCCTGATCGACGCCAATCAGGCTGGGCGTCAGCACGCTGCCCATCGGGCCGGGATAGACCCAGCCATAGGCGTGCCCGCCGATGGTGCCATACACGGGGCAATGGTTCATGCAGGCGGCACAGCGGATGCAGCGTAACATGTCCTGAAATTCCGTTCCTAGCATCGCCGAGCGGCCATTATCTACAAGAACGACATGGTATTCTTCCGGCCCATCCAGATCCGCGGGGCGGCGCGCGCCGGTGGAAAATGTGGTATAAACAGAAAAATCCTGCCCGGTGGCGGAGCGCGCGAGCACGCGCAGCAGCGAACAGGTATCTTCGAGGGTCGGCACCATCTTCTCGATGCTGGCGAGTGCGATATGGATGCGCGGTAAGGTTTGCGTCATGTCACCGTTACCCTCGTTGGTGACGATCACGGAAGATCCGGTTTCGGCCACGAGAAAATTCGCCCCAGTGATGCCTACATCGGCGGCGAGAAATTTTTCCCGCAATTTTCCGCGCGCCTCGGTCAAAATATCGCGCCGCTCGGAAAACACCCGATCAGCCGGCAGGTCGGTGTGTGACTTACGAAACTGATCTTCCCAATCCTCCCGGTTTAGATGAAAGGCGGGGGCAATGATATGGCTCGGCAATTCGTGGCGGAGCTGGATGATATACTCGCCGAGATCGGTCTCCACCGGCGTGATACCGTGCTTTTCCAGATGATCGTTGATGGCCAGTTCTTCACTGATCATCGACTTTCCCTTGGTCACGGTGCGCGCATTCGCCGTCTGGCAAATTTCCAATATCACGGCGCGAGCTTCATCGGCAGTGGAGCACCAATGCACGATACCACCGGCGGCCTCGACATTGTGGGCAAAGGTTTCCAGATAAAAGTCTAGATTGGCAAGCGTGTGGTTCTTGATGTCACGGGCAATGTCGCGCAGCGCCTCGAACTCCGGCAAATTTCCGATCGCGTTAGCCCGCCGGGCCATGAATTGCGGCCGTGAATTCGCCAAGGCCTTTTGTAATCCGGCCTGGCCGATAGCCGCGCGCGCGTTCTGCTTGAATTCCGAGCTGGTGGATGCGTGCATTTAGTAAATCGTCTCCTTCAGTCGTTGTGGGTATTCGCGCTCATAGGTTTCGGCGTCAAAATCTTGTTGCAGCGCCTGCATGATCGCCCCAGTGCTAGGCAGGTCGGACTCCGCCTTGAAACGGTCGGGATCCCACAGATGCGAGCGGATCAGCGCCTTCGGGCATTGCGTATAGACCCGTTGGGCGGTGACAATGATCACACTGCGGGGCGTCTTGCCCTCCATGGTGAAGGAGGCGCAGAGATCGGGATCCGTGCTGATCACCGCCCGCCCATTGACACGCAGGGTGCGCCCGAGGCCGGGGATAAGGAACAGTAGCGCGATGCGCGGGTCGCGCACGATATTGCGTAAACTGTCCAGACGGTTATTTCCGCGCCGGTCCGGCAGCATGACGGTGTGCCGGTCCACCACTCGTGCGAAGCCCCGGGGGTCGCCGCGCGGCGTGCAATCCAGCCCCTCCGGCCCCGACGTGGCGAGGATGACGAAAGGCGCGGCCGCGATGAAGGCCCGGTAATGCTCGGAGATGTGGTCGATTTCCTTAATCACGGCAGCGCCGGATGGCAGGCCATACAGGGCTTCCAACTCAGCTTCGGTGGTAATGGTATGCGACATGCACGCTCCCCCTGAATCGCGAATGACATCAGCTTAGGGATTGCCAACGCGCTTGTCACAATCTTGGGACTTGAGGGGCCGCATGCGCCGCCGCACACTGATCGAAGCCGCATGAGAGATCCCCATGAGAACCCCTGATCGATTGCCTGCTCTGGTCAACGAAGCCCCCGCGCTGCGCCGGCGGGGCCGCACCCTGAATGCCGATGTGCTGGTGGAAATTCGCCCCCGGACCTGGCTGCTGCGTATCCGCGAGGGGGTCGTCGAGGCCGTCACGCCGGGGCCGCATCTGCTGCCCTCCTGGACATTCTCCCTCCGTTTCGATCTCGATGCCTGGGACCAGTTCATGATCCCGTTGCCACCGCCGGGCCGCAACGACCTGATGGCCTTGATCCGCCATGGCAAGCTGCAGGTGGAGGGCACATTGCACCCGTTCATGGCGCATCTGTTCTGGTTCAAGGAAGCTTTTGCCAAATTGCGGGACGCTGGCCCCAGCCTGTGCGAGGCCGGCCAATGACCAGCATCGAACCGATCGTCGGGCGCTACCTCAACACCGCCATTGGCGGGCGGACGCAGCGCGTTTATTTCGAGGAAGCAGGTGCCGGAATTCCCCTGTTGTGCCTGCACACGGCGGGCTCCGACGGGCGGCAATATCGCGGACTGATGAATGACGCGTCGATTACGTCGCAGTTTCGGGTGATCGCGTTCGACATGCCCTGGCACGGAAAATCCTCCCCACCCGATGGTTGGTGGGAGGAAGAGTATAAACTCACCAGGCAATCTTATGCCGTGATGATCATGGAATTCGCGGCGGCTTTGGGTCTCGATCGACCGGTGGTGATGGGCTGCTCCATCGGCGGGCGCATCGTACTCGAACTCGCCGCCGCGCATGGCCCGCAACTGCGCGGCGTGATCGGGTTGCAATCGGCGGCCCACACGGATGGCTATTACGATCTTTCCTGGCTGCACCGCTCCGATGTGCATGGCGGGGAGATGGCCGGGGCCATCATCTCCGGCCTGATGGCGCCCCACAGCCCGGCAAAGGAGCGGTGGGAGACGATCTGGCACTACATGCAATCCGGCCCCGGTGTGTTCAAGGGCGATCTGAATTTCTACACGTTGGAAGGCGATGTGCGCGACCGGCTCTCGCACATCAACACCGATATCTGCCCGATGTGGCTGCTGACTGGCGATTATGACTATTCCGCGACACCGGAGGCGACGCGCGCGACGGCGGCGCATATTCCCGGCGCGCAGGTAATGATCATGCAGCAGCTCGGGCATTTTCCGATGAGCGAGAATCCGGAGCGGTTTCAGGGTTACCTGCGGCCGGTGCTGGATGCCAT
>SHWN01000133.1 GCA_009693795.1 Acetobacteraceae bacterium
CTGTTCCACGACCAGCTGCGCCAACGTGGTTTCATGGCCCTGGCCGTGGCTGTGAGTGCCGGTCAGGACGGTGACGCTACCCGTGGGATGCACGCGGATCGTGCCAACCTCATACAAGCCGGCACGCGCGCCGAGCGAGCCCACCACGGCCGAGGGCGCGATTCCGCAGGCCTCAATATAGGTAGAAATGCCGATGCCACGCAGTTTGCCGCGCACTTTTGCCGCTGCCCGGCGGGCTTCGAAACCCGTCCAGCTGGATTCTGCCAGTGCACCGTTCAACGTGGCAAAATAATCGCCACTATCATACTGCAACGCCACCGGGGTCTGGTATGGGAAGGCATCTGAAGGAATGAAATTGCGGCGGCGTAGTTCGACGCGATCAATGCCTGTATCATGCGCGATCGCATCCACCAGCCGTTCCACCAGGAAGCTCGCTTCCGGCCGACCGGCACCACGATAGGCATCCACCGGCACGGTGTTGGTGAACACAGCCTTCACCTCCACATAAATCGCCGGAGTCTTGTACACGCCCGCCAGCAGGGTGGCGTAAAGATAGGTCGGAATACAGGGCGCGAACGTAGACAGATAGGCGCCCATATTCGCAAATGTGTGAACCTTCAACGCCAGAAAATTTCCCTCCGCGTCGATCGCCATCTCGGCGGTGCTCTCGTGATCGCGACCATGCGCGTCGGACATAAAGCTTTCAGAACGTTCGGCAGTCCATTTCACCGGGCGCTTCACTTTCGCCGATGCCCAGGTGACGATAGCTTCTTCCGCGTAATGGTAGATCTTCGAGCCGAACCCGCCGCCCACATCGGGGGCAACAACGCGCAATTTCGACTCGGGAATATGCAGCACGAATGCGCCCATCAGCAGGCGGATCACATGCGGGTTCTGGCTGGTGGTATAGAGCGTGTAATCACCGGAATTGGTATCAAATTCCCCCACGGCAGCGCGCGGTTCCATCGCATTCGGGATCAGCCGGTTATTTTGTAGATCGAGCCGCACCACCTTATGCGCGCTGGCAAAGGCCGCATCCACCACCGCCTTATCACCAAGATGCCAGTCGTAACAAAGATTGCCGGCAACACCGTCATGCACTTCCGCTGCGCCAGATTTCAGCGCCTCCAGCATATGCGCAACAACCGGCAGGGTGGTCATGTTGATGACCAGCAATTCGGCCGCGTCCTTTGCCGCCTGCTTGGTCTCCGCGATCACCACCGCGATAGGATCGCCGACATGGCGCACCTTACCCTGCGCAAGCACCGGATGCGGTGGCTCCGCCATCGGCGAGCCGTCCTTGTTGTGGATCTGCCAGCCACAGGGCAGACCGCCAATTTCATCCTTGGCGAAATCGGCGCCGGTAAAAACCGCGACCACGCCTGGTGCGGCGGCGGCGGCGGAAATATCAATGCTGTCAATCCGTGCATGCGCGACATCCGAGCGCTTGATATAGGCATGTACCTGGCCCGGACGATTGATATCGTCGGTATAGTTGCCGCGACCACTCAAAAAGCGGAAATCTTCCTTGCGCCGGACCGAGGCGCCGATGCCCTCAAAAGCCATTTTTATCGCTCCCCTTGGGGGGCAGCCGGACGATTTTCCGACCGCGCCGTCATTGTTGCAAATGCCATTGATGCGGCGCTTTATTCCGCCGCAATCGCCGGCATCGGCTTGCCATGGATCAGTGGCCACGCCGCCGCGATCGCCTTGACGATGTTGTGATAGCCGGTGCAACGGCAGAGATTGCCTTCCAGGCCTTCACGAATTTGCGTCTCGGTCATGCCTTGCGGGTGCAATTTCACCAGATCGACTGCCGCCATCACCATGCCGGGCGTGCAAAAACCACATTGCAAGGCATGGTTTTCCCGAAACATTTCCTGCATCGGATGCAAGGTCCCATCCGCCGCGGCCAGGCCTTCAATCGTGGTCACCACAGCACCTTCCGCCTGCAGGGCAAGCATCGTGCAGGATTTGACCGATTTGCCATCCACATGCACCACGCAGGCACCGCATTGGCTGGTATCGCAGCCAATATGCGTCCCGGTCAGACCCAGCTTTTCGCGCAGCAATTCCACCAGCAAGGTGCGGCCTTCAACCGCAACCGTATGCTGCTTGCCGTTCACCGTCAGGGCTACCTGAGGCATAGCACTCCCCCTTTTTTATTCGCGCATAACCAATCGTTTGGCCGCCCGGCGAACAACAAGTCCACAGGTTGGCAATGCCCGAGTGTGGTCGCGCCAGCCCTTGGAGGTCAAGCGCCCGATCGTAATGTTATGCGCCCGCCGGGAGAATTTCGGCACCCGGCGCATGCGTCAGATGGCAGGCAGAAATCTGGCTAGGCGAGACTTCGCGCAAGACCGGCTCCTCCGTCCGGCAGCGATCGAACGCGAACGGGCAACGCGTATGGAACCGGCAGCCGGAAGGCGGGTTGATCGGGCTCGGTACATCGCCCGTGAGGATAATGCGCTGGCGCTTAATCGTCGGATCCGGCACCGGAACGGCCGACAGCAGCGCGCGCGTATAGGGGTGATGGGAGCGGGCAAATAAAGTCTGCCGGTCAGCCAGCTCGACGATCTTACCGAGATACATCACCGCTACGCGATGGGTGATGTGCTCAACGATGGCGAGGTCATGGCTGATGAACAGCAGCGCCATCCCCAGCTCATCCTGCAAATCAGACATCAGATTGACGATCTGCGCCTTCACCGACACATCGAGCGCCGAAACGGCTTCGTCACAGATGATGATATCGGGGTCCGGCGCCAAGGCACGGGCGATGCCTATGCGCTGGCGCTGGCCACCGGAGAATTCGTGCGGATGGCGGCGCATGGAATCGCGTGGCAGACGGACCTTGTCCATCAACAGGGCCACACGATCGTCGATTTCCGAGCGTCCGGACGCAAGACCAAAATTGGTCAGTGGCTCGGCTAGGATTTCCCGCACCCGCATGCGCGGATTGAGCGAGGAAAACGGGTCCTGGAAAATCACCTGCATCCGTCGGCGCAACGGACGCAGCTGGCTGGCAGGGAGATTGTCGATGCGATTGCCATCGAGCTTGACCTCGCCGGCCGTGGGATCGATCAGGCGCAACAGCGCGCGCCCTACGGTAGACTTGCCGCAGCCCGATTCACCCACGAGCGAAAGGGTTTCGCCCTTGCTGATGGAGAAATCCACCCCATCCACCGCATAGACATGCGCCGAAACGCCACCAAAAAAGCCACCGCGCAAGGGAAAATGCTTTTTGAGCCCGCTGACTTCGAGCAAGGGAGGGATCGCGTTCATGCGGTAACCTGACGTTCGGCGTAATGACAGGCGACAAGATGGCCCGGGGCTTTTTCCTCAATCGCCGGCGCGATGGTGCGACAAATATCGATGGCCAGCTCACACCGGCCAGCGAAGGCGCAACCGACGATTTTTTGCCGCAGGCTCGGCACTAGGCCAGGAATTTCCGTCAATTTGCTGCGCCCACCCTCTACAAGGGAGGACCCCAGCTTCGGCACCGCACCGATCAGGCCGCGGGTATAGGGATGACGCGGCTTGGCGTAGATGTCCTCGACCGCGCCTTCCTCCACCTTGCGCCCCGCATACATCACCACCACGCGCTGGGCCATTTCCGCCACCACACCCAGGTCATGCGTGATCAGCATGATGGCGGAACCGAGACGGGTTTTTAGATCGCGCATCAGGTCGAGAATCTGAGCCTGAATCGTCACATCCAACGCCGTGGTCGGTTCATCCGCGATCAGTAGTTTGGGGTTGCAGGCCAACGCCATGGCAATCATCACGCGCTGGCGCATCCCACCCGAAAGCTGGTGCGGATATTCGCGCACCCTCCGCCCTGGTGCGGGAATGCCCACCAAAGTGAGCATGTCCACGGCCTTCTCCTCCGCCTGTTTCGCACTCATGCCCTGATGGAGTTGAAACGTCTCACCGATCTGGTGGCCGACGGTCAGCACCGGGTTGAGGCTGGTCATCGGCTCCTGAAAGATCATGGAGATGGAGTTGCCACGGATTTTCCGCATCTCGACTTCGGTTTTTTCCAGCAGGTTTTCGCCCATGAAGCGAATGGCGCCGGCGATTTTTCCGGGTGGTTCCTGGATCAGCCGCAGGATCGACATGGAGGTGACCGATTTGCCACACCCGGATTCACCAACAATGGCCAGTGTTTCACCACTCTGGACATGAAATGAAAGGCCCTCCACCGCACGCACAACGCCATCGGGCGTACCAAAATGAGTTTGCAGATTTTCTACCTGAAGCAACGGCATATCGGCCACGGGAGTATTTGACTGCGACATCGGTCAGATCCGTTTCGCCAACCGCGGATCCAGCGCATCGCGCAGACCGTCACCCAGAAGATTAACCGCCAACACCGTCATCGACAGAAAGATTGCGGGGAAGAAGACGATATAAGGCTTCACCTGCCACAGCGCCCGGCCCTCGGCCATGATATTGCCCCAGCTGGGAATGGTCGGCGGCGTGCCGGCGCCAATGAAGGACAGAATGGCCTCGGTGATCATGGCGGAGGCACAGATGAAGGTGGCCTGCACCGTCAGCGGCGCCAGGGTGTTAGGCAAAATATGACGAAAAATAATCATCGGCACGCGCGTGCCGGACGCGATGGCAGCTTCTACATAAGGCTGTTCGCGCAAGGACAGCACCACGCCGCGCACCAGGCGCGAGACGCGGGGAATTTCGGCAATTGTGATGGAGATAATTACATTGCGCACCGACCCGCGCGTCAATGCCATCAGCGCGATTGCCAGCAGGATCGGTGGGATCGACATCATGCCGTCCATGATCCGCATGATGACGGCATCCGCCGCGCGCAAGAAGCCCGAGATCAACCCGATCGTCATGCCTACCAGCGCCGCCAGTACGGCGACGGAAAACCCGACCAACAGGGACACACGGGTGCCATACAGGACGCGCGAGTAAACATCGCGGCCCAGCATGTCCGTGCCGAACCAGTAAAGCGCGGAAGGCTCACGCGTGCGCTTCGACGGCGCCAACGCTGTCGGATCGACTGTGAACAAGATCGGCGCCAATAACGCGATCAGCAGCATCACGGTCACCATAGCGCCCCCCAGGACAATGGTGGGATGGCGGCGGATCAAGGTGCGAATCTTGCCGCGCTGCTTCACGGGCGGCAGCACATCGGCCAGATCGGGCGCGGCCGTCATGCCGGCCGGAAGGATTGTGATGCTCAATACCGGATCCTCGGGTCGAACAGGGTGTAAAGCAGATCGACCAACAGGTTCACCGCGACATAAATAAAGCTGAACAGCAGCACCACGCCCTGGATCACCGGATAGTCGCGACGCAGGATGGCATCCACCGTCAGTCGGCCCAGCCCCGGAATGGCGAACACGCTTTCCGTGACCACTGCGCCACCAATCAATGCCGCGAAGCCGATGCCAACGATGGTGACAATCGGCACCGCCGCGTTCTTCAACGCATGCACGAACAGCATCTGCCGCTGGCCAACACCCTTCGCCTTGGCGGTGCGGATATAATCCTGGCTGAGCACTTCCAGCATTGTCGCGCGCGTGATGCGCGCGATCAGCGCGATATAGACGCCGCCCAGGGCCACCGCCGGCAGCACCAGATTACGCATCCATGGCCAGAGGCCGCGGTCGAACGGCGTGTAGCCCTGCACCGGTAGAAGCTCCAGTTGCAGGGCGAAGACAAAGGCCAACACATACCCGACTACGAATACCGGCACCGAGAAGCCGAGCACCGCCATCATCATCACCAACCGGTCGATCAGGGAGCCATGTTTCCAGGCCGCGATCACCCCGGCTGGAATCGCCACGCTGAGGGCAAGACAAAGGGTGAAAAGCATCAGCGACAGGGTCGGTTCCACCCGCTGCTTGATCATGTGCGTCACCGGCAGGTTGGTGAAGATGGACTTGCCCAGATCGCCGTTCACCACATCCCACAACCAACCGAAAAACCGCACCAGAAATGGCCGGTCCAGCCCGAGCGAGGCGCGAATACGGTCCACATCGTCGGGCGTCGCCTGGTCGCCAGCGATAATCGCCGCTGGATCGCCGGGCGCGATATAGAGCAGGCTGAACACGAACAGCGCCACGAACAACATGACAGGGATGGTCGCCAACACCCGGCGGACAAGATAGGCGAACATGTCAGATACGTCTCACGAACCGGAGAAGCGACGACGACGCCTGGATGGTTTCGCACGAATATCCCACCACGTTCTGTATCCAACCCTGTTTTGACATTTGTTGCGCGAAGTCTCGCCCCCGGCAAGAGGTATTCACCAGCCACCCGCTGATAATCCCGGCCATGGGGCGGCTAGGCGGTCTGGCCTGTATCGGTGTTTCACCAAGCAAGAGCCATCCAAAGGTTGACCTTACCCCCGGAATCCTGCGACCAAGTGCTGTGTCCTATCGCCAGAAACATCTGCTTGCGATCGAAGGTTTGGAACCACCAGAAATAGGGCAGATGCTCGATCTGGCGGAGGGCTATGTGTTGCTCAACCGATCCGGTAAAACCCAGCGTGACCTGTTGCGCGGGCGCACCCTGATCAATCTGTTCTTCGAGGATTCGACGCGCACCCGCACCAGCTTCGAGCTGGCTGGAAAGCGGCTGGGCGCCGATGTACTGAATATGTCGGTCTCCACCTCCTCGGTGAACAAAGGCGAAACGTTGCTGGATACGGCGGCGACGTTGAACGCCATGCATTGTGATTTGCTGGCGGTCCGCCACGACCAATCCGGCGCGCCAAATTTGTTGGCACAGAAAGTGGACGCCGCGGTCATCAATGCCGGCGACGGCACACATGAGCACCCGACCCAGGCGCTACTGGACGCGCTGACCATCCGCCGCCGCAAGGGGCGGTTGGAGGGGCTGACCGTG
>SHWN01000134.1 GCA_009693795.1 Acetobacteraceae bacterium
AGTTATGGGAGATATTGTAGGCGAGCACGTGATAGCGTGTGGTCGGCATTGGCTTATCCTTTCAACAGCACAATGGCTTCGATTTCGATGGAGATATCACCTGGCAGACTGCCCATACCAACGGCGGAGCGCGCCGGCCGGCCGTTATCGCCAAAGACATCGGTGAACAGATCGGTACAGCCATTGATCACTTTGGGATGCTCCCGAAAATCCGGGACCGCATTGACCATGCCGAAGACTTTCAGGATCACTTCCACGCGGTCAAGAGATCCCGCTGCCGCGCGCATGTTGACCAGCAGATTCAACCCGCATTACCGCGCGGCCTGATAAGCTTGATCGGTATGCAGCACTGCACCAACCTTGCCGGTCGTCGATGTGCCATCCGCATGACGCGGTCCGACCCCAGAAAGAAACAGCATGGTCCCCGCCAGCCGGAACGGCACGTAATTGCCCGCCGGTTTTGGTGGTGGCGGCAAGACTAGCCCAAGTTCCCTGATGCGTGCTTCGGCGCTCATGATATTCCCCGTTTCCCGGTCCGCATTTAACCGAAACTCCCCCGAACAACGACCAATTCGGTTATCTTGAAGGCAGGATAAGCATCGAACTGGCTGTTCTTCAAGGGTTGCCTCACCGGGAAAGCGACTGGTGCCTTGCCAACTGGTCGACAGTTTCTGTGTGAACGGAAACCTGGCCTCCCACGCCTGCATCGGGACCCACGTCTCCTTTCGGAGGTTATGCAGGTCAGAAGTTGTGATTCCGTTCCTCAACATCGAGTTGGCAAAGTCTGCGTCAGCGCGGAATTAGCGGTAGAGGTCTCGGTCCCGGTAGCGGGCCACGACCGGTTCGAGCACATCCCGCCACCCATCTGTCGAATGGACGTTGCCAGGACGCAGCGCAGAACACTCCAGATCGTCAAACTAGTTGAACACGAACAGCGAATGCTAGCAGGTGCCGGCACAATGACCGTTACAGGCACTGCCTTCCTGCGCGCCGCGCGTCTCGCTCACGCGACTGTCGATGTTCAGCACGATGGTCGTAATCGGCTTGCGCGCGTAAACCCGATCCAAATGCCGGACAGATCGGACAAGGCGGCGAGGTTGGCCTCCCGGGTCAGCCAAGATGTCTCGAAGCGGCCCATCTGACTGGTCGAAGCGGCACGCCAAACCAGCCCATAACGACCTACCGCGGCGCGCATCGCCGGATCGTGCGCCAAGCGCGCGGTAGCGTTCACGTCCTCGTAACCGGCAAGGCGGCCGAACATCGACTGACGCAACAGCCCCGATAACAGGTGACCTGTGTTATTGCCCCGCCGGCCATCCAACAGCAAAGCACCGGCCGGATCGGTCGGGACGAGCGCGTCATCCTGTTCGCGATACGCCAACAATCTAGCGTCATGGGTGATGCGGGGGCCGTGGAATTCCAGCGTGAGGCGCCGGTCGAATTAAATCCGCAAGGCACCGTCATCTGATGTACCCACCGGACGTGCCATAGAAACATGTCCCGAATGCCCATACACACTGAGATTCAAGGTAAATTCGGCCGAGACGTAAAAGAAAGTTCGCAGTCATCCCGAAAATCCGGATTAAACGCGGTTTCGGCGCGGCTGCTTATGCGTATAACCGGGCCAGCAGCTCCGCATACGCGCGTATCACCAGGCTCCGACGTATCTTTTGCGTTGCCGTCAGAAAACCGTTTTCCACCGTGAATGGTTCCACCAACGCATGCCTGCGGACCCGTTCGATCACCGAAAGCCGCGCGTTCACCCGCGCCACCGCCGCCGCAACAACCGCAGCATCCGCCCCCTCGGCCGCTACCAGCAGGGCGCAGATCCCGGCTTGCCCCTCACCGGCCACCACCGCCTGCGCGATCTGGCCCTCGGCGGTCAGCATGGCCTCCACGCGCGCGGGGGAAACATTGTCGCCGCCGGACAGGACGATAATGTCCTTCTTGCGATCGGTGATGCGGAGATAACCGTCAACGTCCATTTCGCCGATATCACCGGTATGCAGCCAGCCATCGCGGATCACGGAAGCCGTGGCCTCTGGCTGACCCCAATAGCCCTGCATCACGAGATCGCCGCGCACTAGGATTTCCCCATCCGCGGCAATGCGCAGTTCCACGCCGTCCAGCACATGGCCCACGGTTTCAACGCGAATCGCATCGGGGGGGTTGGCGGAAATAACCGGGCCGGCTTCGGTCTGGCCATAGCCCTGGATCACCTTCAGGCCGCAGGCGAGGAAAAATTTTCCGACATCCGGGTCGAGCCGGGCACCGCCGGAGACCAGGGCCTTCAGCCTACCACCGAAGCGGGCGCGAATCTTGGCGAGCACCAGGCGGTCCAGCAGCGGGTTGAGCAACCGATCCAAGACACGTGGCTTACCGGTGACATGGCGCAGGCCGCTGTGCACGGCGGAAGCGAACAAATGCTGCTGCAAGGGTTTTTTGCGGGCAATTTCCGTACGCACCCGGTCGTGGAAAATCTCCAGGATGCGTGGCACTACGGTGATGATGGTCGGACGCACCGTGGCCAGATCGGCGGCCAGATGTTCCAGCCCGCGAGCATAGACGATTTCCGTGCCTAGGCTGAGGAGAAAGAATTGCCCACACGTATGTTCGTAGGAATGCGACAGCGGCAGGAACGACAGATAGATTTCGTTCTCCAGACCAAGCGGTCGCAGCAATTTAGCGGCCCCCCGGCAATTGGACAGGATGGCGCGGTGGGGCAACATCACGCCCTTTGGTGCCCCGCCGGTGCCGGAAGTGTAGATCAAGCAGGCGAGCGTCTCGCCGTCGATCCCGGCCGCCTCGGCGGCGATATCATCGGGTGTGCTGTCGTTTTGGGTCAGGCTGTCCCACGACACGGCTTCCGGGACGGCCTCCATCGTGATCAGCAGGTCGAGCCCGCCAGTTTGCTCTGCCGCCGCTTGCACCCGCCTCGCCAGCGCGGCGGTGGAGACAATGGCCGCCCGGACGCCTGCGTCGCGCAGTACATGCGCATGATCGGCCACGGTGTTTGTCGTGTAGGCGGGTACCGGCACGGCGCGGATTGCCAGTAGGGCGGTTTCCGCGATCGGGTATTCCGAACGATTTTCCGCCACGATCAGCACGCGGTCACCCGGGCATACCCCGGCGGCGCGCAGGCCGCGCGCCACGCTGGCGGCCTGGCGGGCGAATTCTCCCCAGGCGATAGTGTGCCACGCGCCATCGCGCCAGACCCGCAGCATCGGTCGCTCCGGCCACGCTTCTGCGCGGGCGAACATCATCGTCGCCAGATTTTGCCAGCGCGGATAGCTCTCCACGTCCCCTCCCTGACTAGCCGCCCCTTGGAGCGCAGACCAGGCTAGCTTACATCCAGGATCCATCGCAGTCACAGGATCCGCAAGGTATGCCCTTTCGTCGCCCCGCCCCCGTTCGCGCCCCGGATACCGCCGCCGGGGCGGCCGATCTTCCCAGTTGGGATTTGACTGATCTCTATCCAGGGCCGGACAGCCCGGAACTGGCCGCCGCTTTTGTCCGCGCAGAAGCGGGAGCGAAAGCCTTTGCCGTGCGGTATGAGGGCAAACTTGCCGCCCAGTCTGGCGCCGCCCTAGGCGAGGCTATCGCCGGGTTCGAACGCATCGAGGAAATTCTCGGCCGCATCGTCTCCTATGCCCAGCTGCTGTTTTCAGGTGATTCCACTAACGCGGTGATCGGAAAATTCTACCAAACCACCACCGAGCGGGTGACGACGATCAGCAGTCATCTTATTTTCTTCGGCCTGGAATTGAACCGGATTGACGACGTGGAGCTGAACAAGAAACTAGCTGATCCGGCCTGCGCGCGCTGGGCGCCCTGGCTGCGCGATCTGCGCGTCTTCCGTCCGCACCAGCTTTCCGACGAGCTGGAAAAACTGCTGCACGAAAAGGAAGTCACCGGCCATTCCGCCTGGTCACGCCTGTTCGATGAAACCGTCGCGGGGATGCGGATTCCCTTGCTGGGTGAGAACCTGACCGTTTCGGCCGCACTGAACAAACTTTCGGATGCCGATCGCGATGTGCGCGCCGCGGCCGGTGCCGCGGTTGGAAAAATATTCGACGAAAATATCCGGTTATTTTCGCTGATTACCAACACTCTGGCGAAGGACAAGGAGACCATCGACAACTGGCGCCATTACGCGAGTCCCACCAGCTATCGCAACCTCTCCAACATGGTGGAGGACGAGGTAGTGGAGGCGTTGACCACCGCCGTCCGGGACAGTTATCCGCGCATTTCGCATCGCTATTACATGATGAAGGCGAAATGGCTTGGGCTGGACAAGTTAAAGCACTGGGACCGCAACGCGCCGCTACCTGAAGACGATGACCAGCGCATCTCTTGGCACGAAGCGCGTGAGCGGGTGATTTCGGCCTATGGCACCTTTAGCCCCGATCTGGCCGCTCTGGGCCAGCGTTTCTTCGATAAGCCCTGGATCGATGCCACTACGCAACCCGGCAAGTCGGGCGGGGCGTTTTCGCATCCTACGGTGCCCGCCGCGCATCCCTATATTCTGATGAACTATCACGGCCGCGCGCGCGATGTAATGACGCTCGCGCACGAATTGGGGCATGGCGTGCATCAGATTTTGGCCGGCGAGCAGGGTTATCTGCTTTCCAATACGCCGCTGACCCTGGCGGAGACCGCCTCCGTCTTTGGCGAGATGCTGACCTTCCGGGCGCTTCTGGACGTGGAAACGGATGCGCGGCGGCGACGCATCATGCTGGCGGGCAAGGTGGAGGACATGATCAACACCGTAATCCGCCAGGTTGCCTTCTATAACTTCGAGACGCGCGTGCATCATGAGCGTCGCACTGGAGAAATCCTACCCGAACGCCTCGGCGAAATCTGGCAGGATGTGCAAATGGAAAGCCTTGGGCCGGTGTTCGACTTCACACCGGAGTATCGAAATTTCTGGGCCTATATTCCGCATTTCATCCATTCGCCCTTCTATGTCTATGCCTATGCGTTCGGCGATTGCCTGGTCAATGCGCTCTATGATACTTTCCGCGCCGGGCATCCTGGATTTCAGCAGAAATATCTGGACCTGCTGCGTGCAGGTGGGGCGAAGCGACACAAAGAATTGCTGGCGCCCTTCGGCCTCGACGCATCCGATCCTGGTTTCTGGAAACGCGGGCTAGATGTGATTTCCGGTTTTGTCGATGAGCTGGAGGCCACCGGTTGATGGCCGACGAATCGTCTTTTTTCGGCGAATTACGGCGCTTTGCCCGCACGTCCGGCGCCGTGGGCGGCATCGCCGCGCGCGTCGCGGGTGAACGTGTCTTCGGTATCAAGACCGATCGCGTGGCGCATGCGGAGGATCTGCGCGCGGTGCTCGGCGGCCTTAAAGGGCCATTGATGAAGGTGGCGCAGTTTCTTTCTACCGTGCCGAATGCCTTGCCGGCCGAATATGCCGCCGAGCTTTCGGAACTTCAGGCCAATGCGCCCGCCATGGGCTGGGCGTTCGTGCGCCGGCGCATGGCGGGTGAGCTGGGCGCTAACTGGCAAAGTAAATTTTTGACATTCGGCCATGAAGCCAGCGCGGCTGCGAGCCTTGGGCAAGTGCACCGGGCACGGTTGCATGATGGCTCGGACGTTGCGTGCAAGCTGCAATACCCCGACATGCCGGCTATCGTGGACGCAGATCTGCGTCAGCTGCGCCTGGCCATGGCCGTCTATCACCGTATGGATAGCGCCATCCAGCATGACGAAATTTACAAGGAGCTTTCTGAGCGCCTGCGCGAGGAATTGGATTACACGCGCGAGGCCGCGCAGATGCGGCTTTATCGCCACATGTTGCGCGATGAAACCAGCGTGCACGTGCCTGAACCGATTCCCGATTATTGTACGAACCGGCTGCTGACCATGACTTGGCTAGACGGGCGGAGGCTGATGGATCGGCTGGCGGAAAACCCCTCGCAGGAGGAACGCAACGGGATCGCGCGGGCGCTGTTTCGGGCCTGGTATGTGCCCTTTTACCGCTATGGCGTGATCCATGGTGATCCGCATCTGGGCAATTATCAGGTGCGTCCCGACGGTTCCGTCAATCTGCTGGATTATGGCGCCATTCGCGTCTTCCCCCCGTCTTTCGTCGGCGGTGTTATCGCACTATACGAAGCGATACGCGACAATGACATGGGCAAGGCCCGCCACGCCTACACAACTTGGGGTTTTACCGATCTGTCATTGGAACAGATGGCTGCCCTGAATCTCTGGGCGGAATTTCTGTATGAACCGCTGCTACAGGATCGCGTGCGCCGCATACAGGAAAATGACGATCCGCAATTCGGCCGTGCCGTAGCCGAACGCGTGCACGCGGCCCTCAAGGCCGCCGGCGGGGTTCGCCCGCCGCGAGAATTCGTTCTGATGGACCGATCGGCGATCGGCCTCGGCGGCGTTTTCGTCCGCCTGGGTGCAGAGTTGAACTGGCATGCATTATTCCAGGAACTCGTGGCCGATTTTAACACGGACACGATGTCGGCGCGCCAACAGGCCAGCCTGCGGGAAGCAGGTGTCTCCAGTGCGGATTGAACCAGCGCGGCTGGTGTCCGGGTCGCGCGCCGGATAGCTCACGCTGGCAGGGGCTGGCGCTGCACTCGCAACCAGCCCACCGCCAGCAGGGAGACGCTGATCAGTGCTATGGCCGCCCAGTTCAGCGGCGCCCAACCGAACCGTTCTATAAGGAATCCTGCCAGAAAACTGGCCGTGGTGGTGGTGCCAAATACCAGGAAATCGTTCAAAGACTGCGCCTTTCCACGCTCGGAGGGGCGATAGCAGGTCGTCA
>SHWN01000135.1 GCA_009693795.1 Acetobacteraceae bacterium
GGCGCCGTTGCGGTTGACATAGGTTTCCTCCACTGCCGCCTCGTCTGGGCGATGGGTTTCCAGCAGAATTTGCAGGGCCTCATGCAGAATTTTCAACCGCTCAGGCACCGAGAGATCGCTGTCGGTCGCAATCACCCCATCGGCGATATGGCGCAAGCGGTTTCCGTCCGCCGCGATGATGCCCCAGCCGGTAAAGCGCAGACCAGGGTCGATGCCAACGAGTTTGACCATTCTTCTGTCCGTTTGCCACGGCGGGCCGATTCGGGGGTGACGACAGGAAACAACCTTCCGTCTGACTTGCCACGGATCGGGACCGCCTCGGCGCCATCGTCATCGGGCATGCTGCCAACCACGCGTAGGTGGTGCTGTTCGACCACTTGCTCTATCCCGCCATGATCGCCTGCCTCGGCGCAGTGAGGGGCGGAGCGATCACGACGACGTCCTACGCATCTACATCCGTTGGCTGCTTATCGTGCTGTATCGCCGGTCCTGGCGGGACTGGCTGGGACCGGAATTGGTGCGCTGCCCGCGCGACGGGCTGGAACCCTGCAACGCGCTGCGGCGTCGGACCCGCTCCAGCCTGCGGCGGGCCAAGCTCGTGGCGCTGCTGGCGCTGTCGGTGCGCTTCGATCCGTTCATCACTGCGCTTTATCTGCGTGCCAGGCCGGCGGGGAGTGCCGGGCTGATCTTGCTGATCGAACTGGCGCGCGGGCTGTGGCGGTATATTGGTGGCTGACTCCGCGCCTACTCGATCTTGATGTTCGCGATCTTGATCAGTTCCGCCATCTGCTTGATGTCGGCGGCGCGGAACGCTTCCAGCTCCGCCATAGTCTGGACCACCGGTGCGGCGCCTGCCAGGCGCAGTTTCTCGCGCATCTCCGGGGTTTTCGACTGCTTCACGATCTCCTCGTTCAGCCGTACCTTGATCTCCTTCGGCGTCCCCGCGGGGCACCACAGGCTCATCCAGATCGGCGCGTCGGAGTTGGGATAGCCCAACTCCGTCAGGGTCGGGATTTCCGGGAAATCCGGATTACGCTCGCTATGGTTGGTGCACAGCATGTGCAGTTTTCCGGCCTTCACGTGCGGGTTGGTCACCGGCTCATTCATCATCAGCACGTGCCCTGCCAGCATGTCGATCAGCGCGTCGGCGCCGCCGCGATAGGGCACATGCAGAATATCCGCCTTGGTGCGCAGTTTGAGCATTTCCAGGCGCATATGCGGCCCCGTGCCCGGCCCCGACGAGCCAAACGAGAGCTTGCCGGGATTCTGCTTTGCATAGTCGAGCATCTCCTTGAAGGTCTTCGCGCCGACCGATGGGTGGATGGTAAAGCCGGTCACCACATCGCCCAGCCGCGCGATCGGTTCCAGTTGCGCTGGATCGTAAGGAACCTTGCGCAAAAGCGGTAGGTTGACCGTGGTGGTGTTGGAGGAAACCAGCAACGTATAGCCATCGCCCGCTGAGCGCACTACGGCTTCCGTGCCGATGATGCCGCTGGCGCCGCCGCGGTTTTCCACCACGAATTGCTGTCCGAAGGCACGCCCCAGCATGTCCGCCCACGGCCGCGCTATCACATCCGTCCCGCCGCCGGCAGCGAAGGGCACAAGCACCCGCACTGGCTTGTTCGGCCAGGCGGCCTGAGCATTGGCGATTTGCGGGCGGGCCAGAGGGGCTGTGACAGCTGCTGCCGTCCCCAGTTGCAGGATTTGTCGACGGCGCATGTATCCTCCTCGATATCTTCTTTAATAGCATGGAAATCTATTTGACAGGCCCCTCTGACGTTCCGTCAAGTGTCTGGTCTTGGTACGGACTCAGCATCAGCGACGAATGAGCTATTCCGAAAATTTCCTCATCACCGCGTCGGGTATGTCGAAATTAGCCATCACATTCTGCACGTCGTCGCTCTCGTCCAGCGCGTCCAGAAGTTTCAGCAGTTGCGCGGCCTTGTCTTCGTCCAGCACGACGGTGGTGGTAGGACGCCAGTCGATTTTGGCTTCGTCGGGGCCGCCGAATTTTTCTTCCAATGCGTCGCGCACGACGAAGAAATTTTCCGGCGCGCAGGTGATTTCGTGCGTCTCGTCGTCCGAGACGACATCGTCCGCACCGGCCTCGATGGCGGCTTCAAGGACAGAATCCTCGCTGGCGATGTTGGCGGCGTAACGGATGGTACCGATCCGGTTGAACAGGAACGCGACGGAATTCGTCTCGCCCAGCGCGCCGCCATGCTTGGCGAAGGCGGAGCGGACATCGGAGGCTGTGCGGTTACGGTTGTCGGTCAGCGCCTCGACGATGACGGCGACCCCGGCGGGGCCGTAGCCTTCGTAGCGCACCTCCACGTAATCCTCCCCGGCAGCGCCGCCGCCGGCTTTCTTGATCGCTCGCTCGATTGTGTCCTTAGTCATGTTGGCTAGGCGCGCAGCGGTAATGGCGGCGCGCAGACGCGGGTTGGCGGCGGGATCAGGAAGGCCGGATTTGGCGGCGACGGTTATTTCGCGGATCAAACGGGCAAAGATGCGGCCGCGCTTGGCGTCCTGCGCGCCCTTGCGGTGCATGATGTTCTTGAACTGCGAATGGCCGGCCATTTGTCTCGGGGCGTTGTTGCGGGGCGGGCTTGTAGCAGGCGGGCCGGGGCTGGGCTAGCGTCGGTCCCTAAGCCGTGTGGAGGGCAGCGCAATGACTGAGCTCATTACCTATACGATTGACGGCCATGTCGCCGTTGTGACGATGAACAACCCGCCCGTGAACGCCCAGAACGGGCAGTTCTATGAGGAGATGATTCAGGTGATGGACGCGCTGTCGGACACCCGGGCGTGCCGCTCCATCGTGCTCATCGGCGCGGGGAAAGTTTTTTCGGCTGGGGCGGATATGCGCGCGCGCGTCGCGGTCGGCGCCACGCCCGGAGATAAATGGGCGCATAACCGGCGCGCGCGGGAAAGTTTCCATGCCATCCGCGAATGCAAGAAGCCGGTGGTGGGCGCGTTAAACGGGCCGGCGCTGGGCGCTGGGCTAGGGTTGGCGGCATCGTGCGATATTCTGGTCGCGGCGGAGGAAGCGTGCCTCGGTCTGCCGGAGATCAATGTTGGGCTGATGGGTGGGGGCAAGCATGCGCAGCGGCTGTTCGGGCATTCGACGTTGCGGCGGATGATGCTGACCGGTTATCGCGTCCCGGGGCCGGAACTTTATCGGCTGGGTATCGTGGAGGCCTGCGTACCGCGCGAACAAGTTTTGGACTGCGCGATGGGATTTGGGCGGGAGCTTGCAAGCAAAAGTCCGTTCACAATGCAGCTGGCGAAGGAAACCCTGAACGCGATTGAGGACATGACGTTGCGCGATGGTTATCGCTATGAACAGAACATGACCGTGCAACTGCGCGATCATCCTGACAGCAAGGAAGCCACGGCGGCGTTTTTCGAAAAGCGCCCGGCGCGTTATTCCGAATAACGCAGGATGCGATCTACCTCGCGGGAATTGCGCCGCTGGCGCATTTCTTTGCCCTGGCGGTAGGTGTCGGAAATATAGTCTATGTCTTCTCCTGCTACACTGGACTGCTAATCTGACAAAGCTGCAAAACGAGAAAAATAAGCCGCACGTCAGCCGGACAAACCCTTGCGCAATGCTGCGTTGACCAGCGCCGGGTTTCCCTTGCCCTCCATCGCCTTCATCACTTGGCCGACGAAGAAGCCGAACATTTTTTCTTGCCCCGTCTTATAGGCGGCAACCTGGGATGGGTTGGCGATAAGGATTTTTTTCACTGCCGCATCGATCGCGCTGGAATCCGTCACTTGGCGGAGGCCTTTTTCATCGACGATCGCGGCGGCTGATTTTCCGGTATCCATCATGGCTGAGAAAACATCCTTCGCGATCTTGCCATTAATTGTGTTGTCGGCGATTAGATCGAGCAGGCCGCCGAGATGTTCCGCCGTCAAGGGAGAGGCCTCGATCCCAAGCCCAGCACGGTTCAGCGCGGCAAACAGATCGCCGGTGACCCAGTTTGCTGCCGTCTTGCCGTCGCGCTTGTACGCCACGGTTTCGAAAAACTCCGCCGTGGCGCGTTCACCGACCAGGACTGTGGCGTTGTAGCTGCTGAGGCCGTAATCGCGCATGAAGCGCGCCTTCTTCGCATCCGGCAATTCCGGCAAAGATTCGCGCAGGGCCTTGACCCAGTCTGCGTCCAGCACCACGGGTAACAGGTCGGGGTCGGGAAAATAACGATAGTCATGCGCGTCTTCCTTGCTGCGCATTGATCGCGTCTCGCTGCGATTGGGATCGAATAGGCGGGTTTCCTGATTGACCGTACCGCCGGATTCCCAGACCTCAATTTGGCGCAAAGCCTCCACCTCCACGGCTTGCATAACGAATCGGATAGAGTTTACGTTCTTAATCTCGCAGCGTGTGCGGTAGGATTCGCCCGTCTTGCGGACGGAGACGTTCACATCGGCGCGTAACGACCCCTCCTCCATATTCCCATCACACGTCCCCAGATAACGTAGGATGGAGCGTAATTTTCGTACGTACGCTCCTGCCTCCTCAGGTGATCTGATATCAGGCTCGCTCACAATCTCCATTAGCGCTACGCCGGAGCGGTTGAGATCAATAAAAGTTTTCGTCGGATGCTGGTCGTGCAGGGATTTTCCGGCGTCCTGTTCCAGGTGCAGCCGCGTGATGCCGATTTGTTTGGTCGTACCATCCGCCAATTCGATGTTGATCACACCAGTGCCGACGATAGGGTATTCAAACTGACTGATCTGATAACCGGAGGGCAGGTCAGCATAAAAATAATTTTTCCTGTCGAATCGGCTGACAAGGTTAATTTTTGCATTTAAGCCTAACCCGGTACGCACGGCCTGCGCTACGCAATCGCGGTTGATCACGGGCAGCATGCCGGGGAAGGCGGCATCAACGAAACTGACTTGCGTGTTCGGCGGGGCGCCGAAAGTTGCCGCGGCACCGGAGAAAAGTTTCGATTGGCTTATCACCTGGGCGTGGACTTCCAGTCCGACGACGATTTCCCAAGGCCCGGTGCGGCCTTCGATGATGTAGTTCATGCTGTTGCTCCCGCGCGCAGGCTGGGCAAGGCCGTGAATGACGCTGCGCGTTCGATGGCGGCGCCGATGGCGAAGACGGTTTCCTCATCGAATGGCCGCCCCAGCACCTGCAAGCCCAGCGGCAGGCCATCCGCGTCAAGGCCGGCGGGAACGGACAGGCCCGGAATGCCGGCGAGATCGGCATTAACAGTAAACACATCGTTCAAATACATCGTCACCGGATCGTCGGTTTTTTCGGCGATGCCGAAGGCGGCGGATGGTGCTGTGGGGGTCAGTAACGCGTCCACCTGCTCAAACACTTTGGTGAAGTCGCGCAAAATCAATGTCCGGACTTTTTGCGCGCGTAGATAATAGGCATCGTAATAGCCGGCTGAGAGAACATAGGTGCCGATAAAAATTCGGCGTTTAACTTCTGTACCAAAACCTGCCGAACGGGTGCGTTCATAAAGATCACGCAAATCGTCGCCATTCGTGCGCAACCCAAACCGTACGCCATCGTAGCGCGCCAGGTTGGACGATGCCTCCGCTGGGGCGATCACGTAATAGGCCGCGAGGCCGTATTTCGTGTGCGGTAGGGAGACATCGACAATCTCTGCCCCGGCGTCGCGCAGCCAGGCGATGCCACGCTGCCACAACAATTCGATCTCTTCCGGCATGCCATCAACGCGGTATTCGCGCGGGATGCCGATGCGCAAGCCTTTCAGGGAGCGGGTGCATGCGACGGTAAAATCGGGTACCGCGCGGTCGGCGCTGGTAGAATCCTTTGGATCGAATCCGGCCATGGATTGTAGCAAAAGTGCTGTGTCTGCCACCGTGCGGCCAAACGGGCCGGGATGGTCGAGCGAGGAGGCGAACGCCACCACGCCCCAGCGGGAGCAGCGGCCATAGGTCGGCTTCATGCCGACGATGCCGCAGAAGCTGGCGGGCTGGCGGATGGAGCCGCCGGTATCGGTACCGGTGCCGCCCATCGCTAGCCGCGCCGCGACTGCCGTGGCTGAGCCGCCCGACGATCCGCCGGGAACCAGCACGGCATCGGGGTCCTGGCGGCGTTTCCACGGGTTCTCCACCGGGCCGTAGGCGGAGGTCAGGTTAGAAGAGCCCATGGCGAATTCGTCGAGATTAGTCTTGCCCAAAAATACCGCGCCATCACGTAGCAAATTGGCGGTGACAGTGCTCTCAAAGGGCGGTACGAACGGCCCGAGGATTTTGCTGGCTGCCGTGGTGCGGATGCCCTGCGTGCAGAATAAATCCTTGATGGCTAGCGGAATGCCGGCCAGCGGCCCGGCCTCGCCGCGCGTCAGGGCCGTATCGGCGGCTCGCGCCTGCGCTAAAGCCTGGCTGTGGCTCACGGTGATATAGGCGTTCAAGCGCGGGTTCAGCTCCTCGATCGATTGCAGATGTTCGAGACAGAGTTCCTCGGCGGTGAAATCGCGGCGGCGCAGCCCGTCGCGTGCGGCGATGAGGGAAAGATCCGAAAACATCATTCCACCACCTTCGGGACAGCGAAATAGTCTTCCGTTCGGTCCGGCGCGTTGGCCAAGATTCGATCCTTGTAGCTGCCGTCATTGACGGTATCGTCGCGCAGGCGGGCGGCCATGGTGACTCCGCTAGCTAGTGGTTCGATGCCGTCCACGTTTACTTCGTTGAGTTGCTCGATCCAGCCGAGAATACCGTTCAGTTCTCCGCGCAGCACCTCGACCTC
>SHWN01000010.1 GCA_009693795.1 Acetobacteraceae bacterium
GCCGGGATTGTTCCTGGCGGGGCAAATCAATGGGACGACGGGGTATGAGGAGGCCGGAGCTCAGGGGGTGCTGGCGGGGGTGAATGCGGCTCGGAAGGTGGGGGGGCAGGGGGCGGTGGGGGTGGATCGGGCGACGGGGTATCTGGGGGTGCTGGTGGATGATTTGGTCACGCAGGGGGTGACTGAGCCGTATCGGATGTTCACATCACGAGCAGAGTTTCGGTTGAGTTTGCGGGCGGATAATGCAGATTTGCGACTGACGGAGATGGGGATCAAATGGGGCTGTGTGGGGGCAAAGCGGGCTGCGGTGTTTCGAGCTCGGGCGGCGGCGGTAACGGCGGCGGGGGAACGGGCCCGAGGTGAGGGGGCTGCAGGGTCGGCACTAGTACGGATGGGGGTGGCAGGACGGTCGGACGGGAAATGGCGGAGCGTGGCGGAGTTGCTGGGCGGGTTGGAGGCGGTGCCGGAGGGGGTGCTGGATGGGTTCCCGTGGTTGCGGGAGCTGGCGCCGGATGTGCTGCGGGAGCTGCATACGGAGGCTCGGTATGCGGGGTATCTGGGGCGGCAGGCGGCGGACATAAGAAGTTTCCGGCGCGATGAGCATGTGTCGTTGGTGGGGGTCAATTTCGCTGCGGTGGCAGGGTTGTCGGCCGAGCTGCGCGGCCGGTTGGGGCAGGTGAGGCCGGCTTCGGTGGGGGCGGCGGCGCGGGTGCAGGGGATCACCCCGGCGGCGCTGGCGGCATTGTTGGCGCATTTACGGCGGGCGGCTTAGGGGCCCAGTGAGCCCTGGGCCTGGATAAGGGGGCAATGTTTCACGTGAAACAATCCACAGCCTGTGGGCAACTTTTCTCACGCCAGGGCAGCCAAAGCTGCCCACAGGCTGTGGATTGTTTCACGTGAAACATTGCCCCTCTATCCAGACCGCCACCCGCACCGCGCTGGAAACCTTCGCCGCCCTGCTCCTGCGCTGGAACCGCACCGTCAACCTGATCGCCCGGCGCGACGAACCCACCCTATGGGACCGCCATATCGAGGACAGCCTCCAACTCATCCCCCTGTTGCCGCCCAACCTCCCGCGCGCCGTTGATCTCGGCTCTGGCGCCGGCTTCCCCGGCCTGATCCTCGCCATCGCCACCGCCATCCCCTTCGACCTGATCGAGGCCGACCAGCGCAAGGCCGCCTTCCTGCGTGAGGCCGCCCGCCTAACCAACGCCACCGCCACCATCCACGCCACCCGAATCGAGGCCACCAACCTCCCCCCCGCCCCCCTCATCACCGCCCGCGCTCTCGCCCCTCTCCCGGCATTGCTCGCCCTCACCGCCCCCAAACTCGCCCCGAACGGCATCTGCCTGTTCCTCAAAGGCGCCAACGCCACTTCCGAATTGACGGCAGCCGCCGCCCAATGGCACATGCGCACTGAGCAACACCCCAGCCGCACCAACCCGACCGGCTGCATCCTCCGCATCAGCGAGATCGCCCGTGCCACCCCCATCCGAGACCGCGACCCTACCTAGCCAAACCCGCATTCTCGCCATCGCCAACCAGAAGGGCGGCGTCGGCAAAACCACCACCACCATCAATCTCGCCACCGCCCTTGCCCAAACCGGCGAGCGCGTCCTCATCATCGACCTCGACCCCCAGGGCAACGCCTCTACAGGCCTCGGCATCCCCCGCACGGACCGCGCCACCGGCACCTACCGCCTCCTCACCGACGACACTGCCTCCCTCGCCCAAACCACCCGCCAAACCACCGTTCCAAACCTCGCCATCACCCCCGCCGAACCCGACCTCGCCGCCGCCGAGATCGAGCTCGTCGCCCTCACCCGCCGCGAATTCCGCCTCCGTGACGCGCTCCGCACGCAATCCCCCCACAGCTTCATCCTCATCGACTGCCCCCCCTCCCTCGGCCTCCTCACCCTCAACGCCCTGGTCGCGGCAGACTCCGTCCTCGTTCCCTTGCAAACTGAATTCTTCGCGCTCGAAGGTATTTCGCAACTGATACGAACCATAGATATGGTAGCAAAATACCTAAATCCCCCCTTACGCCTACAAGGTATAGTATTGACAATGTTTGATCGCCGAAACAATCTCTCGGACCTCGTCGCCGCCGACGCCCGCGGATTTTTCGGCACCAGCGTCTACCGAACCGTCATCCCCAGAAACATCCGCGTCTCCGAGGCCCCCAGCCACGGCAAACCAGTCCTCCTTTACGACCCCCACTCCCTCGGCGCCCAATCCTACATCGCCCTCGCCCAAGAATTCCTCGCGCGCGAACGCACCCAAAAGGCATCCCCCCCATGAGCCCCGCCGACAAAAGTCCCCGCCTCGGCCGCGGCCTTGCCGCCCTGATGGGCGAGATCGGCCCCCCCACCCTGGAAACCCCCAGCATTCAGGAAATCCCCGTCACCCAACTGGAACCCAGCCCCTTCCAGCCCCGTCGCGCAATGGACCCCACTGCCCTGGCCGAACTCGCCGCCTCCATCAAAACGCGCGGCATTCTCCAACCCCTCCTCATCCGCCCGCACCCAACGGAAAAAGCCCGCTACCAGATCATCGCCGGTGAACGCCGCTGGCGTGCGGCAACCCAAGCCGGTCTCAAATCCATCCCCGCCCTCATCCGCCCCCTGTCAGATCAAGACACCATGGCCGCCGCCCTGGTGGAAAACCTTCAGCGCCAGGACCTTAATGTGATGGAGGAAGCCGAGGGCTACGCCCGCCTCCAAGGCGAATTCGGCCTCACCCAGGAAGACCTGGCGCAAGCCGTCGGAAAATCCCGCCCCTACATCACCAACACCATCCGCTTGACCAACCTGCCCGAGCCCGTCCAAAACGCCGTCCGCGTCGGCACCCTCTCCGCCGGTCACGCTCGCGCATTGCTCGCCCACGCCGACCCCGAACAGGGCCTCCGCGCCATTCTCGCCCGAGGCCTCAACGTCCGCCAAACCGAAGCCCTCGCCACCCGCCCCGATTTTTCGGCCGTCATCACCGCCCCTCGCCCCCACAAAACAAAGGCCCCGGAAACCGAGGCCATGGAAAACATGCTCACCGAAAAACTCGGCCTCCGCGTCGAAGTCACCTTCGACGGAATAGGAGGAGCCCTAAAAATCACTTACCAAACCCTCGAGCAACTCGACGAAGTCGTCTCGCGCCTCACCCGCTAGTTCTCCCCATTCCCGCCATCCCAAGCCCAACGAAGCAATCTCCCAACCAAAATCCAATTCGCCCCGTTGAGGCTTTAACTCAATACATCGGCGAGATAGCGTTCCGCGCGATAAAGGCCATTGCAACGCCCTTCCACCGCCGCCTCTCCCCCCTCATATCTCACCCGCTTGCCTGCTAGGGACGTGCCGGGCAAGCTGCGCGCCGCAACCGAGTGGGGACAAAACATGCCACCCAACACCAATATCGCCGAAGCAAGCGCGGTAACCGCCACCTTGAACTACCTTGTCCCGACCGCCGAGAAACCCGCCCGCTACCTCTATGATCGCGGCACCCAGCCGCGATGGACCGGCATTAATGATGCCCGCGCCATGCGGATCGAGGATGCCCGCCCTCACGCCCAGGATTACTCCCTCGACCACAACGGTTTTTCCCTGCTGAACCAGCCCAGCACGGAAAAGAGCTTCACCGACGAGGCTGCCATCGCCGGCGCCTATTACGACGAATGCGCCGCCATCGTGCGCCAGGCCACCGGCGCAGCCCGCGTCGTCGTGTTCGATCACACGCTGCGCGGGCCCGGCATGCCGCGTGAACCCGTGATGCGCGTGCATAACGACTACACCGAAAAATCCGCCCCGCAACGCATCCGCGATCTGCTGCCGAACGAGGCGGAAACCCTGCTAACGCGTCGCTATGTCTTCATCAATGTCTGGCGCCCCATCGCGCACCCGGCCATCGACACCCCGCTGGCCCTCTGCGACGCCCCCAGCTTCACCGAAGACGACCTGATCATGACCGACCTCGTCTATGAGGACCGCATCGGCGAAATCGCCTCCGTCCGCCACTGCGACACACATCGCTGGGTGTATTTCTCCAACATGACACCAGACGAAATCGTGCTGATCAAATGCCACGATGCGGCGCGCGACGGCCGCGCCCGCATCTCCTTCCACTCCGCCTTCGTCGATCCCACCGCGCCGGCGGATGCCAAGCCGCGCCAAAGCATCGAGATTCGTACCATCGCCTTCTTCGACCAATAGCACCAAGACAACACGACAACGGGAGTTAATAAGAATGAATATGCAAGGCAGAGCCGGCATCATCACCGGCGCCGGGCGCGGCATCGGGCGCGACATCGCATTGTTGCTGGCCAAGGAAGGCGCGAGCGTCATCGTCAATGATTTCGGCGTCGGCCGTGGCGGTGAGGCAACTGATGAAAAACCGGCCGACACCGTGGTCGCGGAAATCCAGGCCGCGCAGGGCAAGGCCGCCGCCAATTTCGACTCCATTGCCGATTACGCCTCCGCTGGGCGCATGGTCGCACAATGCGTCGAAACCTACGGAAAAATCGATTTCCTGGTCAATACCGCCGGCATGCTGCGCGAGCGCATGATCTGGAACATGACTGAGGACGATTTCGACGCCGTCATCAACGTGCATCTCAAAGGCTACTGGAATATGTGCCATCACGCGGTGAAGATTATGCGCACCCAGCGCTATGGCCGCATCGTTAACTTTTCGTCGGATGCCTTCAAAGGCTCCGTCGGGCAGTGCAACTACGCCGCCGCGAAAGCCGGCATTATTGGGTTAACACGCACCATCGCCAATGAGGCCGGGCGCTATGGAATCACCGCCAATTCTATGTGCCCGATGGCGGCCACCCGCATGACCGTCAACGACGCCGTGATCGCCGGCTGGAAACGCCGGCTGGAACGCGGCCTGCTCACGCAAGCCCAGTATGATTCCCGCATGGCGATGCCTGGCCCGGAATTCGTCGCCCCCATGGTCGTCTATCTTTGCACCGAGGACGCAAAGGACGTGAACGGCCAGATGTTCCACGCCGAACGCTCCCTGATCCACACCTATCGTTACGGTGAGGAAGCCAAATCGATCTACAAACACACCGATAACGGCCTCTTTACCGTAGACGAGTTGATCGAGACCGTCCCTGCCTCGCTGATGGCCGGCATCCCCAACCCGTCCCCGGCGGAAGAAGGATAAGCGTGCCCACCACCCGACGCGCCGTTCTCACTGGCCTTGCCGCCAGCACCCTCGCGCCCGCCATTCACGCGCAGGATCGCTGGCCGGCGCGGCCGGTGAAAATTATCGTGCCCTACGCCGCCGGCGGCTCCACCGATGTCGTCGCGAGGCCATGGGCAGAACGCCTCACCCACGCCTTCGGCCAATCCTTCGTCATCGATAATCGCGGCGGCGCCTCTGGTTCCATCGGAACTGAAGCCGTCGCCCGCGCCGTGCCGGATGGCTACACGTTGCTGCTCACGCCGAACTCGGCGCTGTCGATCGTGCCGCAGCTGCGCAAGGTGGGTTACGATGTAAAGAAGGATTTTTCTCCCATTGCCCGTGTCGGCGATTTGATAGGCGGCTGGGTAGTGCGCGCCGATCTCGGCATCAACACCCTGGCCGAGCTGGTGGCCTATGCGAAGAAAAGCCCCAACAAGCTCGCCTATGGCGGCGGAGGGCTCGGCACCACCACGCAGATGCGCCTCGAGACCCTAAAAATCCGCGCCGGCATCGATATCCTCTACGTGCCCTATCGCGGCAATGGCGAGGCAATGACCGATCTGCTGGGCGGGCAGATCCAGGTGATGAACGAAATCATCGTCTTCCCGCATGTCAAAGCCGGCAGCCTGAAACTGCTGGCCATCAGCCATGCCACCCGCCACCCGGATTTCCCCGACGTCCCAACCCTCACGGAAGCCGGCTACCCCAACGCCGATGTCCCGCTCTGGTTTTCCATCCTCGCCCCTGCCGGCACCCCACGCGCCATCATCACCACTCTGAACACAAAAATCACGGAAATCGCCGGCACCGGGGACATGATCCGCCGCCTGCGCGAGATCAGCGTCGTCGCCCCCACCCAAACCCCAGAAGAAATAGCTGCCTTCCTGGAAACCGACTATGTCGAAAACGGCAAGGTGATCCGCGAAGCTAATATCAAGCTGAACTAGCGCTAGTTTGGGGAATACTAGGCCGGTAGGTCCTACCGGCCTGGTATTCCCCAAACTTGACTCGCCACGTTCCGCCCTGGATAAGCCCCTTCATCAGGGCTTTTGAGATCCCTGGTCCCTGCCCAACTGGTGGGGGCTCCACCGCTCCGCGAAGGTTCGCGCAGCGGTGCGAAACTATTTGGAGGCTATCCCAGTGTTCGAAACACTGTCGGAAAAACTGTCAGGCGTATTCGATAAGCTCCGCCGCCGCGGCGCGCTGAGCGAGAATGACGTTACCGAGGCGCTGCGGGAAATCCGCCTGGCGTTGCTGGATGCCGACGTGGCGCTGGAAGTGGTGCGCGATTTCACAGCCAACATCCGCGAGCGCGCCATCGGCGCCGAGGTGACAAAATCCGTCACCCCGGGCCAACAGATGGTGAAGATCGTCCATGACGTGCTCGTGGAAAGCCTGGGCGGAGAAGGCGCGGTCAGCATTAACCTAAACGCTCCCGCCCCCATCGCCCTCCTGATGGTCGGCCTGCAAGGCTCCGGCAAAACCACCACGTCGGGAAAAATCGCGCTGCGGCTGAAGGACAAGCAGCGAAAGAAAGTTCTGCTGGCAAGCCTAGATACCCAGCGCCCCGCCGCCCAGTTGCAGTTGCAACAGCTCGCCGAACGCGCCGGTGTGGCGTGCCTGCCCATCATCATGGGCCAAAGCCCGGTGGAGATCGCGCGGCGCGCCATGGAGACCGGGCGGCGGGAGGTTTTTGACATTGTCATTCTGGATACCGCCGGCCGCCTCGCCATCGATCAGGTTCTGATGGATGAGGTAAAGGCCATCCGCGACGCGACGCGCCCCATCGAAACTCTTCTGGTCGTCGATGCGATGACCGGCCAGGACGCGGTGAACACCGCGCGCGAATTTAACCAGCAAATCGGCGTCACCGGAATCGTGCTGACCCGCATGGATGGCGATGCGCGCGGCGGCGCGGCCTTGTCGATGCGCGCCATCACCGGCGCCCCGATCAAGCTGGTCGGTTCCGGCGAAAAGCTGGACGCGCTGGAGGATTTCCATCCAGAGCGCGTCGCCAGCCGTATCCTCGGCATGGGCGATATCGTTTCCCTCGTCGAACGCGCCGCCGAGACCATCGATCAGGCCGAGGCCGAAAAGCTCGCCGCCAAGATGGCCAAGGGCACGTTTGATTTGGCTGACTATGCCAACCAGCTCAAACAAATCGCCAAGATGGGCAGTCTTTCTGGCATTCTCGGCATGCTCCCCGGCGTAGGAAAGTTAAAAGCCCGGATGGGGGATGCCAATCTCGATGGAGCCATCCTAAAACGTCAGGCGGCAATTATTTCGTCGATGACCCCGAAGGAACGCCGCACGCCGGATATCCTGAAGGCCAGCCGCAAGAAGCGCATCGCGGCAGGATCAGGCACCAGCGTGCAGGAAGTCAACAAGCTACTGAAACAATTCGACGATATGTCGACGATGATGAAGCGCATGCAGAAGATGGGCCAGAAGGGCCTGCTACGCCAAGGTCTCGGGGCGCTGATGCCCAAGGGAATCATGCCGGGTGCCTCCGGCAGACGCCTATTTTAAGTTAAGCAAGGAGCAACAGGCCAATGGGTCTTAAGATTCGTCTGACACGTGCCGGCGCTAAGAAGCGTCCCTATTACCATATCGTGGTGGCCGATAGCCGTTCGCCGCGCGATGGCCGCTTTATCGAACGCGTTGGCAGCTATAACCCGATGCTACCGGCCGAACACGAAGATCGCGTGCGCCTGCAAGGCGAACGCATCATGCACTGGATCGCGCAGGGCGCGCTGGCGACGGACCGGGTTGCCCGCTTCCTCGGCAAGGCTGGGCTGAAGCCGATGCCCGCCTATCGCGAACAGCCGATCCAGTCGGCGCCGAAGAAAAAGGCGCAGGAACGCGCTAAAGCCGCGGCTGGCTAAGACGTCGATGGCCACACCAGGCACAGATTTTGGCTTCACGACAAATCCCCCTCCTCCTGCAGGGAAGACGGAGGAAAGCCTGTACGTTGGTCAATCGTCCGTCTCGTCGTCAACCGCATCTTCGCCGGGGAGCATGCGGAGAAGATCGTCCTTGGCCAGCTTCCCGTCGCAGGCCGGGAGAATCTCATCGTCAATACGTTTCGCAGAGATTTTGAGACGACCGCTCGTGTCGAGCGGCATCAGCCCAGAATCCGGCTCACTCACCAAAAAAATCAGAAGCACAGAAACAGTTATTGAATTTAATCGAATTTGCCTTTTTAGCCCCAATTATGATCGCATGACCACCGTAATTGATAGTCGAGGCGGTGATATCGGTTCAGTGCCAGCGGTATCAAGCACGGAACGAAACCATGCGTAGCGCGGTGAACGGTGCAGCGCGCCGCATTCTGTTAGGCGTGATCGGCCGCCCGCACGGTGTACGGGGCTTGGTGCATGTCCACAGCCACACGGAAGAGCCCGCCGATCTAACCGCGTATGGAGATCTCTCCGACGCGCAAGGCCGACGTTTTCTTCTTCGTTGGCGCGGCGCGGGCGTTGCCGAAATTACTCTACGCGTCGACGGCAATGAAGTTAAAATTTCGGATCGCGACGCGGCGGCGAAACTCACCCGCACCGAACTCTTTATCGACCGCGACCGCCTGCCGCCGGCCGATGAGGATGAATTCTACCTTGCCGATCTCGTCGGCCTGACCGCGGTAGATAAGACCGGCGCCGAACTCGGCACGGTGCAAACCGTGCATGACTATGGCGCCGGTGCCAGCCTGGAAATTTCCCGCAACGGTAATTCGCTGGTCGTCCCCTTTACCCGCGCCGTCGTCCCGGAAATAAATCTGTCCGCCGGGCGCATGGTGATCGATCCACCTGCTGAAATTATTACCGAGGGGGGCGCGGCATGAGCTGGCACGCCACCATTCTGACTTTGTTCCCAGAAATGTTCCCCGGTCCACTTGGCCATTCCCTGGCTGGCCACGCACTTAGCACCGGCATCTGGTCGTTTGAGACAACGAACATCCGCGATTACGCGACAGACAAGCATCGCTCCGTCGACGACACGCCCTGCGGCGGCGGCGGCGGCATGGTGTTTCGTCCGGATGTCATCGATGCAGCGCTCAACGCCGCGGCCGATGCGCGCCCGAAAATCGTCCTCACCCCGCGCGGCACCCCGCTGACGCAGCGCCGCGTCGCAACCCTCGCATCCGGCCATGGCGTGGTCCTGCTCTGCGGCCGCTTCGAAGGCATCGACCAGAGGGTCATCGACGCCCACGGGCTGGAAGAAATTTCCGTTGGTGATTATGTCCTGGCAGGCGGCGAGCTTCCCGCCATGCTGCTGCTGGACGCCGCCATCCGGCTGCTCCCCGGCGTCATGGGCGCCGCCGACAGCGCCGAGGACGAAAGCTTTTCCACCGGCCTGCTGGAATATCCGCACTACACCCGCCCCACCAACTGGCAAGGCCGACAGGTCCCCGAAATTCTTCTCTCCGGCAACCACGCCGCCATCGCCGCCTGGCGCCGAGCGCAAGCCGAAAAAATAACTCGCGAACGCCGCCCCGATCTCTGGGCCGCCTTTTCACAACAAAACGCTCGGCCAGTTGCCACCCCGGCAACCGCGCCGTAATTAGATCAAGACGAAAGGACTACAAGGTGAACATCATCCAACAATTCGAGGCCGAGCAGATCGCCAAGCTCTCCGCCAACCGCCCCGTACCGGCCTTCGCCGCCGGCGATACGCTGCGCGTCTCCGTCAAGGTCGTCGAAGGTGAGCGCTCCCGCGTGCAGGCTTTTGAAGGCGTCTGCATCGCGCGCTCCAACAAGGGCCTAAACAGCAACTTCACCGTGCGCAAAATCAGCTACGGCGAAGGCGTCGAACGCGTCTTTCCGCTCTACGCACCCACCATCGCCGACATCACCGTCGTCCGCCGTGGTGATGTCCGCCGCGCCAAGCTCTATTACCTGCGCGGCCGCTCCGGCAAATCCGCCCGCATCGCCGAAAAAGCCCGCGTCATCGTGCCAGTCACCGGAACCCCTGCGACCGAGTGATGCCCTTCACGGGGTTCAGGGGCAACGCCCCCGGCCTTACTTACTTAACTGACCCCGCCCCACCACGGGCATGACCAGGTTGCTGGAGGCGCAGGATGAGTGAAATGAAGCCGCGGACGTTGTTCGATAAGGTTTGGGACAGCCATGTCGTGAAGACGTTGGATGATGGCACCAGCATCCTTTTTATTGACCGGCATCTTGTGCATGAGGTGACCAGCCCGCAAGCATTTGAGGGGCTGCGGCTGGCGGGCCGTCCAGTGCGCCGGCCGGACCTAACGATTGCGGTGGCGGATCACAATATTCCCACCATGGATCGCGCCAAGGGCATCAAGGAAGAAGATAGCCGCATCCAAGTGGAAACTTTGGAGGCGAATGTGAAGGCGTTTGGCGTGCCCTACATTCCCATGCTCGATGAGCGCCAGGGCATTGTGCATATCATTGGCCCGGAGCTGGGGATTTCGCTGCCGGGGCAGACCTTGGTGTGCGGTGATTCACATACCTCGACGCATGGCGCGCTGGGTGCGCTAGCGTTCGGAATCGGCACGTCCGAGGTTGAGCATGTGCTGGCGACGCAGACCCTGTTGCAGAAACCGATGAAGAATATGCGCGTGGATGTCACGGGCGGGTTACCCTTCGGCACGTCAGCCAAGGATGTCGTGCTGGCGATCATCGGAAAAATCGGCACCGCCGGCGGCAACGGCCATATTATCGAATATACCGGAGATATGATACGCGGCCTGGACATGGCCGGGCGGATGACAGTGTCCAACATGACGATCGAGGCCGGGGCGCGTGCCGGCATGATCGCGCCGGATGAGACGACGTTCGAATATGTGAAGGGCCGCCCCTACGCGCCGAAGGGCGCGGCATGGGACCAGGCGGTCTCCTATTGGCGCAGCTTGCCAACCGATCCTGGCGCGCATTTCGACACATCCGTGTTCCTGACCGCCACCGACATCGCGCCGATGGTGACCTGGGGCACCAACCCGGAAGCCGTTGTGCCCGTCACCGGCTTGGTACCAAACCCGGCCGACATCGAAGATGAGGGCATCCGTGCCCAGCGCCAGCGCATGCTGGAATATATGGGCCTGACACCGGGCCAGAAGATGACCGATCTAAAAGTGGATGTCGTGTTCATCGGCTCCTGCACCAATGGCCGGATTGAGGATTTGCGGGCGGCCGCCGCGGTCGCGAAAGGCCGCAAGGTGGCTGCTGGCGTGCGCGCCCTGGTAGTGCCTGGCTCCGGCCTCGTGAAATTGCAGGCGGAGCGCGAGGGCATTGCGCAGATCCTGATCGAATCCGGCTTTGAATGGCGCGAGCCCTGCTGTTCGATGTGCCTCGGCATGAATCCAGACAAAATTTCCGCCGGGCAGCGTTGTGCCAGCACGTCTAACCGCAACTTTGAGGGCCGGCAGGGCATTGGCGGGCGGACGCATCTGGTTTCACCGTCCATGGCTGCCGCCGCCGCTGTAATGGGCCACTTCGCCGATGTCCGTGAACTGGGTTGAGACGGAGGAAAAAATGGAAAAATTCACCAAGCTCACCGGCATCGCCGCACCACTGCCGCTGGCTAATATCGACACCGACAAGGTAATCCCGGCGCGCTTCCTGAAAACCATCAAGCGTTCAGGCCTCGGCGTGCATTTGTTCGATGCGCTGCGCTACGACAAGGATGGCAATGAGCGCCCGGATTTCGTGCTCAACCAAGAGCCCTATCGCAAGGCAGAGATCCTCATCACGCATGAAAATTTCGGCTGCGGATCATCCCGCGAACACGCGCCTTGGGCGTTGTTGGATTTCGGCATTCGCTGCATCATCGCTCCGGATTTCGCCGATATTTTCCATAGCAACAGCCTTAAGAATGGCGTGTTACCGGTACGCTTGTCCCGCGCGGTCTGCGATCAGTTGATCGACGATGCGAAACTCGGCGGCAACGCCCGCATCACTGTGGATCTGGAACGCCAGGTCGTGGTGCGCCCAAACGGCGAGGAAATTCCCTTCAAGGTCGATCCTTTCAGCCGCCATCTGCTACTGAACGGTCTCGACGATATTGGCCAGACTCTGCAGCACGGCAAAGCGCTGGACAGCTATGAGGTCAAGCGCCATGCCGAACAGCCCTGGCAACCCACCATCGCTGCCGTCTGAGCGCGACAGGAACCAACATGGCCGCCAATAAAAAACTCCTCGTCCTGCCCGGCGACGGCATCGGCCCGGAAGTCATGCGGGAGGTCCGCCGAGTTATCGACTGGATGGACCGCCGCCGCATGGTCACCTTCGACATGGCCGAAGACCTGGTTGGCGGCGCCTCGATCGACGCGCACGGCACGCCCATCACGGACAACGTGATGGCGAAGGCCCGGGAAGCCGACGCCATCCTGTTCGGCTCCGTCGGGGGCCCGCAATGGGATAAGCTCGGATTCGACCTTCGCCCGGAAATCGCCATTTTACGACTACGCAAGGAACTCGATCTGTTCGCCAATCTCCGCCCGGCCATCGTGCTCGATCCGCTGGTGGATGCCTCCACGTTGAAGGCGGATATCATTCGCGGCCTTGACATCATGATCGTGCGCGAAAGCACCGGTGGCATTTACTTTGGCGAACCGCGCGGCGTCGAGACCCTGCCGGACGGCCAGCAGCGCGGCTTCGATACCGAAACCTACACCACCCACGAAATCAAGCGTGTCGCCCGCGTCGCGTTTGATCTCGCCCGTAAGCGCCAGAACCGCGTGACCAGCGTGGAAAAGGCTAACGTGATGCAGTCCGGCCTGTTCTGGCGCAAGATCGTCACGGCGCTGCATCAGAGCGAATATTCCGACGTTGAACTATCGCACATGTATGCGGATAACTGCGCCATGCAGCTGGTGCGCAACCCGCGCCAGTTCGACGTCATCGTGACATCCAACATCTTCGGCGATCTGCTGTCGGATCTGGCGTCGATGCTCACCGGCAGCCTCGGCATGTTGCCCTCGGCAACGCTGGGTGCGCCGGATGAGTCGGGCAAGCGCGCCGCTCTGTATGAACCTATTCATGGCAGCGCGCCTGACATTGCCGGCAAGGGTCTCGCCAACCCGCTGGCCCAGCTACTCAGCTTCGCCATGCTGCTGCGCTTTTCCTTCAACATGGATGAAGACGCTGCCCTGATCGAAAAAGCCGTGAACAATGTTCTCTCGTCCGGCCTGCGCACCGCGGACATCATGGGGCCCGGCACTGCCCGTGTCGGTACCAGCGTCATGGGCGAATCCATCCTGCGTGAGCTGAACAAGCTGGCTGCGTAAGGGAGCTAGAGCGGGATACCTTTCTATTTGAACGCATCCCGCTCTAGGTCTGGACTGTAAGGCCGCAGGAACAGCAGACCAGCGCCGGCCGCGCGAACTACGCGTTGAGCGGCCTGGCCTTAGTGGCTTCTGAGATCATCGAGCACGGCGATGCCACTGGCTGTCGCATTAGTGTCCGGAACGGCACGGACCAGGCGAGAAAGATGTTACCGTTGATGAGGCCGCCGATGACACAATAAATGCCGCCATCCGCCTATATCCTGGATTACAATGTCGCTCCGCCGTCGATGGCGATTTCAGCGCCGGTGATGTAGCTGCTTTCGTCAGAGAGTAAGAACAGCACTAGGCCGGCGACTTCCTGGGCTGTGCCCATGCGTTTCATGGGGACCAATCCCACGCGGCGAGCGTTTTGTTCTGGGGTACGGACCTTCAGCATATCGGTGTCAATGGGTCCGGGATGGATGGAATTGACACGAATATGGCGTGGGGCGAGGTCGATGGCGGCGGCTTTAGTCATGCCGCGCAAGGCCCATTTTGTGGCGCTGTAGGCGATAGCGCCGGGGGAGCCGCGCAGGCCAGCGACGGACGAAATATTGACGATGGCGCCGTTGCCAGATGTCTCCATGGCTGGCACCACCGCCTTCATGCCGAGAAAACAGCCAAGCTGATTGATCCTCATATGGCGTTCGAACAAGGCGGCGTCCGTTTCCATCAAGGTCGCCGGCTGGTAGATTCCGGCATTGTTCACTAGGCCATGCAGACCGCCCAGGCGTTCCGCAGCCGCGACGGCCGCGGTCCAGTCGCTTTCCTTGGTGACGTCCTGACGGACGAAAATGGCCCTGTCCCCGAGTTCTGCCACAAGGGCGCGCCCCTCGGTTTCCAACAAATCTCCGATGACCACTTTTGCGCCCTCAGCCACGCAAAGCCGGGCCTCCGCGGCGCCCTGGCCGCGCGCGCCGCCGCTGATTAAAATAATCTTCCCGTTGAGACGCGCCATGTATTCCTCCGGACTCGCGAGAAATAAGCTAAGGCAGGTGGCGTCTGGCAGCAAATGTAAGCCACTCGCAGTGGCCTATCTGCGATGCGCGCGAAATTTGGGGAGAAAGACAATGACCGGTGGCACCGAACTGTTCCAGACCCTGGGCATAACCCGCTCCATGCGCCGGTTGAAGCCGGACACAGTGCCAGACGCATTGATCAATCAGATCCTGCAAGCCTGCGCTTGAGCGACGAATGGCAGGAATGCCCAGCGTTGGCGGTTTCTGGTCATTAAAGATACGGCGATTAAGAAAGCGGTGTAGGTCTATTATAAGAAAGTCTTCGATGAGGTTATTGGCTCGCGTTACGCGACCAGCGGGTTACCACCAGGGCTCGGGGCAGAGCCCGCGATATTTTTTACGGCCGCACGACGACCATAATTACAATGACAATCATGAGGATGGTTGGAATTTCGTTAGAAATGCGATAAAAACGTTGGGACTTCTGATTGCGGTCTTCAAGGAAATCCCGGCGCCAGGCCGAAAGGGCACCGTGAAAACCTGACATGGCGAGGACCGATATAAATTTAATCCACCACCAGCCGGTAGTCCAATCGATTATGCCGGGGGTGAGAACGAGGAGAACACCAAAAATCCAGGTAGCGATCATGGCGGGATTGATGATTTGTTTCAACAATCGGCGTTCCATTATTTTGAAACGCTCGCTTTCTATTGAACCAGACTGGGTTTCACAGTGATAAACATAAAGACGTGGCAGATAAAACATCCCGGCCATCCAAGCGATGACGCTCATGATGTGGCAGGCTTTAATCCAAGGATAAATCTGGGTAAGAATGTTTAATATCATGACGTTATATTAGCCAGAAGATGTGGGCATTGCGAATGATTTCTGGGACAGGATTTTTCCCGTATTGCGGCACAAAGACCCGGGCCTCGGGTCAGAACGTCCCGGGTTAAATTGGCAAGAGCGGTGATAAAAGGCGGAAAATCATTGGGGACGGGCACGCGATAATAGGCCGGAACACCCGATTTTTGGGCGATATGTAAAAATTCAATATCGAGTTCGACCAAAGTCTCCGAATGATCAGACACAAAGGCAATGGGAACGATGATAACACCGGTATTTGTTTGGCCAGCATGACGAATTTCGTCTTCTGTGCTGGGGGAGAGCCATTTAACTTTAGTCACTCGTGATTGATAGCAAATGGCCCAGTCCAGGTCTTCACCAAGAGCTGCCAGAATAGCTTGTGTGCTTAGGGTTATTTGGTGTTGGTAGGGATCGCCACTCGCGATGATGGATTCGGGCAGGCCATGGGCAGAAAATAGGATTTTCCAAGTCTTCTGACCTGGGTGGGAGCTTCGCGCGTCTTGTAGTGTTTGGTGCACACACGCGGTGATGGCGGCGATATAGCCGGGATCATCTGGATAGCAACAGAGTGTCGTCGTGCGTATGGCAAGGCCGGCGCGCGCAGCCCCTTCGTGCCATGCCGTTAGGGAGCTAGCGGTAGTCGTGGTAGAATATTGTGGATAGAGGGGGAGAAGAAGAATATCATCAGGCTGGAAGTTTTTAACTTCAATGACAGCGGCATCGGTCATCGGGTGCCAATAACGCATGGCGATGATGCATTTAGTGTCAAATTCAGGGAGTGCGGTTTCCAACGCGCGAGCTTGATCCCTGGTGAATGTCAATAAAGGCGATTTTCCGCCGATCAGAGCGTAATTTGCTATGGTCGTGGGAAGACGTACCCGGGTAATCCAATATGCCAACAACCGGCGGATGAAGAATGATACGCGCAGGATCGCAGGGTCACGGAATAAATTGAGTAAAAAAGGTTTGATTGCTTCTGGCCGGTCTGGTCCGCCCAGATTGAACAGCACAATGGCGAGTTTTTTTCGGGTATCCATCATCCGACACGAATCTGAGATAAAAGTTGGGAAACATGCTCAGGTGGGGTTTGTGGAACGATCCCGTGGCCAAGATTGAAGATGAAAGGGCGATCGCGCATAGCAGCCAAGATTGCGTTGGTTTCATTGCGAAGGGCGTTGCCGCCAGCGAGTAAGGCCATAGGATCTAGATTGCCTTGCAAAGTAACGTGGGGCGATATTTTTCCAGTAAGGTACGTGGGGTTACTGGCAGTATCCATGCCAAGTCCGTCAACAGCTGTGCCTTCTGCGTATTCACCAAGAAGATACCCAGCGAGACGTGGAAAACCGATAATTTTTACGTCAGGAAATTGGCGCCGTAATTCAGTGACAATGATACGCGTTGGTGCAATTACCTGCGTTCGAAACTGAGTAGGGGACAGTACACCAGCCCAGCTGTCGAATAGCATGACGGCTTCGACTCCGGCCGAAATTTGCGCGACTAAAAAATCAATAGTGGCTTGGATCAGTAAGGTCATCAAACGTGAAAAAAATTCTGGCCGAGCGTAGGCAAGATGCCGCGTCACAGCAAAATCACGTGATCCTCTACCTTCCACCATATAACATGCAACGGTGAACGGCGCACCAGCGAACCCAATCAGGGTGGTATGGTCATCCAATTGAGCACGGACTTTTTTAACCGTTTCTAAGATGGGTAATATCTTTTCTCCCATATTGGCTAGATTTAACGCTGCCAGGGCGGTTTCATCCCGTAGTGGGGGTAGTAAGGGCCCTTCCCCCTCTGCAAAGCGCAGACCTTGTCCCAGAGCCCAAGGAACCAAGAGAATGTCGCTGAATAGAATCGCGGCATCGAACCCAAAGCGGCGAATGGGTTGCAATGTAATCTCGGCCGCTAGGTTTGGATTGGTGACCAGTGACAGGAAGTCACCAGCCTGGGCACGTAATTTACGATATTCTGGCAAATACCGACCAGCCTGTCGCATCAACCAGACGGGTGGTGGCCAGATAGCCTCACCACTTAGTGCTTGGAGAAGAGATTTTTGCATGGAACCCTGCTTTATCCCCTTACCTTATCAAAGAATAAGATAAAAAGAATGGGATGAAGTGGTAGTAGAGCCTGTGTAACCTGGGGTACCCCGTTAATAGGATTTTATGCAGAGGATTTCCACATTGGAAATTATGACTAAGATATTGATTTTTAGACTTTTCTAATAGTTATGTACAGGAGGAAAAACAACGGAAACAAACAGTCTCGCGTTCGCGAAACATCCATGATATCCCCGTTTCCATGGATTGGGACGAAAAAGATGGGATGGCAGCGGCACTTATCCCCGCTATCCTGAGGATATGATCGAAGACCGGCTCAATCTTCACCTTATCTCCGACGCAACAGGCGAAACGCTGAATGCCATTGCACGGGCAACGACTGTGCAATTTGAACATGTACAAATCAATTATCATCGTTGGAATCTGATTCGGACGCGATTCCAGCTACAATCTGCGCTGCAAGGTATTGAGGCGGAGCCAGGACCGGTGCTATCAACATTGGTGGATAAAACGTTGCGGGCAGATCTGGAGCTGGCCTGTCAGCAGATGAATGTCTCGGTAGTTAATGTGCTGGATCCGGTAATTTCGCTGTTACAGGAAAAAATTGGCGAGCCGGCAGGGGCGCGGCCGGGGCGGCAATATATATTGGATCCGGATTATTTTCGCCGCATCGATGCCATGCATTACGTGCTGGAACATGATGATGGCCAGCAGCAACCTGGTATTGCCGAAGCTGATCTTCTTCTCGTGGGTGTCTCCCGTAGTTCCAAAACACCGACTTGTTTCTATCTGGCTAATCGGGGGATCAAGGCGGCAAATATACCGCTGGTCCCAGGGCTAGATTTGCCAGTGGGGCTGGATAATCCGCCCTGTCCGGTGATCGGGTTAACACTCGACGCACCGGCTTTGATCGATATTCGCCGTCATCGGCTGCGGTTGATCACCACCGGTACACCCATAGGCGCGGTGCGTCAGGACAGATCCGATTATGTGGATGAGGAGAGCGTGCGCGCTGAATTGCTCTGGGCGCGGCGGCTCTGTACGCGGCGCGGCTGGCCGGTAATCGATGTGACGCGGCGCTCCATTGAGGAGACCGCGGCGACGGTATTGCAGCTAATTGATGCTTGGCATGAGCGGCGACGGAAAACGACGCCGAAAATTTCCCCCGTCTAATGCTTATGAGTGCGTCGATCACTAGACGCCTGATGGCGGAGAATACACTGCCGTATCGCATGCCGCGCGGCCGTGGTCCGGTCACGCGGGCCGATATCTGCAGCCCTCAGGCCATGTCTCCAGACGAACTTCGGACACCCGGCGATATCGATATCGCCGACGATCAGGCGCCGGATGACTTGCTCAACGTGGGTCGTATAGACCCAGTCGTTCGGTGTGGCCGGCAGGTCCAGAATGGGCAGGAACCACAGCAGGAAGGTTTCGTCGTTCCAGATGCGGTCACGCGCTTCCTCGGATAACTCGTCGTCTGGCACCATTTCCATGGCGGCCTCGATGTGAGCGCCAAGGATAGTTAGCGGCCCCTGGCTGGCGGCACATCGCACGTGAGGCCAAGGTCTACCTCCGGGAGGACCAGGGTGCTGCGGATGCGGGGGAGGTATAGCGCATCAGGAATTCCGTTCTGGTCTGCCGTGGCCAACGTGGCGGACTAATCACTTAAAGATCGCATTGCCGAACTGACTGCGATCTGCAATCAGGCTGATGCGGACTGCGCGACGGCCACGGTAGAGCGCCCCGGGCCTGAGATCACACCGGACAACTTGCATTGGTTCGCTCTCGCCGCTCGCCGCAAACTCCGGAACGCAGATAGAACTTATCGGCGGGGCCATTTGCGCGCACTAGCGCAGCGAGTAGAAATGGTCGACCCGACCGAGCTTCGCATCATGGGTTTAAAACCGAATTGCTACGGAGACCTGTCGCCGCCGCAGGCGTTGAATCGGCTACTGCTGGTATTCGCGGTTTTATACCGAAGTGGCGCGCCCGAAGAGACTCGAACTCCTAACCCCCAGATTCGTAGTCTGGTGCTCTATCCAATTGAGCTACGGGCGCATTCCAGGGCCGGCGTGTAGCGGATGAGGTTCCCTTCGGCAAGGGTGAAAACAGGCGAGCTTGGCGGGGTTGGCAAGAAAGGTTGGGCCTCTGCCCCGCTCTTCCAGAGAGGCCCCGCGAGATTGGGATGACATTGCCCGAAGCCGATTTAGGACTGGACGAAACTGCTATCGCGGGAGTGGGCTCATCTCGGTCATCGGATATCCCCCCTGTGCCCGGTTATCCCAGGCTCTCGCCGTGTAGTGCCTCGTCGAGCCCCTGGCGTTCGTCGTCGCTGGTCACGCGCAGGCCGATCACAAGGTCGGTGATTTGCAGCAGGATCATGGTGCCGATGGCGACAAAGGTAATGGTCACTAGGCAGCTGATCAGTTGCACCTCAAACAGTTTCATGCCGCCAATATAGACGCCTTGCGGTGTTGCTTCGGTCGCGGAAAGGGGGCCATAGGCGAACCAGCCCGTGAACAGCATGCCTGTCAAGCCGCCGACGCCATGCACGCCGAACACATCCAGGCTGTCATCGTAGCGCAGTTTGAATTTCAGCCAGGTTGCTGCCAACATGCAGATCAGTCCGGAAATGACTCCCAGAAGGAGGGCCGGCCCCGGTAACAGGAACCCGGCCGCGGGGGTTACTGCGACCAGCCCGGCCACCGCCCCGGAAATTGCCCCCAGCACGGTTGGTTTGCCACGCCAGATCCATTCACTCACGGCCCAGCTCAGGGTCGCACCGGCGGCGGCCATTTGCGTGGCCAGTACTGCCATTCCCGCGCGCCCACCCGCCGTGAGCGATCCGCCGGCGTTGAAGCCGAACCAGCCGACCCACAGGATAGCCGCGCCAATTACGGCGAGCGCCAGATTGAACGGCGCCATATTGTCCTGCCCATAGCCCAGGCGCCGGCCGATCACGATGGCGCAGACTAGGCCGGTAACGCCGGAGTTGATCTCCACCACCGTGCCGCCGGCGAAATCGGCGACGCCCATGACGTTCAGCCAGCCCAGCGGGCTCCAGACCCAGTGTGCTAGCGGGGCGTATATTAGCAGCGACCACAGCACGAAGAAGAAGATCAGCGCGGTGTATTTCATCCGGTCCACCAGCGCGCCAGTGACGACGGCTGGCGTGATGATGGCAAACGCCATTTGGTAAAGCAAAAAAACCGATTCCGGGATCGTCGTCGCCACTGCCGCCTCGGTGCCAGCGCCGAGGGTGAAGGGCTTGTCGAAATTTTCTCCCAGCCCAGAGAGGAAGAAGCGGGAAAAATCGCCGATCCACGCATTGCCGGTGCCGAAGGCCAGAGAATACCCGGCCACGAACCACACCACCGTGATCAGCGCGCAGAGCGAGAAAGACTGCATCATGGTAGCGAGGATGTTTTTCTTGCGCACCATGCCACAATAGAACAGCGCTAGGCCAGGAATGGTCATGAAGATGACCAGGGCGGTGCAGAGCAGCATCCAGGCGGTATCGCCCGAATCCACCTTGGCGGCGTCCGCCGCGAAGGTTGGGGAGGCACTCAGCAGCAAACCTGCCAGCACTAGCGCGGACAGAAACCTCATGGTGGCTGGCCTTCTTGCGTTGCGCTCCCACGCAACGACGCCGGGGAACGACAGGGGGAACAGATGCGCCAATTTTCGGCATCTTGTGTTTGATGTCCAGGGCGTGGACCGTGTCACCCAGAAATTTTTTAGAGTTGCCTAATTATCGGTCAGTCCGATAGCACCGCATATCGCCATAGAACAGCTTGTAATGGCGCAATTCATCTGCCGCGATCCGCTGGCGCGATCCGCTGGCAGATTTTTGTCACCACCGACTTTTCGGCAGCCTCGACCAGGGCGGTGTAGTAGCTGGATGTGCCCGTCTCTGCCATGCAGCGCGCGATCAGCGCGCCACTGCGCGAGCCTCGGATGGAGGCCTCGGCATCCAGCGCGATCTGATATTCGGCAAGGTAGCGCGCGACCGCGGCTTCGAAATCCCAACCGGGATCAGCCAGCATCGCCCAACGGCCAACGCCCAAGCGTATCGCCGTGCTGCACTTCCTCCACCGCCCAGCGATCGGCGGCATCGCGGAAATCCCGGTCATCGGCAAAGACCCGATTCAGACAGATTGCTTAGCCATGGCCATTACGCTCCACCATCGCCGCCGTCTTCACCAGTGTGATGAGTGCCGAATCGACCAAGCTCGGATTAAAGCGATCCCAGGGTAGATCCGCTATGCGCCGATGTTTTGTCGGCAGCCGTGTCATCCTGCGTCGCGTTACTAATTGCGAGGGGTCGGCGCAGGCGCCGCGCATACGCGGCCACGTATGCATAACCACCCTGGGTAAGCCGCCCGGGCGTCGTCCCGTCCGATACGGGGAAGAATTGCCGGCGTTTAAAGAAGGCTGGCTAAGATTCAGACGCCTGCCGCGTCCACCATCGCGCGGGCGGACTGGATGCGATCCATCACGGCATTGATGGCGTCGACATCCATTTTATCCACGGCCTCTAGCGCGGCGGTCGCCTCATTCAGCCGCTGTTCGCCGACAATGCGGGACACCTCGCCCACCGGAATGGCCTCGTCGGCCATCACAGTACAGCGTTCCGGGGTGATTTCGGCAAAGCCGCCGGCAACGAACAGCCGTTCTGTGACTTGCCCGTTTTCGACAATGCCAATCACGCCGCCACGCAGCAGCAGCAGCATCGGCGCATGCGATTGCATCACGCCCATCTCGCCCTCGGCGGCAGGAATGACCACCATTTCCACTGCCTTGGAGAGCAGCAGCTTTTCCGGGCTGACGATTTCGAGTTGCAACGCCATGAGGGCTTCGTCCTGTGTTAAGGCAGTCCGGCACCAGCCCTTCCCACCCGGCTACCCACAATAGTATGCTTTCGCTGGGTAGCCGGGTGGGAAGGGCTGGTGCCGGACTGCAAAATTAAGCGCTCGCCGCCATGGATTCGGCCTTCTTCACCGCATCCTCGATGGTGCCGACCATGTAGAAGGCACCTTCCGGCAGATGATCGTATTCACCCGCGCAAATCGCCTTGAAGCTGCGTACGGTATCCGCGATCGGCACGATGACACCCGAGAAACCCGTAAAAACTTCCGCCACGTTGAACGGCTGCGACAGGAAACGCTGAATTTTCCGTGCACGCGTGACGACGAGCTTGTCGTCTTCGGACAATTCATCCATGCCGAGAATGGCGATGATGTCTTGCAGGGATTTGTATGTTTGCAGAATGCGCTGCACTTCGCGCGCCACCAGATAATGTTCTTCTCCTACGATGCGCGGATCGAGCGAGCGCGAGGTCGAATCCAGCGGATCCACCGCCGGGTAAATGCCCAACTCCGCGATCTGGCGGGAGAGCACCGTGGTCGCATCCAAATGCGCGAAGGAGGTGGCGGGCGCCGGATCGGTCAAGTCATCGGCCGGCACGTAAATCGCCTGCACCGAAGTAATTGACCCCTTCTTCGTGGAGGTAATACGCTCCTGCAGTGCGCCCATGTCGGTCGCCAGGGTTGGTTGATAACCTACCGCTGAGGGAATGCGCCCGAGCAACGCTGAAACCTCAGCGCCGGCCTGGGTAAACCGAAAGATGTTATCGACGAAGAAGAGTACGTCCTGGCCTTCTTCATCGCGGAAATATTCGGCGACGGTAAGGCCTGACAAGGCGACACGCGCGCGGGCACCCGGCGGCTCATTCATCTGGCCGTAAACCAGGGCCACCTTGGATCCTTCGGTGTCGTTCTCGTTCAGCTTGATGACGCCGGCATCGATCATTTCATGATAAAGATCATTGCCCTCGCGCGTGCGTTCCCCCACGCCGGCAAACACTGACACGCCACCATGCGCCTTGGCGATGTTGTTGATCAGTTCCTGAATGAGCACGGTCTTGCCCACCCCGGCTCCGCCGAACAAGCCGATCTTTCCTCCTTTTAGATAAGGAGCGAGCAGATCAACGACCTTGATGCCGGTGACCAGAATCTCGGCCGATGTCGCTTGATCTTCGAAGCTCGGCGCTTCGCGATGGATCGGATACCGCTTCGCAGCCACCATCGGGCCGCGCTCATCGATCGGTTCACCGATCACGTTCATGATGCGGCCCAAAGTGCCGGGGCCGACGGGCATGGAAATCGGAGCGCCGGTATCGACTACTTCCTGGCCGCGCACCATGCCATCGGTGCTGTCCATGGCGATGCAGCGCACGGTGCGTTCACCCAGCTGCTGCGCGACTTCCAGCACCAGATTGAGATCGCCGATCTTGGAGAGCAGCGCGTTCTGAATAAACGGCAGATCTCCTTCGAACTGCACGTCCACCACTGCGCCCAGCACCTGGCTCACGCGCCCGACATTGTTCTTCGCCATGTTCCTGTGTCCTCTATGCTCAGTTTTTAGCGGCCTGCTGATCCACGAATTGCGCCGCGAAGGACGCCGAATTTCGCGGACAGGACGCTAGACGGCTTCAGCCCCAGATATAATTTCGATCAGTTCGCGCGTGATATTGGCCTGCCGCGCGCGGTTGTAGTTTTGCGACAGCCGCTTGATCATATCTCCGGCATTGCGTGTCGCATTGTCCATCGCGGTCATTCGCGCGCCATGCTCGCCGGCGGCACTTTCCAAAAGCGCGCGATACAGCTGGATGGCCAGATTCTGCGGCAGCAACCGCGCCAGCATGCTTTCTTCATCCGGCTCATATTCATAGCTTGCCTGCATTCCCGCCGCGATGGGCGTGCCCGTCACCAAGGCAAGGGGCGCCGGGATCAACGTAGTCTCCGTCACCACCTGGGCAATGACGGATTGGAACCGGTTATAGACAATGGTACAAATATCAATCTCGCCGGCATTCAGCATGGTGGTGATGCGATGAGCCACATCCTGCGCATCGGAAAACTCCAGTCGCTTTTTGGCTGCGTAAGATATATCGCCAATGATGCGTGAGGATAATTCGCGGCGCAAAAAATCGCGCCCCTTGCGCCCGACCGGAAAAATTTTCACTGTTTTACCCGCGGCCTCCAACCGCCGCGCCAGGAGCCGGGTCGCGCGGCCTATGGAGGTGTTGAAGGCCCCTGCCAGACCGCGATCCGCGGTGACGGGCACAAGAAGGTGAATTTTGTCCGATCCGGTTCCAACCAAAAGTTTCGGCGCATTAGGGCTGCCAGCCACGGATGTGGCCAAGGCCCCCAGCATCCGCTCCATCCGCTCGGCATAGGGCCGGGCGGCTTCGGCGTGCTGCTGTGCGCGGCGCAGCTTCGATGCTGCCACCATCTTCATGGCAGAGGTGATCTTCTGCGTCGACTTAACGCTGTTAATCCGAATACGGAGCGACTTCAAGCTGGGCATGGGGGCGCCTTGCTAAGTGAAAAATGCGCTCAGACGAAGGACGCGGCGAATGTGTCGACGAAGGCGATCAATTGTTTCTCGACCTCCGGCTTAATCTCGCGGTCATCGCGGATTGCCCCGATAATCTCCGGGGCCTTCGATTTGATCTCCGTCAGCAACTGGCTCTCAAACGCGCCGACCCGGCCGAGATCGAGCTTGTCCAGATAACCACGCACCCCGGCGAACAGTGCGACCACCTGCTCCTCGATCGGCACCGGGCTGTATTGTGGCTGCTTCAGCAGCTCCGTCAGCCGCGAACCACGCGCGAGCAGCTGCTGGGTAGAGGCATCGAGATCGGACGCAAACTGCGCAAACGCCGCCATTTCGCGGTACTGCGCCAGTTCCAGCTTGATGCGGCCGGCAACCTGCTTCATCGCCTTCACCTGCGCTGCGGATCCCACGCGCGAGACCGACAAGCCAACGTTCACCGCCGGGCGAATGCCACGGAAGAACAATTCTGTTTCGAGAAAGATTTGCCCATCGGTAATCGAAATCACGTTGGTCGGAATATAAGCGGATACGTCACCTGCCTGCGTCTCGATCACCGGCAACGCGGTCAAGGAGCCAGCGCCCAGTTCGTCATTCATCTTCGCTGCGCGTTCGAGCAGGCGGGAGTGAAGGTAGAAAACGTCGCCTGGATAGGCTTCGCGGCCCGGCGGGCGGCGCAGCAGCAGCGACATCTGGCGATAGGAAACCGCCTGCTTGGAGAGATCGTCATAGAAAATCACCGCGTGCCGGCCATTATCGCGGAAGAACTCGCCCATGGTGCAGCCGGTATAAGGTGCCAAGAACTGCATCGGCGCCGGATCGGACGCGGTGGCGGCGACGATGATGGAATATTGCAGCGCACCGTTTTCCTCCAAGGTGCGCACCAGCTGCGCGACGGTGGAGCGTTTCTGGCCGATGGCGACATAGATGCAATAGAGCTTCTTGCTCTCATCTGTGCCGGCATTGGCGGTTTTCTGATTGATGATGGTATCGAGAATAACGGCCGTCTTGCCGGTCTGCCGATCGCCGATTATCAATTCGCGCTGGCCGCGCCCGATCGGGATCAGCGCATCGATGGCCTTTAACCCAGTCTGCACCGGCTCATGCACCGATTTGCGCGGAATGATGCCCGGCGCCTTCACTTCCACGCGCATGCGCACCGCATCGGTGATCGGGCCCTTGCCGTCGATCGGATTTCCGAGGCCATCAACCACGCGGCCGAGCAGGCCATTGCCCACCGGCACGTCCACGATGGTGCCGGTGCGCGCGACGGTATCGCCTTCACGGATCACGCGGTCATCGCCGAAAATCACGACGCCGACATTGTCGGTTTCCAGATTCAGCGCCATGCCGCGCAGCCCGGAATTCGGGAACAGCACCATTTCCCCAGACATCACGTTCTGCAAACCGAACACGCGCGCGATGCCGTCACCGACGGATAGCACCTGCCCGGTTTCGGCTACATCGGCCTCCGTATCGAACGACGCGATTTGCTGCTTGAGGATCTCGGAAATTTCGGCCGGACGGATGTCCATATCAGGCGGCTCCCTTCATGGCGTATTGCAGGCGCTGGAGGCGGGATTTCAAGGATGTGTCATAGAGGCGGGCGCCGATCTTCACGACCAGCCCGCCTAGCAAGCTGGCATCAACTTGTTCGATCAGGTTGACGTTGCCATAGCCGGCTTCGATCATCCGCGCGCGCAAGGCCTGGCGCTGGGTGTCGGTCAGTGGATGCGCGGTGGCGACCTGGGCGGTGATCACGCCGCGCTTGTCGGCGACCAGGGTAGCGAAGGCGGCGACGATGCCGCTCAAGGCGCGCAGCCGGCGATTAGCGGTGATCACACCGACGAAATCGCGCACGATCTTGCCGAATCCCTGGCTTTCCAGCACCGCCATCGCGGCGCGCGTTGCCTGGTTCACGTCGATCAACGGCGAATCCAGCAACCGGCGAAATTCCGGGCTGGTATCGATCAGCCGGCCCAGCGCGTCCATCTCCGTCACCACGGCGTCGAGCGCATTCTGGTCGTCGGCATGGGCATAAAGGGCCGCGGCATAACGATCAACGAGACCGCCGCCGGATGAGATGGTCGTGCCGCCTGACGCCACGATCTGGGTTTCCTTGACTGGGCCTGCGCGCGTGTGGCCGGATGAAAGGGCGGCGACAAAAAACAAGCCGGGTTTCCCCCGGCGCGCGGCGTCTAGCACGGGCTTTTGCCAGCGGCAACAGGGGGAGCAACGTGAATTTTTAATTGTTTCGATGTACTCCAATATTGCACCAGTCGTTAGACCAGTTTAAATTATGAAGATGTCCATCGAACCCACGAAAATCGGTGCCTACGACGCCAAGGTCAGGCTCTCCGCTCTGCTCGACCGGGTCGAACGCGGCGAGGAAATTATTATCACCCGCCATAACCGCCCGATCGCTCGCCTGATCCCGGAAGGCCAAGGCCAAAACGTCGCTACCGCCCGCGCCGCCATTGCAGCCCTGACCACACTCCGTGCCGAACTGGCCGCGAAAGACGTCCGGCTTTCCCCCACCGAGATTCGCGCCCTGCGCGATGACAGCCGCACATGAAGCCCATCGTCCTCGACGCCGGTGCCGCCCTGGCCGCCATTCTGCCGGAACGGCATTCCGAAGCAGCCCGCACGCTCCTCCTCCGCATCGCTGAGGACGGCGCCATCGTCCCCGCCATTTGGCATCTGGAAATCGCCAATAGCCTGCTCGCCGCCGAACGGTGTGGCCTTCTCACCCAAACCCAACGCAATATCGCGCTGCACCACCTCGCCACCCTCCCCATCGCGACAGACCCGGAAACCGCCCCTCGCGCCTGGTCCCATACCATCATCCTCGCCCACAAATACGGCCTCTCCGTCCAGGACGCCGCCTACCTCGAACTCGCCCTACGCCGCCAAACCGACCTCGCCACCTTTGACGCTTCCCTCCTTCGCGCCGCCGAGGCTGCGGGCGTGCGGGGGGCAAAGCCCCCCCTGGCCGCCCTTTCCTAACCCCTCACCCCCCCCGCCCCGTCAGCGCGGCCCCGGCGTCGCGGGAAAGGAGGCGGGCGAAGGGGGCGGAGGCGGCGCAGAAGCTGGCGATGACGAGAAAGGCGATGGAGAAATCGACGGGCTGCGGCGTGTCATGGTGGGCGGCGAGCATGGTGAGTTCCAACGCGGTGGCGCCGATAGCGACGCCGGCGGTGAGAGCAACCTGTTGGATGGTGCTGTACATGCTGGTGGCGGCGCTGATGCGTGGGTGTGGGATGTCAGCATAGGCGAGAGTGTTGTAGGCGGTGAATTGCAGCGAGCGGAAGAACCCGCCCACCAGCAGCACAGCGAAGATCGCGGCGGCCGGCCAGGTGGGACGGAAGCTGGCACAGGCGGCAAGCAGGATGGCGGAGAGCAGTGCGTTCCAGAACAAGGTGTCGCGAAACCCCCACCAGCGCAACGCGCGCTGGGCGACGGGTTTCATCACCAGCGCCCCGGCGGAGGAAGCAAAGGTGATCATCCCGCTTTGTGCGGCGGTCTCTCCAAAGGCTAGTTGCAGCATTAGTGGCAGCAGGAAGGGAATGGCACCGATGCCGATGCGAAACAGGGACATGGCATAGAGCGCTGTGGCATAGGTTTTTTCCCGCAGCAGGGAAAAATCCATCAACGGCGCGGGATGGCGATTGGCGTGCCAGATAAAGGCCCCAGTGCTCAGGGCGCCGAGTGTGAGGAGCAAGGCGGTGATTTCGGGTGGGATCACGCCGCGCCCCACGGTTTGCAGCCCGAACATCAGCCCGGCGAGGCCAAGGCCGCACAGGATCTGGCCGCGCCAGTCCAGTGCTCCGTGTCCTGGTTCTTTCACATTTTCTACGAACAGGCTGACGAGAACCATGCCCAACGCGCCGATCGGTACGTTGATGTAGAAAATCCAGCGCCAGGAGAAATAGGTGACGATGAAGCCACCGATGGGTGGGCCGAGCACCGGGCCGATCAGGGCGGGTGTGGTCAGCCAGGCCATGGCCGCGATCAGTTCATGTTTGGGCGTGGTGCGAAGGATAAGCATGCGCCCGACCGGTACCATCATCGCCCCGCCCGCGCCTTGCAGGATGCGCGCCCCCACCAGTGCCGGTAGGCTTTCCGACAGGCCACACAGGACGGAGCCGAGAGTGAACACCGCGATGGCGGCCCGGAAAATCACTCGCGTGCCAAACCGGTCCGCCATCCAGCCGGAGGAGGGGATAAACACCGCCAGCGACAGCAGATAGGCGGTCAGGGCGATATTCATATGAATGGGGTCAGAGCCGAACGCCTTTGCCATGGTCGGCAGGGCCGTGGCGATGACGGTGCTGTCCAGGTTTTGCATGAAGAACGCGCAGGCGACGATGGAGGCGGTCAGCCTGGTGCGTGCGCTGGTTCGGTTGGAATTATCCGCCATGCGCGCAGCATCGACCCTGATCCGCGCCGGGGAAAGCCCTGCCCCCTTGTCCCCCCCTTGTCACAAACAGGAATCCGACCCATGTAAGGGCGAGAAAGGACCGCACTGGTCCTCATTCGCCTTTTGGGGGCTGACAGAAATGTTTATCGAGACCGAAGGCACACCCAATCCGGCGACGTTGAAGTTTCTGCCGGGCCGCGAAGTGATGGCGGCCGGAACCGCGGATTTCGCCGCCGCGTCTTCGACCGGGCGTAGCCCGCTGGCGCGCACCTTGTTCGATCTGCCCGGTGTGGCGCGCGTCTTTTTCGGCGGTGATTTCGTTACCATCACCAAAGGCGAGGAAATTGGCTGGCAGGCGCTGAAGCCGCAAATCCTTGGCGTGTTGATGGAACATTTCGTCGCCGGCCTACCGGTGCTCGAAGGCGCGGCTGACGATGAGCTGGACGAGGATGTTGATCCTGCCGATGCCGAAGTGGTCGAACAGATCAAGGAATTACTGGATACCCGCGTGCGCCCGGCCGTGGCGGGCGATGGTGGTGATATCGTGTTCCGTGGTTTCCGTGACGGGATCGTACGATTGCATATGCAGGGTTCGTGCTCGGGCTGCCCGTCTTCGAGCGCCACGTTGAAGCATGGCATTGAGAACATGCTGCGTCATTATGTGCCGGAAGTGCAGTCTGTCGAACAAGTGGATTTCTAAGGAATTTCTTCGATGCCGACCCTTGATCAGGCGGCCATTGACCAATTGTTCGGCGCTGCGCGCGCGCATGACAAATGGACCGATGCGCCCGTCCCTGACGATACCTTGCAGGCATTGTTTAAAGTGCTGAAATACGGCCCGACCTCGGCCAATTGCTCGCCGGCGCGGTTTTTGTTTCTGCGGACGTTCGATGCGAAGGAACGACTGCGTCCGGCGCTCTCCAAGGCCAATACGGACAAGACGATCACTGCTCCGGTGGTGGTGATCGTGGCGCAGGACCCCAAATTTCACGACCACTTGCCACGTCTGTTTCCGCAGAATCCAAGTGCCAAATCTTGGTTTACGTCGGATTATAATCTCACCGAGACCACGATGGTGCGCAACGCCACCTTGCAGGGCGCCTATCTGATCATGGCGGCGCGTGCGCTGGGTCTCGATTGCGGGCCGATGTCGGGTTTTAACAACGCCACGGTGGACGATATTTTCCTCACCGAGCGCGGCTGGAAATCCAATTTTCTGCTGGCGCTGGGCGTGGGCGATCCTTCTGTTCTGAAACCGCGTCCGCCGCGCTTTGATTTCGACGATGTTTGCGTCTTGCTCTAGCCCCAAAAGTTAAATTTCAGGAGCGAAATCTTGAACGTTCTGGGTATTTCCGGCAGCTTACGCGCGGCCTCTTTCAACACCGCAGCTCTGCGCGCCGCGCGAGATCTGGCGCCCGGCGGCATGCATATCAATATTTTTTCTATTTCCGATATCCCGCTTTATAATGAAGACGAGAAAGTTAAGGGCTATCCACCGTCGGTGCAGGCTTTGCGTGATGCGATCAAGGCGGCGGATGCCGTTCTGATTGCCTCTCCGGAATATAATTTTTCTATTTCCGGTGTGTTGAAAAATGCCATCGACTGGGCCTCGCGTCCTCCCGAGCAGCCGTTCGATGGTAAGCCGATCGCTATCATGGGTGCCGCCGGTGGCATGCTGGGGACGGCACGTGCGCAATATCATCTGCGCCAGTGCTTTCTGTTTTTGAACGGCCATGTGCTGAACAAGCCAGAAGTCATGATTGCCGCCGCCGCCTCGCGCTTCGATGCCAATCTCATGCTGACCGACGAAACCACGCAAGGCATGATCTGCGCGCAACTGGAAGCTCTGCGCGACTGGACCATTCGCCTCCGCAAGTAAATATGTCACCGGCCGTCGATCGTATCGAATTCGATCCGGCTCTGCTGGCGCAAGCGGATGAGGTTGTGATCGGCGCGGGCATAGCGGGTTGCGCCGCCGCCCTGGTCGAAAAAGCCCATATCGGCGCCGAGCAATCCAGCCGCAACTGGGGCTGGTGCCGCCAGCAGGGGTGCGACAAGGGCGAAATTCCCCGATCAAACACGCGATGGGTCTGTGGGACGTCATGGCGGAGACCACCAATACCGATAGTGGTTTTTGCCGCAGCGGTGTGCTGTTCGTTACCCGCGATCCGGCTAAAATCGCCCGCGAGTACGAGCTTGACAGCCGCATCCTTCCCGCCGAGCAAGCGGCCGCGCTTACCCCCGGCAGTTCCGTTCGCCATCGCCAAGGGTCTCACCTAGCTCGGGACTGTGCCGCTGATCAATAGCGTGATTGCGGGCCTCTAAGGCATCCGCGATCTCGGCGCGCTGTTCGACATGTGCTTCATCAGCCACCAGATCGGCGGCTTCGTCGGCGCCTGGGTCAGAGGCCTCATCTTCGAATATAGCAGCAGGTATGGCATCGCCTTCGCTGCGACCGTCCTCGTCGGCTTCACTGCCGCCGCCCTCAATCTCCCCGTCCGTATACCCCGCGTGGCAACGGTGTCGGGTGGCTGATACGGGGGTGTCTCGGGGGGTTGCCGAAAGGAAGGTCGGGGCTCTGCCCCGAACCCCCCAATATGAGCCGCGCGCCGCCGTTACTCGGCGGCACTTTCGGGGAGGTAGATTTCTTTGCCTTTGGCTTTGAATTCTTCGCTTTTGGCTTCCAGTCCTGCCATGCGTTCGGCGTCGGCGCGGATATCCTGGGTAATTTTCATGGAGCAGAATTTCGGCCCGCACATGGAGCAGAAATGCGCGACTTTGTGGGCGTCTTTCGGCAAGGTTTCGTCGTGGAAGTTGCGCGCCGTGTCGGGATCGAGCGAGAGGTTGAACTGATCCTGCCAGCGGAATTCGAAGCGTGCGCGCGATACCGCGTCGTCGCGCAGTTTCGCGACCGGATGGCCTTTGGCCAGATCGGCGGCATGGGCGGCGAGCTTGTAGGTGATAACGCCGACTTTCACATCGTCGCGGTTGGGCAGGCCGAGATGTTCCTTGGGCGTGACGTAGCAGAGCATGGCGGTTCCGAACCAGCCAATCATCGCGGCCCCGATGGCGGAGGTGATGTGGTCGTAACCCGGCGCGATGTCGGTGGTCAGAGGGCCTAACGTATAGAATGGTGCCTCGCTGCATTCGCGCAGCTGCTTGTCCATGTTTTCCTTGATTTTGTGCATCGGCACATGGCCGGGGCCTTCGATCATTACCTGGCAGCCTTTCTTCCAGG